>NZ_JAHEBC010000004.1 GCF_024642405.1 Algoriphagus sp. | reverse complement strand
ATCATTGAAATAAAGGTTCTTTTTGTTGTCTCCATCCGCATGGATACCGGCAGTCTGCGTAAATACATTTTCACCTACTACAGGTTTATTTGCGGGAATATGTTGACCAGAGAATTGCTCCACTAGTTTGCTTACTCGGTAGATTTTCTGTTCATGGATATTGATATCCAAATCAGTAAAATCTTTGATTACTGCGATCACTGATTCCAATGGTGCATTACCAGCTCTTTCCCCCAAACCGTTTACGGTGGTATGAATTCCAGAAATTCCATTCAAAATTGCTTCCATGACGTTGGCCACAGAAAGATCGTAATCGTTGTGTGCATGAAAATCAAAGTGGACGGAGGGATATTTGTTTGTTATTTCTCCGATGTAGATTTTGGTTTCCTCAGGAGAAAGCAGACCCAAGGTATCCGGAAGCATGATTCGCTTCACTGGTTGTTTTGAAAGAAATTCAATAAGATCCATTGTGTAATCTTTTGAATTCCGCATCCCATTACTCCAGTCTTCAAGATAGATATTGACATCTATCCCGTTTTCCTGAGCATGTGCAATACTTTGGGCAATATCAGAAAAATGCTGCTCTTGAGTCTTCTTGAGCTGATGTGTCAGATGATTTAATGAACCTTTAGTCAAAAGATTCATTACTTTGGCACCAGCTTGAATCAGCCAGTTAACAGATGCAGGAGTATCTACAAAACCCAAAACCTCCACACGATCTAAATAGCCTTTTTCAGCTGCCCAATGGGTGATTTTTTGTACTCCCTCCAGCTCACCGTCAGAAACGCGAGCCGATGCTACCTCGATTCTATCTACCCGGAGTTCCTCCAAAAGTAATTTAGCAATCTGTAGCTTTTCAGAAGGCAAAAAGGAAACGCCTGAGGTTTGTTCACCATCCCTCAGGGTTGTATCCATTATTTCTATGCGTCTCTGATGATTCATCAAATTTTATCTCGTTTTTTCAAACTCGTCGATCTCAGACTCCATATTTAGTAAGTAGTCGATATCATCAAAACCATTCTGCATGTTATCCTTTTTGTAAGAATTAATATCAAATGATTCTGATTGCCCAGTTGCAAGAAGTGTGATTGTTTGAGCAGGAATACTTACTTCAATTTCTGTAGAAGGATCTTTTGTGATTGAATCCAATAATTTATCAGCAAACTCAGGAGAAACTGTCACTGGCAAAACACCAATATTCAGACAGTTATTTTTGAAGATATCAGCAAAGAAGCTTGAAACAACGCATCTAAATCCATAATCATAAATAGCCCAAACTGCGTGTTCTCGACTCGATCCTGATCCAAAATTCTTTCCTGCAACTAAAATTTTACCAGAGAAAGTGGGATCATTTAAAACAAAATCCTTTTTAGGATTTCCTTCCACATCGTATCTCCAGTCTCGGAAAAGGTTATCTCCAAACCCTTCGCGCTCCGTCGCTTTCAAAAAACGAGCAGGGATAATTTGGTCAGTATCTACATTTTCCGCTGGCAATGGAACTGCAGTACTCGTCAAAACAGTAAATTTATCGTACGCCATTTTCTTTTCTTTTTAGGATTGAAATACTTCTCGAGGATCTGTAATCATACCAGTTACAGCAACTGCTGCAACAGTCAAAGGAGATGCGAGCATGGTTCTTGCTCCAGGTCCCTGACGACCCTCAAAGTTTCTATTTGAAGTAGAAACTGCATACTTGCCAGATGGAATTTTATCGTCATTCATCGCAAGACAAGCAGAACATCCCGGTTGTCTTAATTCAAATCCTGCCTCTTCAAGGATCTTTACCAATCCTTCTTCATGAGCCATTTTTTCCACTTCTTTAGATCCTGGAACAATCCAAGCAGTGATGTTATCTGCTTTCTTATGCCCTTTAACAAAAGCTGCAACAGAGCGAATGTCCTCGATTCGACCGTTCGTACAAGAACCAACGAAAACGTAATCCACTTTCTTTCCTTTCACTGGTTCTCCAGGAGCAAAGCCCATGTATTCCAATGATTTCAGGTAAGAAGTTTTGTTACTACCTTCCATACCCTCTGTGGTTGGGATATTACCTTTGACTTTGATTCCCATTCCAGGATTTGTACCATAGGTTATCATTGGTTCGATATCAGCTGCATCAAACGTATATTCTTTATCGAAAACTGCTCCATCGTCTGTTTTCAATTTAGACCATTCTGCTACAGCCTGATCCCAAGCTTCACCAGATGGAGAATATTGTTTGCCTTTCAGGTAGTTGAAAGTCGTTTCATCCGGAGCTATCAAACCACCTCTTGCACCCATCTCAATTGACATATTGCAAATGGTCATTCTAGCTTCCATGGAAAGGCCTCGTATTGCCGAACCAGCATATTCCACAAAATAACCTGTAGCTCCAGCTGCAGAAATTTTTGCAATGATGTAAAGAATAATGTCTTTAGAAGTAACACCGGCTCCCAGCACACCATCAATGGTGATTCTCATTTTCTTTGGCTTAGACTGCATGATACATTGCGTTGCTAAAACCATTTCCACTTCAGATGTACCAATTCCAAATGCTATTGCACCGAAAGCTCCATGAGTGGAAGTATGACTATCTCCACAGACAATTGTTATTCCCGGTTGAGTAATCCCCAACTCTGGTCCGATTACGTGAACAATACCGTGATGAGCAGAACCTAAATCATGTAATTCAATCCCATATTTTTTACAATTATCACGTAACCTCTCCACTTGCATGCGGGAAAGTTTGTCTTTAATCGTCTGATCCTGATGAATAGTAGGAACGTTATGATCTGGAGTAGCAATAGTACGATGAGGGTATTTTACTGTCACACCGCGTTTTTCCAAATTCAGGAATGCAACCGGTGAAGTTACTTCATGGATAAAATGTTTATCAATGAAGAACACATCTGGTCCACCTGGAACCGATTTCACTACGTGAGCATCCCAGATTTTATCAAATAATGTAGTCTTTTCCATGATTTTATGCAGTCGTATATTCTTTGACTGGTATTTTGTTTAGAGCATCGACAAAAGCTTGTGCAGAAGCCAATACTATGTCTGTGTTGGATGAAAATCCGTAATAAGGTTTATCCCCTTTGATTAATCTCATATGGACTTTTGCTACATCATCACTACCATGAGTAATGGCCTGTATCAAAAATTCTTCAAGATCCACCTGAGGCTTAACGATTTTGTCAATTGCTTTTAGTACTGCATCAACAGGGCCGTTTCCTTGAGAAGTAGCAGTATAAGGTTCATCTCCAATAGTCAAGGAAACTTTCGCTTGAATGGTGCCATTCGAAGAATAAGTAACCGTTCCAAGTTCAATGAAATTTGATTCCTCCAAAAACTTACCTACCAGTCCCATCAGATCTTTTCTACCAATATCTCTTTTGCTATCTGCAAGTATCAAGAAAGATTCATAAACTTCTCGTAAAGCTTCCCCTTCTAGTTCAACACCCAAAGCATCTAAATGATGCTTCAATGCAGCTCTACCGGATCTTGCTGTCAAGACTATTGTAGACGCGTCTACACCTACTTCTTTTGGATCGATGATCTCATAATTTTCTCTATGCTTCAAAACCCCATCTTGGTGGATGCCAGAAGAATGCGCAAAAGCATTTCTCCCTACAATCGCCTTATTGGGTTGAACAGGCATATTCATCAATTTAGAAACCAAACGACTTGTTTTGTAAATTCTTGGAGTGACGATATCAGTATGAACAGGTATATCCTTGTGACACTTTATAGCCATTACTACTTCCTCCATGGAGGTATTACCTGCTCTTTCGCCTATTCCATTGATGGTTACTTCTACTTGTCGCGCACCTTTTTGGACACCTGCAACCGTATTGGCTGTTGCCATTCCCAAATCATTATGACAATGCGTAGCAATAATCGCTTTATCAATATTTGGGACATTATTTTTCAAGTTCGAAATAATTGCACCGTATTGTTCAGGCAAACAATATCCCGTGGTATCAGGGATATTTACCACAGTTGCCCCTGCTTTGATTACTTCTTCAATTATTTTACAAAGGAAATCCGGCTCCGAGCGACCTGCATCTTCTGCGTAGAACTCCACATCTTCCACAAACTTCTTTGCAAACTTAACTGCTGCAACTCCACGCTTGATTATATCTTCAGGCGTGGACCGAAGTTTATATTGGATATGGTAAGGAGACACACCGATTCCAGTATGGATCCTACCTTTCTTTGCATACTTAAGTGCCTGGGCTGCTACTTCGATATCTTTCTCAACTGCTCTTGAAAGGGCACAAATGATAGGGTTTGAAACTGCTTTTGAAATTTCTACTACCGAGTTAAAATCACCTGGACTTGAAATTGGAAAACCAGCTTCAATAATATCTACTCCTAGTTCTTCCAAAGCTTTAGCCACCACAATTTTCTCCTGGGTATTAAGCTGACACCCTGGCACTTGCTCCCCATCTCTCAGGGTTGTATCAAATATCCATAGCTTTTCACTCATTTTTCTTGTGTTTTAGGTTTAATTGTTCTCTGGTCTCAATTGTCTTACGACAGCACCTGCCTGCCACATTTCAGAATCTCGTAATTCTTTCAATTCTGCTTCCAATTTCACTCTGTAATCATCTTTTGAATTTGAATCAATAGACTTCTGAGCTTCTTTACCTGATTTTACACTATTATATAATTCCTCGAAAACTGGTTTGGTAGCATCTCTAAATGGTTTCCACCAGTCTAAAGCACCTCTTTGAGCAGTGGTTGAACAATTAGCATACATCCAATCCATTCCATTTTCTGCCACTAGTGGCATTAAAGATTGGGTTAATTCTTCTACTGTCTCATTAAAAGCTTCTGATGGCGTATGCCCATTTGCTCTCAATACATCGTATTGAGCTGCAAAAATACCTTGAATAGCTCCCATCAAGGTACCTCTTTCTCCTGTTAAATCAGAAGTAACTTCTCTGTAGAAATCTGTTTCAAATAAATATCCAGATCCAACTCCGATACCCAAAGCTATAACTCTATCTTTTGCCTTGCCAGTTCCATCCTGATAAATTGCAAAAGAAGAATTCAATCCTCTTCCTTCTACAAACATTCTTCTCAAGGACGTTCCAGAGCCTTTTGGAGCTACCAAAATAACGTCTACATCTGGAGGTGGAATAATTCCTGTTTTGTCTTTGTATGTTACTCCAAATCCATGAGAGAAATACAATGCTTTACCTGGAGTTAAGTGTTTTTTAACCGTTGGCCAAAGAGCGATTTGACCTGCATCAGAAAGAAGGAATTGAAGGATTGTGCCTTTTTCACAAGCTTCCTCCAGCTCAAACAAAGTTTCTCCTGGTACCCAGCCATCTGCAACCGCCTTGTCCCAAGTTTTAGAACCTTTTCTTTGGCCTACAATTACATTAAAACCATTGTCTTTAAGGTTTAAAGCTTGACCTGGCCCTTGAACTCCATATCCTAAAACTGCGATAACTTCATCTTTTAGAACTTCTCTAGCTTTTTCCAAAGGAAATTCTTCTCTGGTAACTACATTCTCTTCTACTGTGCCGAATTTTAATTTCATGTGCTTAAAATTTGATTATAAATGGTTTTCGAGTTTTCAGGATGGCAATAAACCACCCCTATTACCCAAATACCCATTTCATGAGTTTATTATTTGTTTGATGATCTCATGGAATCTAAATGAACAAAGAAGCTTCCAAGAAGTCTTTGGCACACCTCGATTTCATAGGTTTGATTTATTTTATTTTACGTAACTATCTATTGTATGCATTCTTTTGGCTACGGCTACTCTTCCAGACCTGGCGAATTCCAAGAGTCCATATCCTTTAAGAATTTCGAGAAGCTCCTGTGTCTGTTCTTTATGTCCAGACAACTCAAGTACCACAAAGTCTGGTTCTGCAGCTATTATTTTTGCATTATGCTGCCGAATGATTTTCTCAAGTCCTCCGTCCAGTTTGGAAACTGGAATTTTATACAAGGCGATCTCTTGATACACCACTCCGTCATCCTCATGATAAAATGCCTTGATCACATCAATGATTTTTTCAATCTGATTAACTAATTGGATAACCGAATCCTCACTGGCAGTTACCTCAATCGTGATTCGGTGAATACCTTCAATTCTGCTCTCAGAGGCAGTAAGCGCATCAATGTTGATACCTCTTCTTGTAAAGATGATCGTGATGCGGTTGAGAATACCGATAAAGTTTTCGGTAATCACAAAAATAGTGTAACGTTTCATAGGCTGGTGTTAACTTAATCTTACCTCTTCTACTGAACAGCCCGTTGCGATCATTGGGAAAACATTGTCTTCCTTTTCAACCACCACTTCCAAGAAGTACGGTCCATCATGTATTAACATATCCTCAATTGCTTCATTTAAATCAGATCTATCTGAGATTTTTTGAGATTTAATACCATAAGCTTCTGCAATTTTCACAAAATCAGGATTATCCAATTCGGTAAATGAATAGCGTTTATCAAAGAACATTTGCTGCCATTGTCTCACCATACCCAAATAATTATTATTGAGCAGGATTACTTTTACAGGAGCTTTAGTTTGCATGATTGTTCCAAATTCTTGAATAGTCATTTGAATCCCTCCGTCTCCAACCACACAAACTACCTGTCTTGAAAAATCAAACATTTGAGCACCGAGTGCTGCAGGTAATGCAAAGCCCATTGTACCCAAACCACCTGAAGTTACTTGTGTACGTGACTTTTTATAATTGAAATACCTCCATGCAATCATTTGATGCTGACCCACATCAGTTACCAAGACTGCATCATCTGCTTTATACTGGTTTACTTGATGAATTACCTCTCCCATGGTAAGCCCAACTTTGGTAGGAGTAATATCATGCTGAACAACAGCTGCATTCTCCTCTCTTTCCAATTCTCGGAACTTCTCCAACCATTCTTCATGAGAATTTTGAGAAACTGCTTCTGTCAATAATGCTAAACTATCTTTACAATCACCCAGAATGGAATAATGAGATTTTACTGTTTTACTGATTTCTGCTGGGTCAAGCTCTAAATGAATGATTTTAGCCTGCTTGGCATATCGCTTCACATCCCCTGTTACGCGATCATCAAACCTCATCCCCACAGCAATTAATACATCACATTGGTTTGTCAATAGGTTAGGTGCATAGTTTCCATGCATCCCAAGCTTTCCTACAAAATTTGGATGATCTTGTGGAAGTGCTCCAGATCCTAAAAGAGTTGATGCCGCGGGAATTCCTGTTTTATCCAAAAAAGCTTTAAACTCAGTTTCTGCTTTTCCCAAAACGACACCTTGACCAAATAAAACATATGGCCTTTCAGCAGCATCGATTACTTCTGCTGCTTTTTGTACATCATCTCTATTTATTTCAATTTTTGTCTGATAAGACCTAAAACCTAAACATGGCACATAATTAAATTCGCCAAAATCAGTTTGTGCATTTTTTGTAATGTCAATTAAAACAGGGCCCGGCCTACCCGATCTGGCAATGAAAAATGCTTTCGCAATTGCGGGGGCTATTTCTTCAGCGGATCTAACCTGAATATTCCACTTTGTACATGGCATGGAGATCCCCACCATATCTGTTTCCTGAAAAGCATCAGTTCCCAACAAATGCGCCGCCACTTGGCCAGTAATACATACTAAAGGTGTGCTATCTATCAGGGCATCAGCCAAACCTGTAATCAAATTTGTTGCTCCTGGTCCAGATGTAGCCAAACAAACTCCGACTTTCCCTGAAACTCTAGCATATCCTTGGGCAGCATGTATAGCTCCTTGCTCATGACGTGTAAGGACATGTTTAATTTTATCGTGGTAATCATACAGCGCATCATACACTGGCATAATCGCCCCTCCAGGATATCCGAATATGATTTCGGCATTCTCCTCTATGAGTGTTTTGACTACGATATCGGCTCCTCGAATCATCAAGTCTTTCATAGGCTTAAAATTTATCTGTCACGCAACCTTCAGATGCTGTGGCAACAAGTTTATTGTATTTTTTCAATGTACCCTGTAAATCAGAAATTTCTTTTGGTTTCCAGGTTTTCTTTCTTTCTGAAAACTCTTCATCTGAAACTGCAACAGAAAGTTTTAAATTATCTGCATCAATAGTAATGACGTCTCCGTTCTCTACTAATCCTATCGGACCTCCGCTAAATGCTTCAGGAGTAACATGTCCCACAACGAAACCATGTGTACCACCGGAAAATCTGCCATCCGTAATTAATGCCACATCAGATCCAAGCCCTGCTCCAATAATCATGGAAGTAGGCTTTAACATTTCTGGCATTCCTGGACCACCTTTTGGTCCAATATTTCTTATTACAATTACTTCACCTTTTTCTATTTTATGGTCTCTGATCGCATCATTTGCATCCTGCTCGGAATCAAATACATGCGCTGGGCCTGTAAAGGAACTCCCTTCTTTTCCTGTGATTTTCGCAACTGCTCCTTCCGGGGCAAGATTTCCTGAAAGCACGCATAAGTGTCCCGTGGCCTTAATAGGTTTTTCTAAAGGATGAATTACATTGACCAAAGAAGGTGTAATAGCCTCTATGTTTTCAAGGTTTTCTGCCAAAGTTTTTCCAGTAACTGTCATACAACCTCCATGTAAAAACCCTTTATCTAGCATATATTTCATAAAGGCCGGCAGACCACCTTGCTCATGAAGATCCTCCATCATAAACTTACCTGATGGCTTAAAATCACCTATCATTGGAGTTTTAGCATTTATCTCCTTAAAATCTTCAATTGTAAAATCTACCCCTGCAGTTCTTGCTATCGCAATGATATGCATTACTGCATTTGTACTTCCTCCAAGTGCTATCACGCAAGTCACAGCATTTTCAATACTCTTTCTGGAAATAATATCGCTTGGTTTGATATCCTTTTCTAAAAGAATCTTCATGTATTTATTTACCTCAGC
This sequence comes from Algoriphagus sp., assembly GCF_024642405.1. Lineage (GTDB taxonomy): Bacteria > Bacteroidota > Bacteroidia > Cytophagales > Cyclobacteriaceae > Algoriphagus. The sequence goes on along the minus strand of NZ_JAHEBC010000004.1, from coordinate 33,466 downwards.
ACACTCTCTCAGCTTCTCTGGGGAATTTGCCGGATAAGAAGCTGAATAAGGCAGGGACATACCCATTGCTTCTATGGCAGATGACATAGTATTAGCGGTATACATACCTCCACAAGCACCTTTTCCAGGGCATGCATTTCGGATCACGCCATCATAATCTTCGTCCGAAATATTTCCATTAACACGCTTACCAAAAGCTTCGAAAGCTGAAACAATATTCAATTTTTCCCCTTTATAATGCCCGGAAGCAATTGTCCCGCCATAAAGTAAAATTGAAGGACGATTGGTACGGATCATCCCCATCAAAGCACCCGGCATATTTTTATCACAACCGGCGACAGCAATGCATGCATCAAAGGAGTGACCTATAATAAAAGACTCAATAGAATCTGCAATGATTTCTCTGGAAACCAGAGAATAGCGCATCCCAAGTGTACCCATTGATGTTCCATCGGATATACCAATGGTATTAAAAACTAAACCGGTCAGATCATGCTCCTGAGAGGAGGCTTTGATCAGACCGGCAAAGTCATTGAGATGCATATTGCAGGGATTACTTTCATAGCCACAACTTGCTATCCCCACAAAAGGCTGTTTCATCTTTTTGTCGCTCATACCCGTAGCGTACAACATAGCCATTCCGGCTGGATGCTCTGGATTCTCGCTGATTTCCCAACTGTGTTTTTTCAGGGTCATATTGGTGTGTAAAAAAAAGTGCCTCAGGTTTAGTGAGGCACTTTAGATTTCGTTAATTCATTATAAATAGTCTAGTGCCTCACTTTTAACATCCAATGAGAATAATTAAGCTTAGCAAAATGACTACTTTATACATAGTTATGTCGAAGTTTTCTTTAATTCGATTTTTATTACAAGACAAACTTAAAACTGAAAATTCAGACTTACAATATTTAATTTTACTTGATGAGCAATTGTGATATATTTTATATAAGTAAAATCAATTTTTATAATTTTTTATTCTAATAATGCTTCAATATACACCCTTTTTTAACAAATAGATTTGCCGTTTTTTCAAAATTCAAAATTTTGTACTGATTTCAATTATTGGCAAAAAAAATTAAAAATCTCATACATCTATTTAAGAGAATCTACTCAAAGCAACATTTCTTTCAAAAAGAATGGAGATTTGGGAAAAATCTAAAAATTAATAAACATGATTAAGCATAATAATAAACTTCTATTTTTGAGCAAATCCAATTCAACCTTATGATTTGCTTTCCAAATGCCAAGATCAATTTAGGCCTCCACATTACTTCGAAAAGAAATGATGGTTATCACGAAATAGAAACTTGCATGTACCCCATTCCGCTTTTTGATGCTTTGGAAATTATCGTAAACAACAAAAAATCTTCTTGGAATTCAACTGGCCTTTTAATTCCTGGAGACTCTAAAGATAATTTGATCCTGAAAGCTTATCAATTGCTAAAAAAGGATTTCTCAAATCTACCAAATGTAGACATTCACCTACATAAAAATATCCCTATGGGAGCAGGATTAGGAGGTGGATCCGCTGATGCCGCTTTTTCATTGAATTTAATGAATAACCTTTTTGACTTGATTTTAGATGATTTCTTTCTGGAAGAATACGCTTCTACTCTTGGTAGTGATTGTCCCTTTTTTATAGAAAACACACCTAAAATAGCAAAAGGGAGAGGTGAGATATTAGAAAAAATATCCCTTGATCTGAGAGGGACGCACTTAATTTTAATTAATCCTGGTATACACATTGGCACTAAAGAAGCCTATGCAGGAGTAACTCCAGCTCCGCCAAAGTCAAAACTAGAAGCGGTTTTAAGCGATAAAACAAGATGGAAAAATGAGCTTATAAATGACTTCGAAGCCAGCATTTTTCATAATCACCCAGAGATTGAGGCCATCAAAAACAAACTCTATCTAAATGGCGCTTATTATGCCTCCATGTCGGGTTCAGGATCTTCCGTTTTTGGTTTATTTGAGAATGTTCCGAAGAAAATGAATTGGGATAAAGACTATTTTGTTTTCGAAGCCATGCTGTAAGTCGAAATAAAACTTAATTGATTCCTGACATCCTTTTGGATTTTCTCCTCCTATTGAAATAATTAAAAACTGGATATGATAAGACTGAAACCAAGATAATGGAAGTTCCAAGGTAAAACTGAGGCGTCATTTTTTCACTTTCCCCAAAAACCAGAACAGCTAAAATAATTCCATAAACCGGCTCTAAATTAATGGTCAGGTTAATTGTAAAGACAGACAACCTTTTCATAAGTTCAACTGACACCGAAAAAGCGTAAACGGTACAAACACCTCCAAGAATTAATAGCCAAAACCAATCATTGCCTTCCCAATTCATTTTTAGTCCATCCTGACTTATGAATTGAGAATAAATGGGCATAAATAAGGCTGAAAAAAAACAGGCTCCTGCCATTTCATAAAAAGTAATCTGATAAGGACTATGCTTTTGGGTTAATCTTCCATTGATAACAGAAAATACTGCGGCCAAAAACGCTGAGGCCAAGGCCATAAAAAGCCCTAGCCAATAGCCGCTTTCAAAACTAAAAATGACTAAAAGCCCTGAAATCACCATTAAACCTAAAGCTACTTCATACCATTTTACTTTAGATTTATTGAAAACAGGCTCAACAAAAGCCGTCCAAAGTGAAGTGGTAGCCATCCCGGCTAGGCAAACAGAAGCAGTTGAAACTCTTGCAGACCAAAAGAAAAGAATCCAGTGAACCGAGATGATAAGGCCTGTTGCAGTTACCTTCAGCATATCCTTTGGAGCAATAAGCAGCGATTCTTTTTTAAATAGAAAAAGAAATGCTACACCTATAGAAGCGATCAAGGTTCTGTAGAAAACTAGTTCGATAGAAGGTAAACTGATCAGTAATCCTAAAATGGCAGTAAAACCCCATATCAGAACTATAAAATGAAGCATCAGGTAATCCTTGATTGAACCTGTCATTTAGCGAGGTACAGTTTTATATAAAACCAATCCAGTCAAAGCAAAAATAATATTGGGAAGCCAGACTGCGAAAATCGGAAACTCAGCTCCATTTTCTGCAAAGGTTCTAGAAAGAATAAAGAGTAAGATATAAATAAATGCCAATAAAAATCCCATCGCAATCTGAAAGCCTGAGCCTCCTCGAGTTTTGCGGGCAGACATAATTACCCCTATAAAAGTCAATATTATTGCAGCAAATGGAGACATAAACCTTACATATCTCTCAATTTTATAGAATGCTACGTTGTCAGCGCCCCTATCTTCAAGAATTCTAATTTGTCTTCCTAATTCAGGCAATTTCAAAGTTTCATGGTGATTGCTTGGAAGGTCAAAATCCTGAGGAGTAATCGATAAAGTCGTGTCGAGTTTCTCTCCAACTGTATAAATTTCCTTCCTATCCTTCAATTCTCTAAGTCGCCAATTTCTTAAGGTCCAAGCATTTTTGGCAGTATCCCATTCAATCCTATCAGAAGACAGCTTTGCAAGTAATTCACCATCTCTTATGGTTTCGAGGGTAAATTGATACCCCGTATTTCCAGTCTTGTAAAATCTACTCAAATAGGCATAAGAATCTGGTCCAACTTTAATATGAATATTTGGGTCTGTGGATGTTTTAGTTTTTTCTAAATAGGTAATCCTGAATTTTGTGACACCTTCAGTTGCAACCGGCAAAACCCAGCCATTTAACAGGAAACTAACCCCTCCAATCATCATCGCCGCAAAAATAAAGGGTCTTAAAAGTCTGGGAAAACTAACCCCACTACTCAAAATGGCAATAATCTCTGTCCTTCCAGCCATTTTAGAGGTAATGAAAATCACCGAAATAAAAACGGTAATTGGTGTCAGAAGATTATTCAAATACAACCCATAGTTTCCCATGTATTTCAAAACCTCTCTTGAAGGAACAGAATTCCTGATATAAGTATCGTTCTTTTCTGTAAAATCCAACACCAATACAATCAGGATCAACATCACTACTACGAAGAAGTAGGTTTTTAAAAAATCCTTTATGATTAGCTTATCGAGAAGTTTCATGAATTAGAGTCTGGTACTTACTTTCTTGACCATTTGATCTTTCCAAACGGCAAAATCTCCAGCAAGGATATGTTCTCTGGCTTGTTTTACTAGCCAAAGATAAAAACTTAGGTTATGAATACTGGCAATTTGGGCTGCCAAAATCTCTTTGCTGATTACCAGATGTCTCAAATATGCCTTGGAATAAAAGGTACTTACATGTCCTCCAATCGCAGGATCAATTGCAGAAAAATCTTCTTTCCACTTTTCATTTCGAATATTGATAATTCCCTCTGAAGTAAATAACATCCCATTTCGTGCATTCCTTGTTGGCATGACACAATCAAACATGTCGACACCCAAGGCAATGCATTCTAAAATATTTGCGGGAGTCCCTACTCCCATAAGATATCTTGGTTTTTCAGATGGAAGAATATCAGTCACTAATTCGGTCATTTCATACATCATCTCAGCAGGTTCTCCTACAGAGAGCCCACCGATCGCATTTCCTTCTTGATTGGTGGAGGCAATAAATTCCGCACTTTGCTTTCTCAAATCTTTATAAACGGATCCCTGCACAATTGGAAATAACGTCTGGTTATAACCATATTTTCCTTCTGTGGAATCAAAACGCTCAATACAGCGGTTCAACCACCTATGGGTCATTTCCATGGATTCACGAGCATATCCATATTCACAAGGATAAGGTGTACACTCATCAAAAGCCATGATGATATCAGCTCCAATGGATCTCTGAATATCCATAACATTTTCTGGCGTAAAATGATGTTTAGATCCATCTATATGAGATTTAAACATCACACCATCTTCTTTTATTTTTCTGGTTCCAGAAAGAGAAAAAACCTGATATCCTCCACTATCTGTAAGAATCGGTTTCGACCAACCATTAAATTTATGCAGACCTCCAGCCTTTTCTAATACATTTAATCCGGGACGCAGATAGAGGTGATATGTATTACCAAGTATTATTTCAGCCTTAACATCATACAGTAACTCTCTTTGATGAACTGCCTTCACAGATCCAGCTGTTCCCACAGGCATGAAAATCGGCGTTTCTATTTCTCCATGGTCAGTTTTTACAACTCCAGCTCTGGCTTTACTTTTAGAATCTTGATGAGATAGGGTAAACTTCATAAGTTAAAACGAAGATTGATAGAACCAATCTTCAATTTGAAAGATACAGGGTACAAAAATATACGCTTATTCTTAAATGAGTTGCTGAATTTGATTTTATATTTGCCCAGCAAAACTGACCTATGGGCCTATTTTTACTTTGGTTTTTCTTCGGTATAGGAATATTGATTCAGGTCATTTACCTGATTGTTATATTTGGCCGTACTGCTTTTTCTAAGCCTAAAAAGGCTCAATCAGATCCCCAAAAAGAAGAAGGGGTTACTGTTTTAATTTCAGCTCATAATGAATTCCAAAACCTTAAAACACTAATACCTAGACTTTTCGAACAGGATTATCCCAACTTTGATGTGATGATTGTTAATGATAGATCGACCGACAGAACCAAGAGGCTTCTCGAGGAAATGATGAACATCTATCCAAGATTAAGATCTGTCACTATCAAGTACACTCCTAGCCATGTAACGGCAAAAAAGTTTGCAATCACATTAGGGATAAAAGTTTCTAAAAATGATATCATTTTATTAACTGATGCTGATTGTGTTCCAAATTCTGATCAATGGATCAGAAAAATGACTACACCAGTGCGTCAAGAAGGAAAAACTTTTGCAATAGGTTTTTCCGGGTATGAAAAAGCCAAAGGATTTCTAAATAATTGGATTCAATTCGAAACTTTAATGACTGCCTTATACTACATGTCATTTGGATTATGGAAAGCTCCTTTTATGGGAGTAGGCAGAAACCTTTGTTACCGTAAAAACTTCTTTATGGAAGTGAAAGCGTTTAGGGGATTTTGGCATATAAACGGCGGTGATGATGATTTATTCGTAAATCAATATGCTACTGGTAAAAATACCGCTATAGTTTTAGACCCTGAGGCAAACACGACCTCAAAACCTAAAAATACTTATAAAGAATATTTGGTGCAGAAAAAGAGACACCTCCATGCTGGAAGGTATTATCGATCTGGAGACAAACAAAAAATTGGATTTTTCTCATTTTCACATGCTTTATTCTGGATAGCAGGTATTGGATTACTATTTTATTTCGGAATTGATCAGAGTTGGGAACAATTTTTAATTGTTTTTGGTATTATTCTATTAAGGTCTGTAATAGTTGTCAGCATTTTTGCGTCAGCTAGTAAAAAGATCCAGGGGACTCAATCACCAAAAAATACCTGGATACATGATTTCTTGTATTTAGGTTACTTTTGGGTTTTAGGAACCATTTCCCATCAGGCAAAAGATATTCAATGGAAATAAACGAAAGAGGTTTTTCAAACAAAGCATTAGAGGACTTTGCATTAATCGATAAAGCGGTTCAGGACAAAGATCAGCAAGCCTATGCCAGCTTGATGAAGCGGTATAAAAAAGCCGTTTATTTCATGATCTTGAAAATGATCCGAGACGCCGATGATGCCGAGGATCTGACAATGGAGGCATTTGCTAAAGCATTTAAAAACCTAGAGCGATTCAAAAAAGACTATACTTTCAGTACTTGGCTTTTTAGAATTGCTACAAACAATACGATCGACTTTATCCGTAAGAAAAAGCTCAAGACCATGAGTTTGAATAACACGCTGACTGATGATGGTGGAAATTCTGTCAACATTGATGTTGAAGATGATGATAACAATCCCCAGGACGAATATATAAGAACTCAGCGAATCGAGATGGTAAGAATATTTGTAGACAAGCTCCCTGCAAAATATAGAAAACTTGTCCAGCTCAGATATTTCGATGAATTATCTTACGAAGAAATCGCCCAAGAACTAGAAAAACCTCTTGGAACTGTTAAAGCTCAGCTTCATAGATCCAGAGAACTTTTATATGAAATTGCTGCCGGTAAAGAAAAACATATCTAATGAATCCAGGCGTTGAAATCATTCAGTCCTACTTTCCAAACTTAAGTGAAAGGCAAGTTGAACAATTCAAGAAACTAGAAGATCTCTACTCCGATTGGAATTCCAAAATCAATGTAATCAGCCGCAAGGATATGGATCAATTCTATATTCATCATGTTTTACATTCATTGGGAATTTCTAAAGTGATGCAGTTTCAGCCAGGGACTAAGATTTTGGATATTGGAACAGGGGGTGGTTTTCCTGGGATTCCACTAGCCATTTTATTTCCAGACACCCATTTTCATTTAGTTGACTCTATTGGAAAGAAAATAACTGTTGTAAAGGATGTTGTAAAACAATTGAAGTTAACAAATGTCGAAGCACAACAAGCCAGGGCAGAGGAACTAGTTCGAAAATATGACTTTGTTGTCAGCAGAGCTGTCACCCGAATGATCAATTTTTACCCTTGGGTTAAAAACAAAATTCGCAAAGAGGACATCAATGAATATCCAAATGGAATTCTTTATTTAAAGGGTGGAGAAGTAGATGAAGAAATGGAGGAACTAGGGAAATCTTATGTGGTTTACCATTTAGAGGACTATTTCAAAGAAGATTTTTTTGAGACCAAGAAGGTCGTTTACATGCCTTGGGAAGACAAGCGATAATTCAATTTTAGATTTCTGATTTTTGACATAGGAATCTAAAATCTATTATTCATTCTCTCTGTTAATAATCTTTCAGATCTGGCTTTCCAATTGACCTCTCAGCTAAGGTTGGAATTATGATCAAATATTTTTCCTTTTTTCCCGACAATTAGCCCCAGTACTCTTGTCTCCTTTCGGAGATTAGTTCTAATTTGAAGTCCCAATCCCAAAGTTGTATGTATTTAATTTTTGATACCGAGACCACCGGTCTACCCCGTGATTATAATGCTCCAATGTCCGATGTGGACAATTGGCCTCGCCTCGTTCAGTTGGCTTGGCAGCTTCATGATGCAAAGGGGAATTTAATATCCAATCATAATTATATCATTCGTCCTGAAGGATTCACGATCCCTTACAATGCTGAAAAAGTACATGGGATTTCCACTAAAAGAGCATTAAAAGAAGGGCATGACCTAAAGCAGATTTTAGGTGTATTTGAAGGGGATGTACAAAAAGCCAATTATTTGGTTGGACATAATATTGAGTTTGATATCAATGTGGTAGGTTCAGAATATATTAGGGCAGAGGCCACTATGCCTTTGACAGCAGACCCCTTAGATACCAAAGACATTTCAACAGATTTCTGTGCTCTTCCGGGCGGTCGTGGAGGTAAATTCAAATGGCCGACGTTAACAGAGCTTCATCAGAAACTTTTTGGAAAAGGATTTGGTGATGCCCATGATGCGGCATATGATGTGGACGCTACTGCAAAATGTTTCTTTGGCTTGATCACTCAGGGTATACAACCTCCCATTTCGGGAGTTTCCCTCAAGGAAGTTGTATATGAGGCACCAAAATTAGAAGAAGCAAACTTTGCACAAGTAAAAGATTTACAAAAAGCTGCTGCCAAAGATGTACTGAAGCAAGCTGGTAAAGCAGACATTTCAGACCTGACAGATACCCCATTTACACATCTTCATGTTCATAGCCAATATTCTGTACTGCAGGCAACTTCGGAAATACAAGCTTTAGTAGGCAGAGCAAAATCTCTCGGAATGACTGCTATAGCAATGACAGACCATGGCAATATGATGGGAGCTTTTCACTTTGTGAAAGAGGCAATGGGAAATGAAATCAAACCTATTTTAGGTTGTGAATTCAATCTCTGTAGAGACAGAAAAAATAAATCAAACAAAGATGACGGTTTTCAAACTGTTCTACTTGCAAAAAATAAAGCTGGTTATCACAACTTGGCAAAACTTGCTTCCTATGCTAATATAGAAGGCTTTTACTATGTACCACGGATTGACAGAGAGGTTTTGGTTCAGTATAAGGAAAACCTGATTGCAACTACCGGAGGACTCTGGGGAGAAATCCCATTTCTGATTTTAAACGTAGGAGAGACACAAGCTGAGGAAGCATTCCTTTGGTGGAAAGATCAATTCGGTGAGGATTTTTATGTTGAACTAAATCGGCATGGCATTCCAGAGGAGGAAAAAGTAAATGAAGTTTTATTAGAGTTTGCCAAAAAACATGAGGTTAAATATTTCGCGGCCAACAACTCTTACTATACAGAAAAACTCGATGCAAAAGCCCACGATGTTTTACTCTGTGTGAAAGATGGCGAACTCGTAGAAAAACCTAAAAAATACATAGGGAAGCGTGGAAGGGAATTTAGATATGGTTTTCCAAATGATGAATTCTATATCAAAAGTCCTGATGAAATGAAAAAACTCTTTGCTGATCTACCGGAAGCCATAGAATGCACAAATGAAATTTCAGAGAAAATTGAGGGCTATAAACTTGCAAGAGAGGTTCTTCTGCCGGCTTTTGAAATACCTGAGGAATTCAAAAATCCTGAAGATGAAATAGATGGTGGAAAACGGGGAGAAAATGCATTCTTAAGGCATTTAACTTATGAAGGAGCAAAAAAACGCTACAAAGAAATCACGCCTGAAATACAAGAGAGGTTAGACTTTGAGCTGGCTACAATCCAAAACACCGGATACCCAGGTTATTTCCTAATTGTCCAAGACTTCATAGTAGAGGCTCGAAAAATGGGGGTTTCCGTAGGACCTGGCCGTGGATCTGCAGCAGGATCCGCTGTTGCTTATTGTACTGGTATCACCAACATTGACCCAATAGAATACAATTTACTTTTTGAGAGATTCCTAAATCCAGATCGGGTTTCATTACCTGATATAGATATTGACTTTGATGATGAAGGAAGAGGTTCTGTAATTGACTATGTCATCAAAAAATACGGTTCCAATCAAGTTGCTCAAATCATCACCTATGGTACCATGGCCGCAAAATCTGCCATTCGTGATACCGCTCGAGTTTTGAATTTGCCACTTGCTGAAGCTGGAAGATTAGCAAATCTGGTACCCGACATAAAATTAAAAGCACTTTTTAATTTGGCGGGAAATAGAGCTGCACTTTCTGATAAACTGAAAGGACAAGGGGAATTAATTGCCAAAGCCGATGAATTGATTCGAATATCAAAAGGACAGGATGATTTATCAAAGACTATCAATCAAGCAACTATGCTTGAAGGATCCGTTAGAAATCTTGGAATCCATGCCTGTGGGGTAATTATTACACCGGATGACATCACCAATTTCGTTCCTGTAGCTCTGGCAAAAGATTCAGATATGGTTTGCACCCAGTTTGACAACTCAGTGGTTGAATCAGCCGGTCTATTGAAAATGGACTTTTTGGGATTAAAAACCCTGACCTTAATCAAGACCGCAATTCGAATCGTAAAAGAGCGTCACGGAATAGAGTTAGATGCAGACCAATTTCCAATAGATGATGAGAAAACCTATGAGCTTTTTCAAAGAGGAGAAACGGTTGGCATTTTCCAATATGAATCTGCTGGGATGCAGAAATATATGCGCGAACTGAAACCCACAGTTTTCGCAGATTTGATTGCCATGAATGCCTTGTATCGACCAGGGCCTTTAGCATATATTCCATCTTTTATTAAAAGAAAGCATGGTACAGAGCCAATTGAGTATGATTTGGACGACATGCAAGAATATCTGGAAGAAACTTATGGTATCACTGTTTATCAGGAACAGGTAATGCTTTTATCGCAAAAACTGGCCGGCTTCACAAAAGGGGAAGCTGATGTTTTGCGTAAAGCAATGGGTAAAAAGCAAAAAGATGTTTTGGATAAAATGAAGCCAAAATTTATCGAACAAGCTTCTGCCAAGGGCCATGACGCTAAAAAGCTTTCCAAAATATGGAGTGACTGGGAAGCCTTTGCCTCTTATGCATTTAACAAGTCACATTCGACATGTTATGCTTGGATTGCCTATCAAACAGCCTATCTGAAAGCGCATTACCCAGCAGAATATCTCGCTTCTGTTTTGAGCAATAACATGAACGACATCTCCCAAGTGACGTTTTTCATGGAAGAGTGTAAACGTGCTGGTATTCCTGTTTTAGGACCAGATGTTAATGAATCAAAAAATGGATTTACTGTAAATGCCGCTGGAGAAATTCGATTTGGGATGGCAGCCATAAAAGGTGCTGGCTCTGCAGCTGTAGACGAAATCATAAAAGAACGAGAGGCAAACGGACCTTTCAAGAATATTTTTGAATTTGCAAAAAGGGTAAGCACAAAAGCCCTCAATAAAAAAACCATGGAGGCTCTGGCTATGGCCGGTGGCTTTGATTGTTTCAAGGAACATCATCGTAGGCTATACCTTGAAGCTCCGGATGGAGATCTTACGCTTATTGAAAAAGCGACTAAATACGCTCAAAAAGTACAGCAGGAAGAGGAAAGTGCACAGGTAAGTTTATTTGGAGGAAGCTCTGGAAGTATGGATATTCCTTTGCCTTCTGTGGCACCGATGGAACCTTTTTCCCAATTACAGCAGCTTAATATCGAAAAAGAGGTAGTAGGACTATATATCTCTGGCCATCCCTTGGACCAATACCGATTGGAAATCGAATCCTTCACAAATGTTAATCTTCCGGAACTAAACGATCTGGAAAGTTTAAAGAACAAGAAAGAACTAAAAATCGCAGGTTCTGTGAGCAGTTTTGCCCATCGTACCACTAAAAATGGTAAACCTTTTGGTACACTTTCTATGGAGGATTACCATGGAGGATTTACGTTTTTCCTTTTTGGGGAGGATTACGTCAAATTCAAAGAATACTTCATGACAGGTTGGTTCTTGTTTTTAACTGGCCAAGTTGTAGCCAAGAAATGGGCAGAAAATGAATTGGAGTTTAAGATTACAAATATCATGTTACTTAGCGAAGTGCGTGGTAAGATGATTAAAGGCCTTCGAGTGAATATAGATTTAGACGATTTGACCTTGGATCTCATGGAAAAACTAGAAGCGATTATTGAGAAATATAAAGGAGATGCAAAACTTTATTTTGATGTAGTTGATAGAAAGGAGAATATAACTTTGGAATTATTTTCAAAGAAATTTGCCGTAGATCCAAGTGCTGCGATGATTCAGGAATTGAAAGAAATCCCAGAAGTAATTTATAAAGTGATCTAATAAAACAGATTATTATAAATTTTCTCAATGAGCAATAGACAAAAAATTTAACTCCACCGGAACTTATTATTCTCTAATCAGCTTTTGCTCATATATTTGGGAAATAAGAATAATTAAACTAAGAATACAATGGGAAAAGCAATTGAAATCACTGATGCTAACTTTGAAGAAATAATTAAATCCGAACAGCCAATCTTGGTTGATTTCTGGGCAGAGTGGTGTGGGCCTTGTAAAATGATCGGTCCTGTGGTAGAAGAGTTAGCTGGTGATTATGACGGGAAAGCCGTTATAGGTAAAGTAGATGTAGATGCAAACCCTTCCGTAGCTCAAGCTTTTGGAATCAGATCTATTCCTACTCTTTTGTTCTTTAAAGGAGGTCAAATTGTAGATAAACAAGTTGGCGCTGTTCCAAAATCAGTTTTGGCACAAAAACTAGACGCACAACTTTAATTCAAAAAGAATATCAGTAAAGCCGCAAGGAATTCCTTGCGGCTTTTTTTTATCTTGATGCTTCGATGAATGAAAAACTAATTTCTCTGGAAGAATTCTGGTCTTTGCGAAAGCAGTTTCCAATAGTTGATGCGAGAAGTGAAGGAGAATTTTTGCAAAGCCATATACCAAACGCCTTTAACATTCCTATATTAAGCAATGAGGAACGGATTATTGTGGGCACACTTTATAAAGAAAAAGGCTCATTAGAAGCCACTTTAAAAGGTTTTGAATTAGTTGGACCTAGATTTCATGCCATCCAGAAAGATGCCCTTAAGAAGTTTCCATTAGGTAAAATAATCGTTTACTGTTGGAGAGGAGGAATGAGGAGTCAAATTTTATCTTGGCTTCTGAGCATGATAGGTTTTGAAGTATATAGATTGGATGGAGGTTATAAAACCTATAGGGCTTTTACATTTGAGGAGGTTCGGAAGAATTGGAAATTACTTTTATTGGGGGGTAAAACGGGTGTTGGAAAGACCAAACTCCTTCAAAAGTTAAGGGAATTAGGAGAACAAATTCTGGATTTAGAAGATCTAGCCAATCATAAAGGCTCTGCTTTTGGTGCCATTGGTCAAAAGCCACAGCCGAGTGTCGAGCAATTTGAAAATTTAATGGCGGAGGAACTTCGCTTGAATGATCCGGATAAAGTAATTTGGATAGAAAATGAAAGTAGGAGAATTGGAAGAATCATCATTAACGATCAATTCTTTGAGTTAATGTCTAAGTCTCCTTTGATAGATATCAGAAAGTCGGAAGAAGAAAGAATTCAATTGATCGAGGAAGAATATTCATTTCTGCCAAAAGAAGAGCTTATTGCTGCGGTAAATAGATTAAAGAAGAAATTGGGTGGTCTAAGGACTACAGAGGCAATCGAAGATATCATTAATGGCAATCATCAGTCATGGATTGCAAATCTTTTAATCTATTATGACAAAACGTACCAATTTGACTTGGAAAGGCATGATTCAAATTCGGTTAAGGTTCTTGATTTAACAGGAATTGACCTACTGGAATCGTGTCAATTTTTATTGAAAACAAAAAACCAATTTGATGGAAAACTCACCAACTCGACTCACTGAATGGAGTGAAGGCTCAGGTTGTGGATGCAAAATTGCTCCTGCTATTCTTGACCAAATCCTTTCCGCCAGTGGATCATTTTCTCAAGCCGACCCAAATCTTTTGGTAGGAAATTCAGGGAAAGATGATGCGGCTGTTTATCAGGTTTCGGAAGATATCGCATTTATTAATACCGTGGACTTTTTCACTCCGATTGTAGATGACCCTTTTGATTTTGGAAGAATCGCTGCAGCTAATGCAATTTCAGATGTGTATGCCATGGGCGGAAAACCTGTTTTTGCCAATGCTATTTTAAGCTGGCCTGTCGAGAAGCTTTCTCCAGAACTCGCTGCAAAAGTTATGGAAGGTGCAAAAAGTATTTGTAAAGCCACTGGGATAGAACTTGCAGGAGGGCACTCCATTGCTGCCAAAGACCCGATTTTCGGTTTATCTGTCAATGGCATTGTTCATCCCAGAAAAATCAAAACCAACAAAGGAGCAAAAGCCGGAGATATTATTTACCTGACCAAACCATTGGGAATCGGAGTTTTGGCAACTGCCTTAAAAAGGCAAAAAATCAAAGAGCAAGATTATCTCAATTTGCTGGATACCGCCTGTAGATTAAATTCGATAGGCGAAATCATAGGAAATCACGAAGAAGTACATGCAATGACTGATGTGACTGGATTTGGATTACTTGGTCACCTTACAGAAATGTGTGAAGCTGCAGAAGTTTCTGCAGAAATAGAATTACATAAACTTCCCTTGATCGAAGGGATTCAGGAATATATCAATCAGTTTATCTTTCCCGATAATACCTATAGAAACTGGAATGCTTACAGCGCTAAGACAAAGGGTGTAGTAGGAATGGATCTGGTGAAACTGTGCGATCCACAAACCAGTGGAGGGTTAATGCTGGCAGTTGACCCTGAAAACCAAACATGGTTTGAAGAAGCTATGAAGCAGCAAGGCCAGGTAATCTGGAAAATAGGGAATTTTGCAGAAAAAGGAGAGTTTGTGGTGGAAGTAATTTAGGAACAGAATTTTCGACAGGTCCTGTTTTGCATTTATTATCCAAGAGGCGAAACTCCTCCACTTACCATAAATTTCATTACATCGGAGCTTTTCACGCCTACCAGAGGAGTTACTTTATCTTTGGGTACCAAGAATACATTACCAGAGACATTGTAGCTATGGGGAAAATAAACAGCTACCATGTCAGATTCTCCCACCACAGTCATATCATCTTGGGTGATAAAACCCAGTCTCATCAGGGTATCGCTGATCTGCACTTTCACCGGAGAAGAAAATTTTTTCTTATCTCCTACAAATGCCCCCATTAAATCTTTGATGCTGGTATAAATAAGATTCACCAAAGGAATCTTGATTAAGCCTCTTTCCAGCCAATCAAAAAGAGGTTTTGCGAAGAACAAGCTTGCCAAATATCCAACAAAAGTAATCAGGGCCAAGACCATCAAAATCCCAATTCCAGGAATCGGAACAGGTATCAGGTTATCTAAAAAAAGAATGGTCTGGAAAATAATATAAATGGTCACCACTACTGGGGTAACAAATAATAGACCTCTCAAGAAATAAGAGAGAATACGCTTGTATGTGAAAGCCATAGGTATAAATTTAAAATCCTGATTATTGCTCAATTATAATCAGGATTTTGCTACCAGAAGAAATTTTTAAGAGATAATTAGTCAGGAAGGATTTTAACTTTTACGCTTTTGTAGTAAACCACGGAATTAGGGTCATGAGCCTGAAGAGCAACCGTACCATGATCTAATTTTTTGGTGCCAAGGTCACCTTCTCTATCTTCACTTTCATCATATTCATTGATTACTTTTCCATTTATCAGCACAGTCACTTGATCACCTTTTACAATAATCGTTTCCGTGTACCATTCATCATCATTAACAAAAGTTTCTCTTACATCCTTGAAAGAATAAACACTTCCAGTCTTTCTCCAGTCACCATGACTCTGGTTTACTTGAATTTCATGACCGATACTTGGCCATCCATTTTCCTGAAATGCGGTATGAATAAAAATCCCGGAATTGGCCTGAGGCATGGTTTTCAATTCCACTTGCAATTCAAAATTATTAAAATCATGATCACCTACTGCGCCTTCGTAAAACATGTGGCCTCTGGGACCATTAACTTTTAGAACCCCGTCTGCGATCGAAAAGGATGCTGGGTTTTCAGAAATTTTCCATCCCTCAAAATTCTTTCCGTTGAAAAGTTCTATCCATTCTCCACTTTGGGCTGAAAGCGATAAGGAAACAAAAAAACAGGCAATTAGTGAAAATATATTTTTCATAGTAACAGTATTTATGGGTTATAATTGAAATTTAATTCTATTCCTTAAAAAACACTATTAACTAAAAACAAAAACCCGAAGAATTACTTCTTCGGGTTTTTTATAATATAAACGACAGGCCATTATAAATCAATTCCCATGAAGGACATAAACGCGATTCCCATAAGTCCAGTCAAAAGCATAGTTATACCAAGCCCTTTCAATCCATTAGGGACATTTGAGTACTTCAATTTTTCTCTGATCGCAGCAAGAGCTACAATAGCTAAACAAAAACCAGTTCCAGATCCAAAACCATAGACACTAGCTTCTGCTAACGTATAATCTCTCTGAGCCATGAATAAAGATCCACCCAAAATCGCACAGTTTACAGCGATCAATGGAAGGAAAATACCCAATGCGCCATAAAGTGCTGGAGCAAATTTCTCAACAACCATTTCCACCAACTGTACCATAGCAGCAATAATTGCAATAAACATGATGAATCTTAAGAAAGAAAGATCCACAGATGCTAGATCTGCCATCGCCCAAGATAGAGCTCCTTCTTTCAATACATATTCATTCAATAACCAGTTTACCGGAACGGTAACAGTCAAAACGAAGATAACTGCAGCACCCAAACCGATGGCTGTACTTACTTTTTTCGAAACTGCAAGGAAAGAACACATTCCAAGGAAGTAAGCGAAAACCATATTGTCGATAAAGATCGACCGAATTCCTAAACTAAATAATTCCATTTTTCTATGCTGGTTTTTAGTGTTCTACATATCCTGTCTTGGTACGCTGTACCCAAATGATCAGACCTAAGATGATAAATGCACCTACCGGAGAAACCATTAGGCCATTAGTAGCCAATTTGAAATCGGGACCGAAAATACCTGAAATGGTGTCAAATACAGGAATACCGAATACAGACCCTGATCCCCAAAGTTCTCTGAAAAAAGCTACTGCTAAGATTATCCAAGAATAACCTAAGGCAGATCCTAAACCATCTAAAACAGAATCGTAAGGTTTATTTCCTAATGCAAATGCCTCAAGTCTACCCATTACAATACAGTTGGTAATGATCAATCCAACGAATACCGAAAGTTCTTTGTACATATCATAAGCAAAAGCTTTCAAGACCTCACTTACAAGAGTTACCAATGTGGCTACTACTGCAAGTTGAACAATGATACGTACCCGTGAAGGAATGGTATTCCTCATGACAGAGATCACGAAGTTTGACATTGCAACAACGAATATAACAGAGATAGCCATTACCAAAGTTGGCTTCATCTGTGTCGTTACTGCTAAAGCAGAACAAATTCCCAAAACCTGAATGGTAATTGGATTTTCATCTACTAGTGGATCAGTGACTAATTTTTTTCGGCGTTTGGAAAGTAATGCCTCAGCGGGTTTCTTTTCAATTGCCTTTTCTAATGTTTCAGCACTCATATTGATTAATTTCAGTGAGTTGAGTTTCGGTTAAAGTGCGGCTACTGCCGAAGAAGATTTTTTAGACTCTATGTAAGCCTTATAATGACTTAGGTAGTTTTTTACCATGTTATTAACTCCTGTGCCAGTAATAGTTGCTCCGGACATACCGTCAATTTTATGAGGCTCAGAAGAATAATCTTTTCCTTCTCCTTTTTGCATCTGTACTCCTATCAGCTCACCAGAGTCATCAAAGATTTCTTTTCCTTGGTATCTAGCTTGAACTTCAGGTGTTGTAATCCTAGCTCCTAATCCAGGAGTTTCACCAGCGTGTGCAAAAGTTACACCTCCTACAGTATTCATGTCTGTATCCAAAGCTAGGTAGCCCCAGATTGCATCCCAAAGTCCTGCACCATAAAGTGGTAAAATGTATGATTTCACAGCAGAAGCATCACCTTCTTCATGGTAAATAAAAACAGGATAAAGTCTTTCTTCAGCTGGTTTTTTATAATTCTTAGCCACATCTACATTTTCTGCAGACACTGCTACACCGCCTTGTTCAGTAACTTCTTTTCCATTGATATCAACCACAGTAGCACCAATATGGCTACCATAGTAGTCATTTACTTCTTGAGGAGACATAGCAGCAATTTCATCACCACTGATTACAGCTCCAAGAATTTGCTTTTTCTTATCCAAAGCAATGGCCTCTTGCTGTCTTGGTCCTAGCAATTGAGCTGTACCAGAAAGCAATAAACCTAAAACTACTGTTAGGATAACAGAAAAAGTAATGATATAAGCGTTAGACTGTTGCACGTTGTAACCTCCTTGTTTTGTTAGCTTTTACTACATAATAATCAATCAGCGGAGCAAATACATTCATAAACAGTACTGCAAGCATGATTCCTTCTGGATAGGCTGGATTTGTTACTCTTATTATTACGGTCAGGAAACCAATCAATAATCCATAAATCCACTTTCCAGTTTCTGTTTGTGCAGCGGATACAGGGTCAGTTGCCATAAAGACGATACCGAATGCTAAACCACCCATTACCCAGTGATACTGAGGTGGCATTGCCATATATTCATTTACTGCCAAAAGATTCATCACAGCTCCCATGATGTAAGCTCCTGCAAATCCAGATACAATAATTTTCCAACTAGCAACTCCAGTAGCAATCAAAATCAAAGCTCCCACCAATGCCATCAAAGTAGAAGTTTCCCCAATAGATCCTGGGATCCATCCGATAAACATATTACCAAAGCTGAATAAATCTGCTCCTAATGCCGTGTTGTGAGCGGCCAGAGCCTGTACTACTGTTTGAGTACCTTCTACACCAGCTGTGTAAGCTACAGAAAGAGCTGTTGCTCCAGAAAAACCATCCACTGCTGCGGCATCACCTAAGTAAGTCCATACTTGGTCTCCGGAAATTTGTGCTGGATATGCAAAGTACAAGAATGCTCTTGCGGTCATTGCTACGTTCAAAACGTTCATTCCTGTACCACCAAATACTTCCTTTGCTATAACCACAGCAAACACTGTGGCTAATGCAACTTGCCATAAAGGTGTGGTAGCAGGCACTACTAAAGGAATCAACATTCCTGTAACTAAGAAACCTTCGTTAATGGGATGTTTTCTGATTACAGCAAAAATAGCTTCTACCAAACCTCCTGCTGCATAAGCAACAATAACTATCGGCAGAACCAATAATGCTCCGGTCCCTAATTTTTCTCCAAAATTCTCCCATAAACCTGCAGTACCACCAGTGGCAAGCAAATGTTGGTGTCCGGTATTATACATCCCAAATAACAAACAAGGGATCATAGCGATCACAACTGTGATCATCATTCGCTTCAGGTCAATGGCATCTTTAACTTGTGCTCCTTTGATTCCTGTCGTGTGATTTGGACTGAAAAGAAATGTCTCGCCAGCCTCAAATAAATAATATAGGTTTTCAAGCTTTCCCCCTTTTTGAAAAAGAGGTTTCTGCTTGTCCATCAAATCTCTTAGAAACTTCATATGGATTAACTGTATTGGATTAATTCTATACCTTTTCTAACCATTTGCTGCACTGGGTGTTTAGAAACATCCACAAATTCACAAAGTGCCAAATCTTCTTCTACAATCTCATAGATACCCAACTCTTCCATTTCATCGAAATCTTCAGCCATAATGGCTTTCAATAAATAAACAGGGAGAATATCCATTGGTGTTACTGATTCAAAAACACCAGTTTGTACAAATGCTCTTTCTTCACCTCGTGCATTTGAATCCATCACATGCTCCTTTTTAGGATTCAAGAATGACAATAATCCAAGTGCTCTGTGAAAGCTCAATCTTTTGCTAGGTAAGGCCCAACCTAAGAACTCATAATAATCTCCTTCAGGAATCACAGTGATCTGGTGATGATAGAATCCGAGGAATCCATCCAACGAAATTTTCTCTCCCGTTAAAACATTCCCAGAAACCACTCTCACATGACCTGAGTTTAGATTTCCTTTAACAAAAGAAGAAACACAAGCTCCTGAGTACGTTTTCACATAAGCTGCTTTCGTCAGTTCTGAACCAGTTAAAGCAACCAATTTTGAGGAATCATAAACACCTTCCAAAAGAAGCTTCCCTATTTGAACAACACCAAAAGGATTAACAGTCCAAACGAGCTCCCCCTTATTAATAGGGTCTAAGTGATGAATTTGTACACCTACGTTTCCAGCTGGATGCGGACCAAAAAATTTATTTATCTCAGCATTATTGACATTTGCAAATACTGACGGTGCTGGTATTTCTCCATCTAAATTAAGATGTACTTTACCAGTAGTTAGTTTTGCAAGAGCATCAATACCTGCCTGAAAGTATTTTTCTTCACCTTTAAGAGCAAAGCCAAAATCCGGAGCTAATGGATGTGTATCAAAACCGGATACGAAAATCGCCTTAGGAGTATCTTCTGGATTGGCCACGATACCAAATGGTCTTTGGATTATGTTAGGCCAAATACCACTTGAGGCAATTTTTGAGACTAATGCATCTCTATCAAGGGATGTTAAGTCCGCTTTACCAAGATTTTCATGAGAAACAGTTTGATCTGCAAGAATCTTTATTTCAAGAAGCTTTCTTTTTTCACCTCTTTTGATTTCTACCACCTCACCAGATACTGGAGAAGCATAGATAACCTGATCCATGGCTTTATCGAACATGATGGGAGTACCGGCCTTTACGGTATCTCCTTCGTTGACAAGTACTTTAGGTCTTTGAAGACCAATAAAGTCCGTCGGCTTAATTGCGAAGGTTTGAGCTGGAGCGAAATCAGCTAACTCCTGATTAGCCTTTCCCACCAGTTTGATATCAAAACCCTTCTTAAGCTTCACTATTTTAGACATATCTGTTTTTGAACTATGAGCCTTTGAAAAACGCCCCAAATCTAATAAATACAATTTTTATTTAGGGGGTATCTGAGATATTATGTTTCACTTTTTAATAGAATGGTTGCCAATTATTTCTGAAGGCAATATATGAATCAGATCGGCAAAGCATTTTTTTCAATTGATTCTAAATGAGATTTGACTTGTTCCATCAACCACATTGGCGTTGAAGTGGCACCACAAACACCAACATTATCTTCTGGTAGAAACCAATCAGGATTTATTTCTGTCTCATTTTCAATAAAATAACTTCTTTTATTCTCATTTAAACAAACTTGATATAAAGCCTTTCCATTTGAACTCTTTTTGCCAGAGACAAAAAGTATTACATCATTTTCCTGTGCAAATTTTTGTAGCTGAGGTTCTCTATTCGAAACTTGGCGACAAATAGAATCATTTGCATTAAATGATACTTCTTCTAAATCCGAATTAGAATTTTTGAGTCTTTCTTCAATTTTCCCGGATAATTCATAAAATCCTTTCGTACTTTTTGTTGTCTGACTGAATAAAGTGACAGGTTTATGGTAGTCAATTTTATCTAAATCACTTTCTTCCATCACGACTACTGCCTTCTCTAATGTTTGACCTGTTAGACCTATTACTTCCGCATGCCCTTTCTTGCCGTAAATAACTATCTGCCCATTTTCTCTTTCCATTCGGTCAAATGCCGTTTTCACTCTATGCTGTAGCTTTAATACAACTGGACAAGAAGCATCGATCAACTCGATATTATTTTCTATTGCAGTTTTGTAAGTTTCAGGTGGCTCACCATGGGCACGAATCAAGACTTTGCAATCATTTAATTCTTGCAATTTCTCCCTATCGATCACAATTAGACCTTTTTCACTTAAGCGTTTTACCTCCATATCGTTATGAACAATATCACCAAGGCAATACAACTTTTCGCTCTGCTCCATTTCATCTTCAGCCATTTTAATGGCGAATTCTACTCCGAAACAATAACCTGAATTTTTATCGATGGTTACCTGCATAGCTTTTTTCTTTTTCAATGATTTGCTTCGCCTTATTGACTATTTGGGCAACTTGATCTTTAAATGTTAAATTACTCGTGTCAATTTCGATGGCATCGGAAACTTTGATCAATGGGCTTTCTTTACGGGACGAATCTATACGATCTCTTTCCGACAGGTTATTTTTTATTTCTTCTAAATCGACTATCTCCCCCTTTTCCTGAAGTTCTTGTTGTCTTCTTCCTGCTCGGGTAAGTAAATCTGCACTCATAAATACTTTTAATTCTGCACTGGGAAACACAACTGAACCAATATCTCTACCATCCATCACCACTGCCTTATTTTTTCCCAAACGCTGCTGCTGAGCAACTAATTCCTTACGAACTTCTTTGACCGCTGCAACCTCACTTACTTTTGATGAAATTTTCATCTTTCTTATCTCTTCTTCAACATTCAAACCATTTAAATAGGTCTCTTGTTTACCTGAATCTGGATTTATATGAAAGGAGATTTCCAAACTCTTCAAAGCCTTTTCAATTTCTTTTGGATTAGAAAGAGTTACAAGATTATTTAAAAAATGTAGAGTGACAGCTCTATACATTGCTCCAGAATCAATATAAGTGTACCCGAGATCTTTAGCAACTGCCTTAGCGGTCGAACTCTTACCACATCCTGAATATCCATCAATTGCAATGACGATTTTACCCATCCAAAAAACTTGCTTAATTCCGCTTTTTATTTCAGGCACAAATATAGTAGTTTTAATCTAAACGAATCCTCAGATGCCCAAAGTCCTCTAGAATTGTAAGGTTCTTTTGAGGAATTTTTAAAATCCATTCCATGATTATCATAGGTCAGCTAGTTGACATCCCCAAAAATTCCATTTATACAGCCTCAATAGAAATTAAAGAAGGAAAGATTCTAAAAATCAATCCAATAGAGAAAGATGAAAATCTTCCTTTCCTAATGCCCGGGTTTATCGATGCTCACGTACATGTGGAGAGTTCAATGCTTGTTCCTTCGGAATTCGCAAGGCTTGCTGTTGTTCATGGAACTGTAGCAACAGTCTCTGATCCACATGAAATAGCCAATGTTTGTGGCATGCAAGGCGTGGAATATATGATAGAAAACGGGAAGCAAGTTCCATTCAAATTCTACTTCGGAGCACCTTCCTGCGTTCCTGCAACACCTTTTGAAACGGCCGGGGGAGAAATCAATACTACTGAAATCGAAAATTTGATGTCTCGCCCCGAGATTCATTACTTGGCAGAAATGATGAATTGGCCGGGGACGGTAAATCGGGATGAACTTGTGATGGAGAAGATTCGAATCTCTAAGAAATACGGCAAACCTATAGACGGACATGCTCCAGGGCTCAAAGGTGATTTAGCAGAGAAATATGTCAGTGCTGGTCCAAGTACAGATCATGAATGTTTTACCTATGAGGAAGCTTTAGGAAAACTTAAGCTAGGAATGAAAATCGCTATCCGTGAAGGTTCCGCAGCTAAAAACTTTGACGCTCTGATCGATTTAATCGATGAGTTTCCTGAGCTGATTATGTTTTGTTCGGATGATAAGCATCCCGACAATCTGGCTGTTTCCCATATCAATGAGTTGGCTTCGAGGGCTGTCGCAAAGGGTAAAAATGTTTTTAATGTATTGAAAGCAGCTTGCTTGACTCCTATCGAACATTATTCTTTAGAAGTTGGGCAATTGAGAGAAGGCGATGCTGCTGATTTTATTTTGGTGAAAGACTTGAAAGATTTTCAAGTCATCAACACATTTATTGAAGGTGAGAAAGTAGCTGAGAATGGAAAGACGTTGATAAAGTCTATTAAAAATGAGGTCATCAACAATTTCCATACTTCACTTAAGAAACCTCAAGACTTTCAGCTCAAAGCAACCAGCTCCAAAATAAGAGTCATCGAAGCTTTGGACGGGCAATTGATCACACCAGAAATCTCAGGAAAAATCCTGATCAAAGATAGATTTGCAACATCAAATCCTGCAGAAGATATCTTGAAAATCACTGTGGTGAACCGCTATCAGGACGCGCCACCCGCTGTGGCATTTATCAAAAACTTTGGGCTGAAGACTGGAGCCATCGCCTCCTCTGTCGGACATGACTCTCATAATATCATTGCCGTAGGAATCGACGATGAGTCCATCTGCATAGCGGTCAATTTAATCATTGAAGCAAAAGGAGGCGTATCTGCTGTATATGGAGATCATGAAGAAATCCTTCCACTTCCAGTAGGAGGAATCATGTCTGATTCGGATGGATATGAAGTAGCTTCAGCCTACACGCGAATCGATAGACTTGCCAAAAGTATGGGTTCGACCCTGAACTCCCCTTTTATGACGTTGAGCTTTATGGCTCTGCTGGTGATTCCTGATTTGAAATTGAGTGATAAGGGATTGTTTAATGGGCAGAGGTTTGAGTTTGCGGATATTTTCTACAAGTAAAAAACCCTCCAGATCTTGAAAACATGGAGGGTTCATTATCAAATATCCGAAGTGAAATGGAACTCTATCTCAGGATAATTATCCATGACCATCTGAAGCCAAGCTTTTGACTCAGCCATAAAGACCAGCTTGCCATCTTTGTCATGAGCGATGTGACGGTTTTTGGAGCGGACAAATTCTTCCAGTTGCTTTTTGTCCTTGCTTGTGATCCAGCAAGCTTTGTACAGGTTCATCGGGTGAAACTCTACGGTAGCATTGTATTCGTTTTTCAATCGGAACTGGATTACTTCAAACTGAAGTTGCCCGACTGTCCCAACCACTTTTCTGGAACCCATATCGAAGGTGAACAATTGCGCTACTCCTTCCTCCATCAATTGCTGAAGACCTTTTTCCAATTGCTTGGTTTTCATAGCATCTTTGTTTACCACTTCCCGGAAAATTTCCGGTGAGAAACTAGGAATACCAACAAACTGCATATTTTCTCCTTCTGTCAGCGTATCGCCTATTTTCAGATTCCCGGTATCGTAAAGACCTACAATATCACCAGGAAATGCCTCGTCGATCATTTCTTTATCTTGAGCCATAAACTGGGTTACATTGGAGAAGCGCAAAGGCTTTGGCCCACGAACGTGATTGTAAGGTTTATTTCTTTCAAATTTCCCAGAACAGATTCTTAAGAATGCAATTCTATTTCGGTGATTTGGATCCATATTGGCGTGGATCTTAAAAATAAAGCCAGAGAATTTCTTTTCATCCGGCATCACTTCACGATCTTCAGTATTTCTACTTTTTGGAGCTGGAGCAATTTTGATAAAGGTATCCAGCATCTCATTGATCCCGAAATTATTCACAGCGGAGCCAAAGAAAACTGGAGCAACTTTTCCTTCCAAATACTCCCTCGTATCAAATTCAGGATAAACTCCTTCAATCAATTCCACATCTTCACGAAGCTGATTTGCAAAGCTCTTCCCAATCAACTCATCCAACGCTGGATCTTGAACATCTTCAAATTCTTGACGTACATCGCTCAGCTTTCTTTGGGAAGGAGTAAAAAGATTGAGCTTATGATCGAATAGATTATAAACACCTTTGAAACTTTTCCCCATCCCAATTGGCCAAGAAAGTGGATGACATTGAATATTCAACTTCTGCTCCACTTCTTCAATCAGTTCGTAGGGATCTCGACCTTCTCTATCTAATTTGTTGATAAAACAGATGACAGGTGTATTTCTCATCCGGCAAACTTCCATTAGTTTTTCTGTCTGCATCTCCACCCCTTTCACACAGTCGATTACCATAATTACTGAATCGACCGCGGTCAAAGTCCTGTAAGTATCTTCCGCAAAGTCCTGGTGACCAGGAGTATCAAGTAAATTGATTTTAACGTCTTTGTATTCGAAACCCATCACCGAGGTAGCTACAGAAATACCTCTTTGCTTCTCAATTGCCATCCAATCTGATTTGGTTGCAGTATCGATTTTATTCGATTTCACTGCGCCGGCTGTTTGGATTGCTCCACCAAAAAGCAACAACTTTTCAGTCAAAGTAGTCTTTCCTGCATCAGGGTGAGCAATAATAGCAAAGGTTCTACGCTTCTGGATTTCTTCTTTCAAACTCATCGGAGGTGTCAAATTAGGGGGCAAAGGTAGGGAAAAAATAGGTGGAAAGAATTCACGAATTACGAATTTGGATTTACGAGTTCAATTGGCACCTCAATCTTTGCCTTTAATATTATCTTTATTCGATTTCTTCAAAAAGCTCAGGATAATAGTTGTTGGTTAACTCTATCAAAGATTTCGTAAATCGTAGATCCGAAATCGTAAATCCTTAATATTCCAAGATTCCTTCTGTCACAAACTGTGAAGCACCTTCAATAGTACTATGCAAGACGATTCGGAATGTTGTCCCAACACCTAGTTCTGAGTGCTTGACGAAAATTTTACCTCCATGATATCCTTCGATTATTCTTTTGGCAAGAGTTAAACCTAAGCCCCAACCCCGCTGACGAGTAGAAAATCCAGGATTAAAGACTTTCTTGTACATTTTCTTCTCCATTCCTTTGCCGGTATCTGTGATATCTACAATCACAAACTTATCCGAATCCTGAATTACGTCAATGCTTATAGAACCTTTGCCTTTCATGGCATCAACGGCATTCTTGCAGATATTTTCGATGACCCATTCAAAGAGTGGTTTGTTCATCATAGCCTCCAAATCTTTGGAATCGGAATTGATTTTCATATCAACTTTGGTAGAAATCCTGGGCCGTAGGTAATTGACGGTCTCTTCCAGACTATAAAAGAGGTTTTCAGGCTGTATTACCGGCTTACTTCCAATACTGCTAAAACGCTCCGTTACCATCCTCAGTTTCACCACATCTTTATCCATTTCTGAGATGATTTCCTTGTTTTCTTCCCAAACAGGAGAGTTTCTCAAATAGTCAATCCAAGCCATCAAGGAAGCAATTGGAGTACCCAATTGATGGGCAGTTTCTTTCGTAAGACCTGCCCAAACGCGATTTTGCTCTGAAATTTTACTTTGATTAAAAAGAGTATAAGCTAATACCCCAAATAACAATATAACTGCTAATTGAACATAGGGGTAGTATTTCAAATTTGTAAGCAGTTCTGAATTTCTATAATAAACTTGTATATCTGCCTCACGAAGAAGTATTGGCTCGTATTCTTCCATCATTTCAGCTAACTCTGAAGTTAAGGTTTTAACCGAGTCCTCATTATTTGCATTTGCTTTGAAAATAATATTTCTGAATTCAATAGGTTCTCCGGCTGCATCCACCATAATGATTGGTATGGAATAATTTTGCTGAATAATTTCCTGATTAATAAAAGTGAGGTTTTCAGCGGTTGATGCAGCATACTCCAAAGCGGATGAAAGTAACTCAATTTGTCGCCTCTCCCGCTCTCTAAGTTCCTCCACAAGAATATTGGTATACAATATAGATCCGCCTCCAATTATAATCGAAACAAAAACCACAAGCCATTTTACTTGTTTTCTGTTCTTATAAAGGTCAAGTGTAGTTAGATCTTGGAAACGATTTTTCATTCTTTAAATAAAGTACTAAAGTTACCAACTGCGCAAACTGAAAGATCGTATAGTCCTTTCAATCAAATAATACACTGGCACCTAAATTAGTCTATTTTTCAATTTAAGCTTTAATACATCAAGCTAAAAAAATGGACTTTCATCGGAATCAATACTGAAAGTAATTTTGCTCTAAAAAAACCTCATTTTTTTTAATACTATAAGAGGTTTTTTGATTCATTATTGCTTATTGGCTTGTTCTTATCCATTTCCAAAGGACCTTGTAGGAAGGTTTTGTTCCATGCATCAGGATACCAATTCTATAAATTTTCCCAGCCATCCATGTCGTAAATAAAAACCCTCCGATCAACAAGGACATGGAAAGGGCTAAATCAGTCCAAGGAACCCCATAGCTGATTCTTCCCATCATCGCAATTGGGGATGTTAAGGGGATCACAGAAAGCCAAAATGATGTGTTGCTATCTGGGTCGTTTAAAACAAAAACAAATAACCCCATATATGCAACAATTAATGGAATAGTGACCGGAAACATAAATTGCTGCGCTTCAGAAGGAGCCTCCACTGCCGAACCGATAGCTGCAAATAAAGCTCCATAAAGAAGATAGCCTCCAAGGAAATAAAACAAGAAACTTAGTACTAGTCCCAAAAAATCTATACCCGAAATAACCTGTAATATTTCTGAAACATCACTTTGAGGCATACTATTGGTGAATTCAGGGTTTGCCATTTCCATCGCTGTTTGTTGTGGCATTTGCATCCCAAGATATCCAATGACAATTGTTGAAAGTGTTCCTATCAATAAAACCCAAATCAAAAATTGAGTTAATCCCACTGCTCCAATTCCAACAATTTTCCCAAGCATCAGTTGAAAAGGTTTCAATGAGGAGACAAGAATTTCCACAATCCTGCTAGATTTCTCTTCAATCACACCCTGCATGATTTGATTACCATAAACGAAAATGAAAATGTAAATCAAAATACCGGTGAGAAAGCCTAGCGCATAATTTACTGTAGCGTCATTAACTGTTTCCTCACCTTGATCATCTAATGTGATAGACTTTATTCCCACCCTCGTACGAACTTCATTAATGATTTTCGGATCTATTCCACTCTCAAATAAACGCTGTTCTTCAATCTTCTTCCCGAGATTATTTTCCAAATAGGAGATTAAGTTGATGCTTGGATTATCCTCTCCGTAAAAAACTATCCCGGAAGGATCCTCCAAATTAAATTCAGGGATGTAAAGAAATCCATATCGATTCCCATCTAGTACCATCTTTTTACCTTCTTCCAAGTTGGTATCAGAAAAAGAGAAGGCATATTGCTCGGAGCTTTCTAGGAAAAACATTTTGTTTTCATCCACAACTTCAATAATTCTCAAAGCCTGAGAGCTCTTATCTTCCAAAGAAATCCAAACAAATACTCCCATGATTGCGGGAAATATTAAAGGAGTGATCAAAGTGGCTAACAGAAATGACTTCTTTTTAACCCTTGCCAAGTATTCCCTTTGAATAACCAGCCAAATTTTATCCATTTTGGTTGTTCTTAACTTGATGAATAAAAATTTCCTCCATTGTTGGTACCACTTCTTTAAATTGCTTCACTTCTCCATATTGCATCAATTCACTTAGCAATTCATTTGGGCTTTTGCCACTCAATGGCAAAGTAAACGTATAATTATCTTCATCTTCTTTTGCAATCCACTCTTGTGGAATTAACTGTTTCAGATCGCCCAATGTGACGCAGTATACCTCTGGTCTAAAGCTTTTCTTTACTTGACGAATTGTTCCATCCAAGATTTTTTTTGACCGATTAATCATTGCCACTTGATCACAAAGAAGCTCTACTGACTCCATCCGGTGTGTACTTAAAATTACCGTAGTTCCGGTTTCTTTTAATTCCAGAATTTCATTTTTTATTAATTCAGCATTTACTGGATCAAAACCAGAAAAAGGTTCATCCAAAATAAGTAAGGGAGGTTCATGGATGACGGTAGAGATAAACTGAACCTTTTGAGCCATTCCTTTCGATAGATCCTCAATCTTTTTTTCCTTCCAGGAACTTATTTCCAGTTTTTCTAACCAATAATTTATTTTAGCTTTTGCTTCTGAATGACTCAGACCTTTGAGCCTGGCAAAATAAATCAACTGATCCCAGACCTTCATTTTTTTATATAAGCCCCTTTCTTCGGGCAAATATCCAATTTTGGAAATATGAGAAGGGTTTAAAACTTCGTTATTTAAATAAATCTCACCTGAATCCCCTTCAATAATTTGATTGATTATTCTGATCAAAGTTGTCTTACCCGCACCATTAGGACCTAACAATCCAAAGATCACTCCTTTTGGCACATCTAAGTCAATTTGACTAAGTGCTTTATTTGGTCCGTAAGATTTATTGAGGTTCTTTATTTGAAGCATAGAGCCAAAAAACTATTCTATCGTCAAAGAACCGACTCCTACATCCAGAATAAGTTCTAGCAATCTAGGGTCAGATTCTTTATATCCTTTGGTAATATAAGTGTGTTTGTCGATAGTTTTGAGATATTTCGGTAGAGTTGTCCTACACATGGCCGTAGTTTTCATTCGAATCTTGATCGGATAAGATTCATCAGGTAAGTTCAAATTAAGAGACCCTGCTCCTACAGCTGCAATGACATGACACATGGATGGCATTCCGTCTGAAAAATTTAAATTAAGGGAGCCATAATTGACTTCAAAAATCATCTTTGAAGCATTGGTGTAATTGGCATCATCGATCTCAATGGTACCCATATTGAGGGTTACCAATAAAGTATCCATTTGAACTTGATTCGGATCTTTAGATCCATAATTAATCAGGATATCAGCACTGGCACTATGAACCTTAAGATTACTTATTGGTAACTGGGCTAAATCTATTTCAGTTTTACCCATACCCAAATTGAAATCCAGGTTATAAACAAAATTTGAAGCTAAACCCAAATCCCAGGTATGGTCAAAATCAGAACTATTTCCAGAGAAGATTTTAGAAGTAATACTTTTTCCCAGATTATCTGATTCTACATTTTTATGCTCTAAGGTAGATTCAAGAATATTATTTTTTATCTCATAAGAAAATACTGGGAGGATATTTGTTTTTTGAAGGTGACCATGAACATATAGTGGTTCCATGGATCTAATTCGCTTGACCAGAGTTGTACTTTTGTAAGAAGAAAACATGAGATGTACGACCTCATACCCCTTTTTCTCACTTATTTTGAACTCTTTCACCAGCTGTGCCTTACTCACACCTACACATCCAATAACTCCCAGAAACAGTAGACACAATTTTCTAAGCATACCGATAGGTTACGAGGCGACTTTAAAAAGGTTTTTAAAAATATAAAAAAAGCCAGAATTGATTCCGGCTAATTTATAATTTTAGAAAAACTCTTTCATTTTATCGAAGAAAGATTTGTCTGATTTCCCTGGATCGGGTCTAAAGTTATCAGATTCTCTTAGGCTCTCCAGTGTTTCTCTCTCATCTCGGGACAATTGAGTTGGTGTCCAAACATTGACCATAATTAATTGATCACCTTTACTGTAACCGTTAATATCTTTAATTCCTTTTCCTTTCAAGCGAAGCATCTTGCCACTCTGTGTTCCTGGATCAATTTTTATTTTTACTTTACCATCGATAGTCGGAACTTCAATGGAAGATCCTAAAGCAGCATCTACGAAAGAAACAAATAAGTCAAATATGACATTATTACCGTCTCTTTGAAGTATTTCATCTTCGATCTCCTCTATTACAATCAAAAGGTCTCCAGCTATTCCTCCAGGAATTTCATTGCCTTTTCCAGACATGCTCAATTGCATTCCCTCAGCAACACCTCCTGGGATATTAATAGAAATGACTTCTTCTTTTATAACTAAACCCCTAGCATCTGCTTCAGCAGGCTTTTTATCGACTATTTGACCGCTGCCCCCGCAAACTGAACAAGTACTCGCGGATACCATTTGACCAAGCATCGTATTTACTACCTTCTTAATTTGCCCAGATCCCTGACAGGTTGAGCAATTTTTGAAAGTTACCCCAGCAGCTACTACATGTCTTTTTACTTTGATTTTCTTTTCAACTCCGTTGGCAACTTCAGCAAGAGACAATTTAAGTTTTACGCGAAGGTTTGTTCCTTTTTTAGTTCTTCGGCCTCCGCCTCCACCAGCTCCGCCAAAGAATGAACCAAAGCCACCTCCTCCAAAAATATCACCAAATTGAGAGAAGATATCTTCCATGTTCATACCGCCTCCTCCAAAGCCTCCGTTTCCAGACATGCCCTGATGACCGAACTGATCATATCTTTGACGTTTTTCTTGGTTACTTAAGACTTCATAGGCTTCAGCTGCCTCTTTAAATTTATCTTCTGCTTCAGCATTATCAGGGTTTTTATCCGGATGGTATTTAATAGCAAGCTTTCTATATGCTTTCTTAATCTCTTCTGCAGAAGCAGATTTTGAAACACCCAATACTTCGTAATAATCTCTTTTTGCCATAATTCTTTAAGCTCCTGTTACTACTTTGGCATAACGCACTACTTTATCACCTAGCGTATAACCTTTTTCTACAACATCTATTACCTTTCCTTTCAACTCATCACTCGGAGCAGGAACTTGTGTGATAGCTTCTTGAGTATCTGCATCAAATGGTTTCCCGATTAGGTCATCCATCTGCTTAAGTCCTTTGCTTTCAAGAATTCTTAATAATTTATGAAAAATCAGTAGATTCCCCTCTTTATTTTTCTCTCCCTGTTCTTGATTTTCACTTACTTTGATCGCTCTTTCAAAATCATCGACTACTGGAATCAAATCTCTTAGAACTTCTTCTGAAGCGGTCGTAATTAGATCTAATCTTTCTCTCGAACTCCTTTTTCTGAAATTTTCGAAATCAGAATATAATCGCAAATATTTTTCTTTTAGATCAGCAACTTCTCGAGCAAGTTTCTCTTCGGCAGAAACCTCTTCCTCTTTAATAGATTCATCCATAGTTTCTGTAGCCTCAGGAGTATCTTGGACTAATTGCTCCTCAGTTTGGTCTAATTCCTTATCCACTTCGTTTTTATTTTTCATTTTAGCTTTTCGATAGTTGGCATAACCCTTTCAACAATATTTTTGCCATCCTGATCTAACTGACAATCTGACACCTTAGGAACGGTGGATTGCCTGCCAAATAAGATCTTTCAATTTGTCTAAGTTATATTGACTGACAGAAGAAATAAACACACTTGGAATTCCTTCTGGCAAGTCGGCCTCCATTTCTTTCATTAATTCCTCATCTAACATGTCCACTTTTGAAACTGCCAGCAATCTTTGCTTATCTAATAATTCGGGATTGTATTTTTCAAGTTCCGCAAGCAAAACAGAATATTGTTCTCTAATACTTGGCGCATCTGCTGGAATCATAAATAATAAAATAGAATTTCTTTCAATATGTCTTAAAAAGCGAATTCCAAGTCCTTTTCCTTCCGAAGCCCCTTCTATAATTCCCGGGATATCTGCCATAACAAAAGACATATCGTCTCTATAACTGACCACACCAAGATTAGGAACCAATGTTGTAAACGGATAGTCTCCGATTTCCGGTTTTGCTGCTGAAATAGATGAAAGTAAAGTGCTTTTACCAGCATTTGGAAAACCTACCAATCCAACATCCGCCAGAAGTTTTAATTCAAGGATGATCCATTCTTCAATACCTTCTTCTCCTGGTTGAGCATAATGAGGGGCTTGATTTGTTGAAGTTTTGAAATGGTCATTACCTAAACCACCTCTCCCTCCTTTAGTTAAAATCACTTCCTGCCCATCTTCTGTGATTTCACATCGCTTTTCACCAGTTTCGGCATCTTTAGCTACTGTCCCCAATGGTACATCCAGAATCATATCTTTTCCATCTGCCCCCGATCTTCTGCCACCTTCCCCCCCTTTTCCCGAATCAGCAATTACATGCTTTTTATATTTCAAATGCAGTAAAGTCCAATGTTGGGAATTACCTCGAAGTATGATATGACCACCTCGACCACCATCACCACCATCGGGACCACCTTTAGGTACATGCTTCTCTCTCCTGA
>NZ_JAHEBC010000431.1 GCF_024642405.1 Algoriphagus sp. | reverse complement strand
TTCAAAATAGATTGGGTTATAAGTGGACTGCTGACCGTGTCAACAGAAGATCAGACCGTATCATGAAAGATGCTTTTGACCATGTATATCAAGCTTCTCAGAAATACGATGTTCCGATGAGAATCGCAGCATACATCGTTGCCATTGACAAGGTAGCGAAGACTTACACTTATCGTGGAGGCTTCTAAATATTTATTCAATCAATAGAATCGCTTATCTTTGAGGCGTGGACCAAAATCCACGCCTTTTATTTGATCCCGATATGACTATACACAGAGAAGGAAGAGTTTTGCTTTTTTGGATGATGATCATCCTGGTAGCTTTGAATTATTTGCTTTATTATTTTTTTCCAGAGAAAAATTTGATGCTGAATATTACCATGCTAGGTAGTATTATCATTTATCTGTTAGTGCTGCAGTTTTTTAGAAACCCAGTATTCCCCTTACCAAATGAGGAGGGAATTGTCTTTGCGCCGGCAGATGGGAAGGTTGTCGTGATTGAAGAAGCGTTTGAAGATGAATACCTTAAAGAAAAAAGAAGACAAGTTTCTATTTTCATGTCTCCGGTAAATGTGCATGTCAATCGGTCTCCAATAAAAGGAGTTGTAGATTTTTTTAAATACCATCCTGGAAAATATCTGGTTGCTTGGCATCCCAAATCAAGTACTGAAAATGAAAGGACTACGATGGTATTAAGAAATGAAAAAGGAACTCAGATTTTGGTAAGGCAAATTGCTGGAGCTGTTGCCAGAAGAATTAAATGGTATGTGAAAGAAGGATCGAAATTAGACCAGGGAGGAGAATTTGGTTTTATTAAATTCGGGTCACGTGTAGATTTATTTTTGCCTTTAGATGCTGAAATCTTGGTGGATTTGGAGCAAAAGACCAAGGGGGCAAGGACTCCGATTGCAAGGTTGAAAAGTTAAAATTAATTTCGATTGAGACAATCGAGATTCAGAACCAAATAATTTCCTGTCTTGAAGCTTTGATAAATTAGATTAAGCAGTTTTTTTGCTTTTATAAATCCAATATCCCAATCCAAGAGTACTGAGGAAAAAAATTAAAGTAGTCCATTCAAAGGTTCGTCTTGTTGCAAGCATCTCTTCAATAGTTTTATCCTTTTCAGCCATAGCCCTTCTAAGTGCTTGCACATCCTGTTCTAGATTCAAAGTGATTGTTTTATAATCTTCACCAGTTTGAGTAGCAACGGTTGTTTCAATATCCCCGATCATTCGTAGTTCGTCCATGATGAGATTATCTTTCGCTAATATTCTTTCCAGCCATTGATTGGTTTCAATCATGTCCTTTTTAGTTCGATTGCCGAAGATGCCTGATTTTTTACTTTCAGATCTCTTCCACTCTGCGGTTAAGGCATCACGTTCTTGAACCATTTTCTCTAATTTGGCTTGACCTGCCTCAGAGATTTGATTAGGTAGAAAATTTAGAAAAAGAAGTATTAATCCAAGTATCATTATTTATCAATAAGGTTTGTCAGATATAATTTTTATAGACCTTTCTACAAGTATTTATCTTTGACAAAAAGTCAACCAAAATTGATTTTCAAAGAAAAAATGGAGATTGAATTTAATTTCAATCTCCATTTCAAGATTTATTGGCCTTATTTAAAAACAATTATTCCTGAGGGCTTTGTTTTTTCCAGCCTCTGGTCATTTCCTTTTTACCGGGAGGGCCAGGTAGTGTTTCAACTTCCATACCGATTTCTTTGAGGTCTCTTTTTAGTTTTCCAGTTGCACAATAGGTAGTAAAAATCCCTCCGGGATTCATGGAATCATACACTTTTTGTAAAAGCGGCTTTTCCCATAATTCAGGATTTTTGCTTGGAGCAAAGGCATCAAAAAAGACCACGTCACTAGGATAAAGTGTAACTTCTTCCAATGTGGTTTTTTCTTTTTTCATGTTGAAATATTCAGAAACCACAGATCCTTCATCCCATGCTTTTTTATGTAATCTTGTGAGATAAGGCTTGTAATGAAAAAAACCATCATCCAAGTCTCCATAATTTAATTGAGAATAAATTTCCTCAGAAAGTGGAAAAGGTTCGATAGTATGATATAAAACAGGTACTTGATTTTGTTCTGCCCAAATTAAAGTCAACCAGGCATTCAAACCTGTTCCGAATCCTACCTCAAAAATCCGCAAAGGCTTTCTGTTTGGATTTTCCATTAACCAAGAATCCAATCCATAGAGCATAAAAACGTGGATAGATTCTTTTAATGCTCCATGAAAGCTATGATAAGTCTCTTTTAACTCTTCGTTGTAAAGCGAGTGAGACCCATCCTCTGTAATAATTAATTTTAGTTTTTCGCTCATACGTGATAAATTAAAGCTACGCAATAGGCAGAAACACCTTCTTCACGACCTACAAAACCAAGCCATTCAGTGGTGGTAGCTTTGATGGAAATAGAATCTTCTGAAACGTTCATCACTTCAGATAAACATGTTCTCATGTTAGGAATGTGAGGGTTTATCTTTGGGTTTTGCAAACAGATAGTTGTGTCAATATTGCCCACTTCATAGCCTTTTTCTCTAATAAGTTCCAATACCTCACTTAAAAGGATTTTACTATCAATGCCTTTATATTTTGGGTCTTTATCAGAAAAATGATATCCAATATCTCGCATGTTTGCAGCACCTAGCAATGCATCACAAATAACATGAATTAATACATCTGCATCTGAATGACCTACTGCTCCTTTTTCATGTTCTAATTTGATTCCGCCTAGCCAAAAGTCATAGCCTTCTTTTAATTGGTGGACATCATAGCCCATGCCTATTCTAAATGTATTCATGAAGCGATAGATTTATAATGAATGACAGAGGATTTTTCATCGATGAGATTCTTTTTTGCCCAGGATGTCAACTCCTCTGAATTGATTTTGGATTTATTTTCAAATTCTTTCATATAAAGGTCAGGACTTCCGAGGTGGGCATAA
>NZ_JAHEBC010000430.1 GCF_024642405.1 Algoriphagus sp. | reverse complement strand
GACCTTTTGCCTTTGCTATCCCAACATAAAATTGAAGGTTGCGTGGCCGTTCAAGCTGATGAAAGTTTTCATGAAACAGCCTTCCTTCTCGATTTAGCGGAGGAACATACAGAAATCAAGGCAGTCGTAGGCTGGGCGGATCTAGGCAGCGATGCCTTGGATAAAGATCTAGACCAATTTGCAAAACATCCAAAACTCAAAGGTTATCGGGAAATACTTCAATCCAAGCCCGTGGAATATATGCTTCGAAAAGACTTTATCCGTGGCATTGAGAAAATTGGTAAAAGAGGATACACCTACGACATTCTTGTTTTCCCAAACCAACTGGAAGCAACACTCCAATTTATAAAATCAAGTCCTGAGCAACACTTTGTCATTGATCACCTAGCCAAGCCAAATATCAAATTGGGTATTTGGAGGGAATGGAAAAAGGAAATGGCACTGATTGCAGAAAGGGATTATATCTATTGTAAGCTTTCCGGGATGGTCACAGAAGCAGATTGGAAAGGATGGAAACCAGATGATTTTCAGACTTATATGGATGTCATGCTGGAAGCTTTTGGGCCAAACAGATTAATGTTTGGGTCCGATTGGCCAGTATGTTTGGTAGCAGCCGAATACGAGCAAGTTTTTGATTTGGTAGATCGATTTACAAATAAGCTCTCTACCACTGAGAAAAAACAGATCTTGGGAGAAAATGCAGCCAAATTTTACGGGATAAAGGAATAAATTAAAGCTTGACAAAACCCAAAATGAATTTAAATCTTAAAGACAAAGTAGTTTTAATAAGTGGGGGAGCTAAAGGAATTGGAGGGGCAATCTCTTTAGGGCTTATTGAGGAAGGGGCAATTCCTGTGATTATTGATCCCTCTGAAAAGGAAGGAATTAAAATCTTGGAAAAAGCCCCATTAAAATCCCTTCAGATTCCGATCCGATTAACAAGCGCTTCAGATGCTGAAAAAGCAGTGAATTTAGCAATTGAAAAGTTTGGACGAATTGATGGGTTGGTAAACAATGCAGGTGCAAACGACAGCGTTGGTTTGGAGCATGGATCACCGGAGGCATTTGCCAATTCAGTTTCCAAAAATTTATTTCACTATTATCACTTGGCACATTTTGCACTCCCTCACCTCAAAAAAACGAAGGGAGCTATTGTCAATATCAGTAGTAAAACTGCAGTAACCGGTCAGGGAGGGACTTCTGGCTACACAGCAGCCAAAGGGGCACAACTTTCTCTTACCAGGGAATGGGCTGTCGAGCTCCTACCCTATCAAATCCGAGTAAACGCGGTAATACCTGCTGAGGTCTACACTCCACTTTATCAAAACTGGATTCAGACTTTTGAAAACCCAGAGCAAAAACTTGCTGAAATCACCCAAAATATTCCTTTCGGAAACCGAATGACTACCCCTGAGGAAATCGCGGCAATGAGCATTTTCTTACTTTCTGATAAAGCTTCGCATATAACCGGTCAACACCTGTTTGTAGACGGAGGATACACCCACCTAGACCGATCACTTTGATGAGCCCAAAACCAGCATTAGTTCCCAAAAACCTAGTCCTCCCATTTATTTTAATTACATCACTTTTCGCTTTATGGGGATTTGCCAATGATATTACCAATCCTATGGTCGCGGCTTTTAAGCGCGTCTTAGAATTAAATAACACCCAAGCTTCTTGGGTTCAAATGGCTTTTTATGGAGGCTATTTTACCATGGCACTACCTGCAGCTTTTTTCATTAAAAAATATTCCTATAAAACTGGAATCTTATTGGGGTTGGGTCTTTATGGCTTTGGGGCATTACTCTTTTATCCTGCAGCTGCTTGGGAAAGTTATGGATTTTTCCTGGCCTCACTTTACATCCTTACATTCGGTTTAGCCTTTCTCGAAACTACTGCCAATCCCTATATTTTGTCTATGGGCCCAGATGCTACGGCTACCCAGCGATTAAATTTAGCACAGGCTTTTAATCCTATGGGAGCCTTGGCAGGTTTGTTTGTGGCAAAGCAATTTATTTTGAATGCACTTCAATCGAATGCAACGGATGCTGATGGCAATATCATTTTTTCCTCGCTTGATGAATCAGCAAAAGCTGTGATTAGAACGGCTGATCTGATGGTTATTCGAAACCCTTATGTGATGTTGGGTTTAGTCGTCATCGGAATTCTGGTGATTATAGCCTTGGTAAAAATGCCGGAGAACAAAGAAACAGGAAAAGTAGAATTCAAGGCTACTATGGGCAGATTGTTGAAAAACAGAAATTTTGTTGAAGGAACGCTTGCCCAGATGTTTTACGTGGGCGCTCAAATCATGGTTTGGACCTATATTTATCAGTATGCAGAAGTGTTGGGAATTTCCAATGCTGATGCAGTAAATTATGGATATGCGGCATTAGTAGTCTTCTTGGTTGGTAGATGGATCTGTACTTTTTTACTTCGGTTTATCTCTCCTACAAAGTTGCTCAGCATCTTTTCAGTTCTCGCAATTTCATTCACCGCTGGTGCCATATTTCTTCCCGGTATGGCTGGACTCTACTCCCTAGTTGCCATTTCTTTTGCGATGTCACTTATGTTTCCAACCATCTATGGAATTGCCCTGGACGGATTGGGTGAAGACTCAAAATTTGCTGCGGCATACTTAGTAATGGCCATCGTAGGCGGAGCAATTATGCCAACACTGCAAGGAATGATTATGGACATCGGTGGAATTGCTTACGATGACACTTTGATTTTAGGAGTTCCTGAGGTAAACTTCTCATTTATTCTTCCGCTCTCCTGCTTTGTAATGGTTTTACTATTTAGTCTTCGGGTCAAAAAAGTATCAAAGTTGGAAGCTTAAAACCTCCAACTCGAAATAGCCAACTAGATTGAAATAAAATGAAAACCCAAACTTTTGTATTAATCTGTGATCTAAAAGATGAGGAAGAGGCCATACAAGCTTATGTGGATTGCCATA
>NZ_JAHEBC010000121.1 GCF_024642405.1 Algoriphagus sp. | reverse complement strand
TATTTATACAGATGTCAATCCTCAATCGATGAAACTTGCCAGTAAGCAAGCTGATATTTTTCAGAATTTGTTGGAGAAAAACCCCTTGGATTTAAGTTTTGCTGGCCCAGAATTTCTTTCCAATTGGAAAAGTCAAAACAACGTCGGTATCATTGCTTCTGTAGAAAATGCTGCTGGACTTGGAAATGAAACGGCTTCACTTGAAGAGATTAAAACACAGTTTGATAGTATTCTGGAAAAAACAAAGAAACTAGCCTATATAAGCTTAACCCATCATACCGAGAATCGATTTGGAGGAGGTAATTATACGGATGGAATTGGGCTAAAAGAAGATGGCAAACGGCTGCTGGATTATATGTCTGGCAAAAAAATCCCAGTCGATTTATCCCATACTTCTGACTTACTTGCTGAAGGAATTTTCAATCATATAGATTCAGAGAAATTGGACATCCCTATTATTGCAAGCCATTCTAACTTTAGAGAAATCTGGAATCACAGAAGAAACTTAACAGATGAGTTTGCTAAGGAGACCATATATCGAGGAGGAATAATCGGCGTCAACTTCTTAAGAGCATTTTTGGATAATGATGTACCGGAGAGACTATTTGATCATCTATTGCATGGATTTCATATAGGAGGTAAGAAAGCGATGTGTTTTGGAGCAGACTTCTTTTATACTAAGGACTTTGGTGATCCATCACGCATCCCTTTTTATTTCCCATTGGCAGAAAATTCCAGTAAATATCCATCCCTTCTAGATCATTTAGAAAACGAATTAAATGAGCAGGAATTAACTAACCTTGCTTATAAAAATGCGGTAAACTTTTATAATAATCTCTGGAAATAATCTCATGTCCTCCCATCACTTTGTTAAAGAACAACAGGAACCAGCAGTTTTTATTTTGAAAGCTGATGAGATTCATTTTGATCAGATTTCCTCACTTCTTGAATGGGTACCGACTGTTTTAGTAGCTGAAGAAGCTCTAGATCAAGTGCTAAGTTGGGGGATAAAGATTGATGTTATTTTGGCTTCTGACTCCTTTCAAAAGGAGAACCTTCATTTACTGGAAGAACAATATCCCGTTAAATTTTTAAATAGTAAAACTGAAGATTCCTTGGCTGAAGGGTTGCAATATTTACTGGCAAGTAGTCATTTTGCAGCACATTTAGTGGGAATCCCCCATCTTCAAGTTTTGGAACTTGAAGAAAAAATAAAGTCAATTGATCTCACTATCATGGATGGGGATTGGAAATATTATCCCATTAAAGATGGTATTTTTAAAAAATGGTTTGCGGAAAGCAGCATCCATATTCATGCAAAAGAAGGTCTTCCAGTTGAAATATTAAATGAAAATGGGCAGATTATTCTGCCCATTACATATGCAACTTTTTTAGAAGTCCCTGAAGGAATAACTGAAATAAAAGCTCCTGGAGTTTTTTGGGTCGGGGAGCAAATCCGATAATTATTATCCTACAAAGGTTGCCGAAACCATTCTGTTTTTATCATTCAGATCTTTAACCAAATTGATTTCTTTATAGCCTAAGCTTTCCAGTAATTCCACTGTTTCGGGACCAAAATTATTATGAATTTCATAATACAGTTTTCCCCCTTTCTTAAGCAATAATTTTCCTTTTTCAGCAATTACTCTGTAAAATAAAAGAGGATCATGGTCTGGCACAAAAAGAGCCAAACCAGGTTCAAAATCACGTACATTACTATGTAAGTCCGTCCATTCTGCTTCAGGGACATAAGGAGGATTACTGACCAAAATATCCAAATCCGAAATAGCCGGAGTCTCTTTTAAAATATCCAGGTGAATAAAGGTGACATTGGATTCAAGATGCTCTGCATTTTCCAAAGCAACTTCTATTGCATCTTCAGAAACATCCACCGAATAGACTTCTGAGTCCTTCATTTCAAGGGCCAAACTAATTGGAATACAACCAGACCCAGTCCCAATATCCAAAATTTTCATTCCCGGCTTTGGATTTTCCTTGATAATCATGTGGACCAATTCCTCCGTTTCATTTCTGGGAATCAAAACCGATTCATCCACAAAAAATTCACGGCCATAAAAAGGAGCTTTTCCAATAATGTATTGAACTGGCTCACCTGTCTTCAAACGCTCAAAATCCTGATAAAGAGATTCAGAAAGACTATTTTCTTCAAAAGCTTCCACCATATCTACTTTTCGTAGTCCCAGATGATATTCCAAAAGCCAGTTAATTAAATTATTTGCTTCCTCAGGTGAATATTGGGTCAGTTCATCTGCCCATCGTTTTACAAGTTCATTATAGTTGCTCATAGCTGTAGCGAATAGCCTTAGTTTGCCGTAAAGGTAGCAATCCCGATTCTTTACTTATGAAAAAATTTCAACTACTGATTTTTGCTCTGTTTTTCTCTTGGAGCTCCTTTGCTCAAAACAACGATTCCAAGTTCTGGTTTGGATTTGATGCGAGCTATTGGCAGCGAGCAATTCACAATTCTAACCCTCTGGATGTACAACGGGATATGCTCGGAAGTATCCGTCCTATGATTGGTTTGAATCTTCCAAAAAACTGGTCGATTGGAGTCATAACAAATTTCACTTCTTATCAGGAAAAAGCCTCACCTATTGAATATAGCTATCCTATCATTGGAGCTCCAATCGAAAATGATGATTACCCAATAATCGGATATAGAAATGTTTTTCAGCAAGCTTCTTTAAAAAATAGCTTAAGGGGCTACGGTTTCTTCCTAAAGAAATATATCAGTTTGGGTAAAAAGACTTCTATTAATTTTAGCCTATACGGCATGAAGGAATCAGGAAAAGACGGAAAAATAATAATGGCACCCGACTTTGGAACTTTTGGGTATTATTATCCCTGCATCAATTGTCTCAGTATCGCATACATCCGAAATGAAATTCCAATGACTGAGACAAATTGGAAAGTCGGGTTTGATTTTGCTTTTGCTTATCAAATAAAGCCTTGGCTAGGCTTGGAGGTACGAGCAAATATTTTGGAATACCGAAAACAGGTTTTAAAAGATCAGAGAGTAACGAACCAACTTATTGACTTTGCCTATGATCCTTATTATGGAGCAACTGCCCAATATTTTGGAAATCATTATGATTTTGGATCGGCTGTAGTAAGAGATGGAATCCGATTTGGATTGATCTTCAGTCCATTTTAAAATCTGATTCTGTGAGAACAGAAAGAAAAACTACCTTTGTGCAGAATTTCTTTCCAATGAAACTACATAACAATACCATACGCGGAGTGCATACTGCACTTGCTGCCATTTTCGAAGAAGGTCAATATGCGGATAAAGTGATCGAAAGAACACTTAAATCCAATCCAAAATGGGGAGCCCGTGACCGCTCTTTTATTGCCGAAACTACTTATGAAATGGTACGTTGGTGGAGATTGATAAATTATTTAAGTCCATCAAACAACCCTTATGATCTTTTTGGAACCTATTGGTTGATGCAGGGGCATAGCCTTCCTCCTTGGGAAGAGTTTGAAAAAATCCAGCCAGAAAAGCTAAAGGGAAAATATGAAAAGCTTGAGGATCCGGCATTGATCGAATCCATTCCAGATTGGTTGGAAGAATTAGGTCAAAAGGAATTAGGAGATAAATGGGAAGCAGAGATTCATAGTCTGAATCAGGAAGCCGATGTGGTATTGCGAGTGAACACGCTCAAAACAACCCGCGAAAAACTTCGCAACATGCTTGCCGAGTCAAATATTTCCACGCATATCATCAAAGGGTATAAAGATGCCTTGATTCTAGATGAACGTCAAAATGTTTTCAGGCATCCTGCGTTTAAAGAAGGATTATTTGAAGTTCAGGATGGATCCTCTCAATTAGTTGCTGATTCTCTTGCAGTGGAACCCGGAATGCGGGTGATCGATGC
Source organism: Algoriphagus sp. (assembly GCF_024642405.1). GTDB lineage: Bacteria > Bacteroidota > Bacteroidia > Cytophagales > Cyclobacteriaceae > Algoriphagus. The sequence continues at coordinate 7,139 of NZ_JAHEBC010000121.1, read as the reverse complement.
CTGTGCAGGTGCAGGAGGTAAATCATTGCATTTGGCGGCATTAATGGAAAACAAAGGCAAAATCCTCTCCATGGATGTGGAAGAATGGAAACTTCAGCAAACAAAACTCAGGGCAAGAAGAGATGGAGTTTCTATTATCGAACGAAAAGTAATAGAGGGTTCTAAAACCATTAAGCGATTAAAAGAATCAGCGGATAGATTGTTATTGGATGTTCCTTGTTCTGGTTTAGGAGTTTTAAAACGGAATCCAGATACCAAATGGAAATTAAACCCTGAATCCATTGAAAAGGTAAAGCAAACCCAGCAGGAAATTCTACAATCTTATCCCTCCATGTTGAAACCTGGGGGACAAATGGTCTATGCAACCTGTAGCATTTTGCCTTCGGAAAATCAGGAGCAGGTTCAGAAATTTTTGGAAAGTGAAGCTGGAAAGAACTTCGAATTAATTGAAGATCATAAAGTCCTATCCCATGAAAGTGGATTTGATGGATTTTACATTGCTCGCCTTCTTAAAAAATAGTTTATTAAAGATATTCATCTCAAAATCAAAAAGTTATTTTAATTTTATTGCTTAATTTTTAAAAGCAATGAAGTTAGAGCTGATTTTTACAATAGTTAATTCTATCGCGTTTTTGTGTTGGATTTTTCTTTTTGTCCTCTACCAAAAGCGTTGGGTATACCAGTTCCTATTCAGTTTCATATTTATTTTATTAAGCTGTACTTATTTTTTCTTTATCACTAAAGGAATGGGGGCCGGAACCGGTGGAGGCTTTGATACACTCGCCAAAGTCAAACTTTTGTTTTCCAGCGATGAGGCTTTATTAGCGGGCTGGATTCACTATTTAACTTTTGATTTGTTTGTGGGAATGTGGATTTGTCACAATGCCGACCAGCGTAGAATTAATCGGTGGATTTTACTTCCTTGTTTGGTTTTGACCTTTATAGCGGGTCCCACAGGACTTCTTTTATATATAATAATTCGAATGATACATTCCAAGAAGCTCATTCAAGAGCCTTTTAATGAAGCATCTGTTTCCTGATTTAAGAAGGATATTTCCTTTTTAATATAAATTATGCTCTTTTTCAATATTAATTTTGTCAAGGATTAGCTTGGAAAAGAATTTTGTTTGTAATTTTGACGGGCAAATAGGGTTACCTACAACCAATATTTGCCATGAATAGAAACTCCGACAAGTTCCTTTACGAAGCACTCACATACGACGATGTGCTTTTAGTCCCTGGATATTCAGAAGTCCTACCACGCGACACGAATACCTCCACACAACTCACCAAGAAAATCAGATTAAATATTCCTTTGGTTTCCGCTGCAATGGACACGGTTACTGAAGCTGAATTGGCAATTGCCATCGCTCTGGAAGGTGGTTTGGGATTCGTCCATAAAAACATGTCTATCGAGCAGCAAGCTGCTCAAGTGCGTAAAGTTAAGCGGTCCCAGGCCGGAATGATCCTTGATCCAATTACCCTACATATTGACGCAAAAGTTCGGGATGCAGAAACTATCATGCGTGAATTTCATATTGGTGGTATTCCTGTAGTCGATGAAAGCAGAACTTTAAAAGGTATTATCACAAATAGAGACCTTCGCTTTATCAAAGATCAGAATCGTCCGATCCGGGAAATCATGACGATTGAAAATTTGATTACTGCAAAGTCAGGTGTTTCATTGGAACAAGCGGAGGAAATCCTTCAAGAATATAAAATCGAAAAGCTCCCTATCGTTGACGAAGACAACAAGCTTACGGGACTGATTACCTATAAAGACATTCTAAAGAGAAAAGACAAGCCTCATGCTTGTAAAGATGAATACGGAAGATTAAGAGTTGGCGCGGCTGTTGGGGTTACAGCGGATATCGTGGAGCGTGTGGAAGCATTGAAGAATGCCGGAGTGGACGTAGTCTCAATTGATACCGCCCATGGACATTCCAAAGGAGTAATCGAGACTTGTAAAAAAATAAAAAAAGCATTTCCTGATCTCGAGGTAATCGTAGGTAACATTGCTACTCCAGAGGCCGCAATCGCTTTGGCAGATGCCGGAGCTGATGCGGTAAAAGTTGGTGTAGGACCAGGTTCTATTTGTACCACGCGAATTATTGCTGGAGTGGGTGTCCCACAGCTTTCCGCAGTTTTTGAATGTGCCGAAGCCCTTAAAGGCCGTGGAGTTCCTGTTATTGCTGATGGTGGAATCCGTTATTCTGGGGATTTGGTAAAGGCGATTGCTGCTGGAGGAAGCTCAATTATGATCGGTTCACTATTAGCAGGAACAGAAGAAGCTCCTGGCGAAATGATTATTTTTCAAGGAAGAAAATTCAAATCCTACCGGGGAATGGGTTCTTTGGAGGCAATGGAGTCAGGATCTAAAGATCGTTATTTCCAGGATGCTGAAGACAATATCAAAAAATTGGTACCGGAAGGAATCGTAGGAAGAGTGCCTTACAAAGGATTAGTTTCTGAAGTACTTTATCAACTCGTAGGAGGACTTCAGGCAGGAATGGGATACTGTGGAACAAAAACTATTGAAGATTTACAGAAGGATGGAAAATTTGTAAAAATCACTGCTGCCGGTGTAAAAGAATCCCATCCACATGATGTCAGCGTGACCAGAGAAGCTCCAAATTATAGTGTAAAAAGTTAATTTGAAATAAAGACAAAAGTAAAAATCCGGTCATTGAGCCGGATTTTTTTGTGTCAATTGTAAATTCTTTCCTTAGAATTTCTTCACCAAAATATCTTGGCGTTAGCCATATCTGCGAAGCTATCTTAAAATCAATTTGAAGTTTTAAGACAATATCTTCCTTATCTCATAATCCTGAAGGTGCACATTGTACCATCCCCCTTCAATTGCTGCACCGTATTTTTTATAGAAATTAATTGCCGGCTCGTTCCAATCCAGAACCTGCCACATCATCCCGGTGCAACCATCTTCCAATGATTTGGCCATGGTTCTTTCCAAAAGCAGTTTTCCTGCTCCCTTTCCTCTTTCTGATTGGGTTACGACCAGATCTTCCAAATAAAGTCGCTTCCCTTTCCAAGTGCTATACCGATAATAATAAACCGCAATACCTATAATTTCTTTGGTTTCATCTTTTTCGCAAACAAACATACCATAGACAGGATTTGCCCCGAAACCATCTTCTTTCATCATCTGAACCGTATTGGTCACCTGTTCTGGAGCCTTCTCATAAAGCGCTAATTCCTCAATTAATTCTAAAACTCTAGGGAGATCTTCGACTTGACCTTCTCGTAATGAATACATTCTATCTTGATTAGGAGGTTATAATTTGGATTTTCCTTTTTTGAAAGGTTAAATTTAATCAAATCAAAGAAACAATGTTTTTAGCAATAGATGCGGGAAATTCCAATGTGGTTTTCGCTTTGTACCAAGAAAAGGAGAAAAAGTGGACCAACCATTTCAGAATAGAAACAAAAGGATCCAAACTCACTTCCCAACTCAGTAAAAAAGTACCGTTGTATTTTTTGGAACATGGCATTTCACCAACTGAAATCAGCAAAATAGGATTTAGCTCCGTTGTTCCGGAAATCAATCCTACGATCCAGCAATTTTGCCAAAATTATTTTGGTACTGATCCTTATCTGATCCAACCTAAAAGCTTCAAAAAATTACCCGTCACTTCGTTAAAGCCCAATGAAATTGGGACAGATTTGATGTGCAATGTGATGGCTGCTTATACCAAATTTCAAAAGGCTGTCATTATTGTGGATTTTGGGACTGCTTTGACTTTCACTGTTGTAGGAGAAGATGGCAATATTATGGGGGTTAATATTGTCCCAGGTCTAAGAACAGCCATCAATTCTTTAGTTCAGAATACCTCAAAACTCCCAATGGTAGACCTTAAAATGCCTGAATCAGCATTAGGCCAAAACACGATTCATGCCATCCAGGCTGGAATTTTGTATGGCTATACCGGGCTTGTTAAAGGAATGATCGAGACGATTGAAAACGAGACAAAGAAAAAATATCAAGTAATTGCCACAGGTGGACTATCTACAGTTTTAACTCCCCTGACAGAAGTTTTTGATGAAATCGATAGAAACTTGACGCTGGAAGGACTCCGATTAATCACCGAGGTAAATTCTTAAATCAGAGGGCATCTCAAAATCAAATTGGGGTCTGGGCAGATAGTTTTATATTTTCCTGTTTCCCGCTGTGAACAAACTCCTGGAAAATCACCGGTATTCCCAAGCATGTCAAACATTAATTGAAAATGTAAATGAGGTGGCCAGTCCCCGTTTTCAGGGTATGGGCCAATATGACAAAGTAATTCACCTGCTTTGACCACTTGATTGATTTCAAAAAGCGCTAAATCTGTCAAGGACAGATGTCCATAAAGGGAATAAAGTTTTTTTTCAGCCAACTCATGTTTTAGAATAATCGTGGGACCATAATCGCCAAAACCTGCATTATTCTGAATGGAAAAAACCCTTCCTTCAATCGGGCAATACACCTTGGTGCCCGCTTTTGCCCAAACATCCACACCCAAGTGGATATTTCGAAAGTCTGCCGCCGAAGTTTCAAACCGCTCACTGCGCTGATAAATGGCACGATGCTCTAGGTATCCACCAAGCCCGAAGGTCTTCCCTGCATCTTCCAACTGTCCAAACACAAACTCATAAAAGCTCTCTGTATGTGCCAAATCTACAGACTCCAGGCCTTTATTATTCGGACTGAAATCCATCTTCATGGAATTTTCAGGACTTAAAGGTGCTCCCATGATCGGGAAAAAATGATAGGCTTTCCAATTCATGCCCGAAGATTTAAAAAATTATTCAAAGAGCTAAATTCTTGGCAAATAATCTATCCATTTCCTTGGTCGATCGTTATTATTGCCCAAAAGAAATTCCTACTTTTCGCTATGAAAAACACCGAATTCCCCTCCCTCAATGACATTCGATTTGCCGCAGTTCGAATCAAATCATTTATTCATAAAACACCCATCTTGACTAACTCTACTATTAATGAAATAGCAGGATGTGAGATTTTTTTCAAGTGTGAAAACTTTCAAAAAGTGGGGGCTTTCAAAGCACGCGGAGCTGCCAATGCTGTCATGAAGCTGAGCGACGCACAGAAGAAAAAAGGTGTCGCCACACACAGCAGCGGAAACCATGCGGCTGCCCTCGCACGAGCTGCAACAGTGGCAGGAATTCCATCCTACATCGTGATGCCATCAAATGCACCGGAAATAAAGAAAAAAGCTGTCCGTGGCTATGGCGGAGAAATCATCGAATGTGAACCTAATCTTAAAGCGAGAGAAACGTCACTTGAAGCAGTAGTGAAGCGAACTGGAGCGACCTTTATCCCACCATATGACTTTATGGATGTCATCGAAGGACAAGCGACTTGCGCCTTGGAATTTCATGAAGAACAGGATGACCTAGAGATCATCATGGCTCCAGTTGGTGGAGGAGGATTATTGGGAGGAACAGCCTTATTGACGCATTATTGGGATCCGGAGATTGAAGTAATTGGAGCTGAGCCTGCAGGTGCGGATGATGCCTACCGCTCCTTTCAAGCTGGGAGAATCATCCCACAAACTGGCCCAAATACCATTGCTGATGGCTTACTCACTTCATTGGGAGTGTTGAATTTTGAGTTGATTCAAAAATATGTTTCTGATATTTTATTGGCAACTGATCCGCAGATCATTGAGGCCATGCGTTTGATCTACGAGCGAATGAAGATTATCATTGAGCCTTCTTGCGTAGTACCTTTGGCGGCTTTACTGGCGAATAAAGATCGATTTGAAGGAAAGCGAGTTGGAATTATTCTTTCCGGCGGCAATGTGGATTTAGGAAAATTGCCTTTTTAAGAGTTTACTTTGACAGCCTAATCTAATTATCCTTTCAACTTCTTACCCAAATAAGCTAACAAGGATTTGAGATTACGGGTTTTTCCATAGTCCTCCTCAGGAATATCTACATTCAGTTTTTCGCAGATAGACACAATAAACTGAAGGGCATCAAAAGAATCGATATTTAGTGCTTCTCGAATATTCTCTTCGGGCATCAACTGCGATGGATCTGTCTCGGGAGCAATTCGCTGCAATAATTGAAAAACTGTTTTTTTGATTTCTTCCTCGGTCATAATTCTTCGGGATTTTGTAAATGTTTATTAATTGCTGCTAAAAACTTACTTCCGATTAAGCCGTCGGTAGCGCGATGGTCTGCTGCCAAAGTCACGTCTACAACAGGGCGAATTCCCAACATACCATCTTCGGCAAAAGGCTGCTCGCTAATCTCCCCAAAACCGACAATCCCAACCTGGGGTGGATAGATCAGACCAAATACTTTATCCGCTCCTCCTTCTCCTATGCTAGTGATGGTAAATGTTGATTGACTGAGTTCCGAACTTCTCAATTTGAAGGCTCGTGCTCTTGGAATAAGATCATTCATCGTTTCCATGATTTCATACACAGTTTTTGAATCTGTCTGAAGGATAGCCGGCACGACAATCCCACCAGATCTCAAGGAAATTACAAAACCAATATTGATTTCGTTTTTCCTTTGAAGTCCATTTTCCCAGATTGCATTGAGATCCGGAACCTCATCTAGCGCTTTGGCTACTGCTTTGATCAAAATCGCTACTGGTAAAAGACGCTTTTGAATCGGCCTCTCTTTATTGGCTTCTTTCACCCAATCCATAGCTTTGGACATATCCATTCTTTTTTCCAGATAATAATGAGGAATTTCCCGATTAGATTTACTCATGGCAGCAGCCACAGCCATGCGCATAGCATCGGAAGCAGGGCCAACCGGTTTTACTGATGACTCTTTGGCTATCTCAGTCTCCTTTTCAGCTGCTTGGATTGGTTTTTTATCCTCAGAAATGGCTTTTTCAACATCCTTTTTTACAATAGACCCCTCGGGACCTGTTCCTGTTAATGAGGAAATCTCAATATGATTTTCTTCAGCAATTTTCCTTGCCAAAGGAGAAATCTTTATTCGCTCTCCTTCTTCAGTTTTCCCATGAGGTGTTTCCACCCTATCCTCAATCGGATGAATTTCTTGTTTTGGCACTTCCTCTACAGGAGTAGCAGATTCTGATACTTCTGCTTTTCCGTCATTAATCAAAGCTAAAACGGTACCTACAGGAACTTTTTCTC
>NZ_JAHEBC010000429.1 GCF_024642405.1 Algoriphagus sp. | reverse complement strand
ATGACTAATGATGTTCAGGAGGTAGAAAATACTATTGTACAATCCCTTCGAGTAGTTTTTAGAGAGCCTGCTACCATTATCTTATACTTTGGGGTTTTATTTTTTATGTCTGCCAAGCTCACTTTTTTCACGATCCTGATCATTCCTATTACCGGTGCGATCATTGGTGGTATTACCAGAAGACTGAAAAAGAAAGCGGTTGAAAGCCAGCAATCTCTAGGCAGACTTGTCAATATTCTGGACGAAACCTTAGGTGGAATGCGTGTTATTAAAGCATTCAATGCTGAAAATTTCATGAGAAAGAAATTCGATCATGAAACGGACTATTATTCCGGGGTGAATATTAACATGGCTAGAAAAAATGAACTAGCCTCACCTATTTCGCAATTCTTGGGAGTTTCGGTTGTTGCTGGAATATTAGTTTATGGCGGAAGTTTGGTCTTAAGTGGAGATTCTCAATTGGGAGCCAGTGATTTTATTACCTACATTATTATTTTCACTCAGGTATTAAATCCAGCAAAGGAAATCTCCAGAGCCGTCAGTAGTATTCAAAGAGGAATCGCCTCTGCAGAAAGAATCTTTGAAGTCGTCGATACACCTTCAAAAATAAAATCTCCAACAAATCCTAAAAAGCTAATTTCATTTGAAAAAGAAATCAGCTTTGAAAATGTGAGTTTTGCTTATCAGGAACAATTGGTCCTCAAAAACATTAATTTCAATTTGGAGCGAGGTAAAACAATTGCCTTGGTAGGGCCATCTGGAGGAGGTAAATCAACATTAGCTGATCTGGTACCAAGATTCTATGATCCCAGTGCTGGTCAGATTTTATTAGACGGGATTAACCTGAAAGATTTCCAAATAGAAGAATTGAGATCCTTAATGGGAATAGTAACTCAGGAATCTATTTTATTCAATGATTCAGTGTATAATAATATTGCATTTGGAATTGAAAGTGTCAGTGAGGAACAAGTGATAGAGGCTGCCAAAATAGCCAATGCTCATCAGTTTATTTCTCAAATGGAGGATGGTTACCAAACCTCCATTGGTGAAAGAGGCTCCAAGCTTTCAGGCGGCCAGAGACAAAGAATCAGTATAGCAAGGGCGGTTTTAAAGAATCCTCCAATCCTAATCCTCGACGAAGCTACTTCTGCTTTGGATTCCGAATCCGAATTACTAGTCCAAGAAGCATTAACCAAATTGATGTCTAATAGAACTACCTTGGTTATTGCTCATAGACTGAGTACAATTCAACATGCTGATGAAATTCTTGTGATTGAAAAAGGTGAAATAGTCCAAAAAGGCACACACTTAGAATTAATCGAAATAGAAGGCCTTTACAAGAAACTTTCGAGTATTCAGTCGGTTTAGTATATTAGTAAAAATATTAGTTGATATGAGAAAATTCCATCAATTTACCCAAATAGCCCTGCTGATCTTTTTTGCAGCTTTCCTAATATTCTTCATGGCTTTTGAGACCTTAGGAGGTATCTTTGGTATGGATGAAATTACCTCAGATGGACTGGTTAAAATCCTTTTGGTAGGTTTTCTTTTGTTTTTACTTTCTTGGATAGTTTCTTATTTGGCGCTAAAAGGCCAGAAAGATTTGCTTGCAAAAAAAGAGGTGGAAATGAATAAAATAAAAGCCAAATTGTATGATTTGGAAAATCCTGATTCTTCTCCAAAAAATAAAGAAGCCAAACCTACCGATTCTGAAAATTCCGGAATTAAACCAAGACAGAATTTCACTGAATAAAAGAAAAAGTAAAATCGACTAAAAATTAAATTTTTACGTAATAATAGAAGTTTAATTTTCTTAAAACTGTATATTAAGGAGACCATTTTGGTTTCCTTTTTTTTCGAACTATGGTAGCAAAAACTTTTGGGAGCGCTGTTTCAGGCGTTGATGCAAATTTGATCACAATTGAAGTGAATGTAGGTCAAGGTACCAGCTTTTACATGGTAGGATTGCCTGATTCAGCTGTGAAAGAATCTCAGCAAAGGGTAGAATCTGCATTGAAGTATTTTGGATATAGGATGCCAAGACAAAAAGTCGTTATCAATCTTGCCCCTGCAAACATTCGAAAAGAAGGGTCTTCATACGACTTACCAATTGCTATTGGAATTCTTCAAGCCTCAGAACAGGTTGAATTTCCAGAACTAGGAAGCTATCTCATAATGGGTGAATTGGCTTTAGATGGCCAACTTAGACCCATAAAAGGTGTTTTACCAATTGCAATTGAAGCAAGAAAACAGGGTTTTAAAGGTTTTATACTTCCAAAAGAAAATGCCCAAGAAGCTTCCATAGTAAATAATCTCGACATCATTCCAGTTGAATCTCTTGAGGAAGCTTCTCAGTTTTTGCAAGGGGATTTGAAAATAGAACCCTTGGTAACAGATACGAGGGATATTTTCTATCATTCTCTAAATGAAAGCGAATTTGATTTTGCGGATGTTCAGGGGCAAGAAAATATCAAAAGAGCCATGGAAATTGCTGCAGCGGGAGGTCATAATGTCATTATGATTGGACCTCCAGGAGCTGGGAAAACCATGTTGGCAAAAAGACTTCCTTCTATCCTTCCTCCACTAACTCTTCAAGAAGCATTAGAATCTACAAAAATCCATTCAGTCGCTGGAAAACTGGGTAAAAATGGAAGTCTACTTGCCCAAAGACCATTTCGAAGTCCTCATCATACCATCTCTGATGTTGCCTTAGTGGGCGGAGGAGGAAACCCTCAACCGGGAGAAATATCACTTGCCCACAACGGGGTATTATTTTTGGATGAGTTACCGGAATTCAAACGAACAGTTTTGGAAGTAATGCGACAACCCTTGGAAGAAAGGAAAGTCACCATTTCCAGAGCAAAAGTCTCTGTGGATTATCCTGCAAATTTTATGTTGATCGCCAGCATGAACCCATGTCCCTGTGGCTATTATAATCATCCTGAAAAAGAATGTGTTTGCGGCCCGG
>NZ_JAHEBC010000428.1 GCF_024642405.1 Algoriphagus sp. | reverse complement strand
CGAAGCACTGATTAAACCTAATCCGTAGAAGCACAACATGGCAGCTGGGATCAATTCAAAAGTACTTTCATGTACCAATGCAAAAGAAAACAAACCACCCAGTAAAACAGGGATAAAAAGCGCTTGCCAAAATCGCTTACTGGCATTAGTCCAGAACTTTTGAGAAGCCTTTTCACTTTTTCTTTTGCTCATAGTCCAAGCTGTAAAGAGTGCCAAAATCAAAATAACTCCAGACAAAATGAGGATTCTCCAAATTAGCTCAGATACTCCCAATTCATCTACCGAATTTCCCCATTTAGAATGAGGGAAATATATCCAGTACCAAGCGATCCCGGTGCCAATGATCGCATATATCCCCGCCAAAACTCCTGATAAACCACTAAGTGAAAGGAAGCGCGTGCTTCGTTCCATCATGGATTTGATTTCAGCTAATTCATCTTCTGGTTTCCTCATATTTAAAAGTACTTTGAGATACAAAGTAAAATGAAAAAATTGATTCTTATATATTTTTCTCAAAAATTATTTTGGAATGTTTCACTCAAATTGCTGAAGCCGACTGAGAACTTCTTCTTTATAGGATCGACTGATCGTCAAAGCATTACCAGCAATCTCTAAATATTCATGAGTATAGGAACTGATTGCAGAAATGTTCCCGATAAAAGATCTGTGAAATCTAATAAATTGGTTTTCAGGAAGTTTTGATTCAAAATTCGAAATGCTTTCCCTGACAACCATTACTTTTTCTTTTAAATGGATTTTGATATAATCTGCATAGCTTTCTACAAAAAGTATGTCACCAAGATCGATTTTTTCCATTTTCCTATCCTGACGGACAAAAATAAAATCAGAATTGGGTTTGGTGGTATTTATGGTTTTTGAAACAGACTCTTTGACCTTTGCAACGGCTTTTAAGAATCTATCGAAGGGGATGGGCTTCAAAAGATAATCTACAGCTTCGAGGTTAAATCCCTCGATAGCATACTCCCGATAGGCTGTTGTGAATATGACTTGAATCTCTTTTGGGATGATTTTGGCAAAGGCCATTCCATCTATTCCGGGCATATTGATATCCAAAAATACTAAGTCTATATCTTTATTTTGAACCACATTAAAGGCCTCGTTGGAATTACTGCAGCTAGCTACCAGATTGAGATAATCAACTTTGGAGATGAAATCCTTGAGGATATTTTGGGCTATTGGTTCGTCGTCAACTATAAGGCAATTCATAATATCTATGGATTGAGGGGGCTTGTGATAAGTTCTAGCTCCACCACAAAATGATTCTCAGTTTTTATTATGTTAAATCTGTGAGAATCTGGATAGAGGAGTTGCAACCGTTTTTTGATATTTTTAAGACCTATTCCTGAAGAAGTTAATGCTTTTTTTTCTCCTAAATCTTCATAGGAATTTTTCAAAATGAAAAATATTTTATCTTCTTCTGTCTCTAATTTTATTTCAACAAAGGCTTCTTTCCCTTTAGATTTCCCATGTTTAAAACTGTTCTCCACTAATGGGAGAAAAAGCATAGGAGCAATCATTTGATTATTTGTTTCCAATGGAAAGTTGGTGTTAATCTGAAGTTTATCTCCATGCCTTAATTTTTCCAAAGCCAAGTAGTCCTTTAAATGATCTATTTCATCCTGCAGTGGCACCTGAGATTTTTGAGTTTGGTATAGGATATAATCCAATAAATTAGAAAGCTTTAAGATCAATTCGGGTGTTTCTGGACTTTTAGCTATTGCAGATCCATAAATCGTATTTAGGGTGTTGAATAAAAAATGGGGCTGAATCTGCATTTTGAGATAGGAGAGTTCTTCTTGCTTTAGCTGAAGTTCTCCATTTAATATTGTGTATTGCAGTTCCTGGTTTTGGAGATGTATTTTATAGCTTTCTCTGAATGCTGAGAAAAGAGAGGTCAGTAAAACTACGATATAAACTCCCACTATGATGAGATAAAGGTTTTTGGTAAGTAAGAACTCTGTGCCTAGGGATTCAACCGAATTGATAAATAGAAAACCGTAAAAAGAGGATAAAGCAATTAGAAAAACCGAAATGATTATAGTATAAACAGTGTAAAGAGAGAAGAGAAAATACTTTTGCTTGAATAAGTATTTAGGGATAAGGTGAAAGCTAAAAACGTTGACCATTCCCATGGTAACTGGAAGCAAGAAAGCTCCGAAAGTAAATGCCGGAGCAAGGTCTGAAATGGTAATTCCGAAATAGAAAGCAAAAAATAATAGAGCGCCTAAACAGATGGAAACTTGTTCCAACATTTTCTTCGCTATCCCTGATATTAGATTTTTTTTATCCATTATATAATTAGGACAAGGTCTTTTAAAAAATTGTCTTTGCAAAGTAAATGCGATGAATGACGTATTTCCGTCTATTAGTTGCCAGGACGACACTACCGAATTCAAAAACGGTTGATTACTTGTCAAATCTAGCATTGAGGATGTCATTGATCGCATAAATATCTTGAAGGTTGATCTTCTTTCTATTATTGGTCCATAATTCAAAAACATAAGAATATGAATCCTTTAACAACAGTACTCTCTTTAAAACCAGTATTTCTAAATATAATTTCAGACCGATTCCAAGAAGGAGGCTTTCTCGGAATGATGTTGATTTTGTGTTGTTTTTTATTGGCTATCTTTTTTACGATTAAAGCCTTTACGGCAATAAATTCTGATACTCCTACTTTTTTGAAATATAAAAAGCTTGTCAATCAAGTCGTTTTGCTCGGTTTGGTAATCTCTTTTTTGAATTCCCTTTTAGGCTTGATTCAGGCATTTGATTCACTTGAGGCCACTGGCGGAGCTGATCCAGCTATAGTTGCGGGAGGATTAAAAGTCACATTGCTTTCGCCTTTATTTGGATTGTTTGTTTTCATATTTGGCTACACAGCGACATTTATACTTAGCTGGATAAGAAAAGTCGATCTAGACGAGGCTAAATAAAATATTCACCT
>NZ_JAHEBC010000427.1 GCF_024642405.1 Algoriphagus sp. | reverse complement strand
AGCATTCGAAGGAGATTCTCAGGTGGTGTGGTTTGAAGGCAACTTCTCCGATTACGAAGAGAACAAGAAAAAGCGACTGGGCGACGTGGAACCGAAGCGGATTCGATATAAAAACTTGAAGTAAGTGGGTAGCTAGCAGTCGCAGTTGGCAGTTTCAAGAAAACCAGACTGAGACTTTGCTCCCTTTGGCACGAGTAGAATACTTTAATTCTGAATTCTAAAATCAGAAAAACAAACCCCTCGAAGAAAAATCTTCCGGGGGGTTTGTTTTTAATTGTTAGTTTATTTTATTGATAAGGATTTAGTTTTTATGAGATGAGTAAACGCAAAATGTATTTCCACTTGGTATTGATTCTTGCTGCCTTTGTGATTGGAGGGCTTTCCTTATGGCAAAGTGGTTTTTGGATGGAAGGGAGAAATAAGGTGCCAAACTTCACTGCTTTTGCCATGGTACTTTTAGTGATTTCACAAGGAATGATGCTTAAAGCTGCTCAGAAAAAAGACAAGACAGGATTTTAAATTAAGAACTATGAGGTACTTTTTAACACTGATTTGTATTGTTTTTTTATCATTCAGTCAAAAAGCAGAGCGTGATCCCCGCTTGGTAGGAAAGTGGATCATGCTGTATTCATTAGACGCAAATGGAGAAATCGAAAAGAATGAATTTTATGGAAAGAGGTATGTAGAAACCTACACCAAAGACGGAAAACTAATATTAGACCCCCAATATTTAAAAGATGACTTAAAGCGAAATGGAATCACAGAACCATTGGATTATTCTTTGATTCCGACTTTTTATTGGAAAACGATTAATAACGAAACATTAGAAATCATTACCAGTGAGGGCTCACGCCAAAAACGATATGTATTTTTAGGTGACACTCTCATTTTTGGGTATTCGAATGGACATACCCGGTATTTATTGAAAAGGAAATAAGCAGAACCAATTACTTTACTGATTCGGTATTTTATTGATTTTCACCAAACTTTAAGTCTAACTACATCTCGAAGGCTATCTAGTCCTGAAAAGCTGTGGAAATACACGAAAGCTGAAATTAGGAGGGAGTCTCAGTTGACAGTCATCAGCTTGCCTACCGAAGGTAGTTGAGCAGCCTCAGTTCACATTCTCAGCTGCCGGTTGTCAGCCTGAGCGGAGTCGAAGGCTAAAATTAGAATGTTGAAATTATTCACAGTTTGCAGCTTGCCTACCGCAGGTAGGTCTCAGTTGACAGTCATCAGCTTGCAGAATAGTGATTAGGTCATTTCGAAGGAGGTAGTGCCAGTCCCGATAAATCGGGAACTGAGAAATCTCATAGGAAATACACGAAAGCTGAAAAATATATACCTCTGGAATTTGGAAGATTTCATAGGTTTATTCTCCTTTGAATTTGCTCTTCGATTTACAATCTCGAAGGTTTTTTGGACTTTGGGCAGCATAGACGGAAACGCATGTTTGTTCCTAACTTATTTTCAAACATCGTTTCCTGAAGCTAAAAATATCTTTATCCTGGCTTTCTATTCATTCGTTGCTGGTTTAACATGCGAGTGTTGTTGCAAGGATATCTCCTCCAATTTACCGTCCTTTTCCTGATAAATATAGGTGAAAGCGGTTTGGTAATCCAATGTTGAACCGTCCTGCTTGTTGACCAGGGAATGATTGTTTACTCCTGTCGCAACGAATACATGCCCATATACTCTGACTTTAAGGTTGTTCAAGTCCCATTTTCCAATCTTCCAAGATTTTAATGTTTCGTTCATCTGAGCTTTGGTGACAAAAGCACCTTCACCATTGATAAAAACAAAACTGTCGGAAGTAAATTGCTCCATCATCTGCTCCGGATTTTGTTGTAGTTTGGAGTTGAAATCACGCACCATTTTTTCAGCGGTAGCAGCGTCTATTTCGGAGTTAACTGCATTGGGTGAATTTTCTTGGAAGCCAAAAAAAAGGAAAACCCCAATGATTAGGACGAAAAAGAATTGATATTTTTTCATAGTGTAATGCTTTAAAGTGAAATGTTAATTTTTGTCTTTTTGCTTGTTGGGAACACTTGTATAAACCCAATAGCGATTATGTCTATTATGATTATAAATGAGCGCTAGTTTACTGATGTGATTGATACCTATCGTACTAAACTTTATCTACCGACAACAAATAGCTACAATCGTTTAAAATCGGATTTTCAATTTTTTAAAAATCTTAAAAATTAACTAATACGTTCAAAATGAGATATTTAAGTTCGTCAATATATCCCATATTTGCAAAAACTAGTTCTGGGTATTTTTTGGTTTCGAAAAATGAAGACTCTAAACCTTCGAGATGTTAAAAGTCTCAAAGTTCACTCAGATTTGAAATCCTATGATCCAGATTCAGGATTGCATCCAAGAGGGGAATTACAATTTCACAAAATAGAAAAGTGTAGATACCATCTATGCTTAGACCAACGCTGGCTCAACACCTAGCGGGGGAGTGACCCAGAATGGGTCCTATGTTTATAGAAAAAAGGTAGCGATTAGCTACGACCCCATCGGGGTCGAATCTGAAGGATCCATCGATCATCCTATATACATTAAATCCCTTCGGGATTTGGAAGCATCGCCAAAGGGAGAATAGGGAAATACAAATTCCTAAAAATAGAAGGGGTTTTCAGTTAAGAGTCGCTTTCTAATTCTTCGAAAGAATTTTATCATTGGTTAATGGTTTGTCAAAATGAAGCATAAACTTTACTCTAAAGGAGTAGCAGATTAAACACATATATCTTCCTAATGAAATATACTTATTTAAAAGCAAAAACGGTTTGAGAAGACTCTCCAACCGTTTTTTCATTTCTACATTTTGTGACAAGTTCATTATCTTTTCGGCTCTGTTTTATTAAACATATATCGGGCTATTTTCCATTCACCGTTTACTTTTTCAAACACAAAAAGTTCTCTATTTTCTTCAGGAATGGTATCTCCGGTGGCATGAATAAGCGTG
>NZ_JAHEBC010000426.1 GCF_024642405.1 Algoriphagus sp. | reverse complement strand
GCGGATTTGAGAGATTTGAACTTATAGATGACTCCCGCCAAGTTTTAACTACGCAATTTTTTACTCAGCGGCTCGGCTCAAGTATTAATCAAACGATATTTTCAGTTTTCAAACACCAAACCATGGCGTAATTGAAAGGGATTAATGTCTTCTTAACTCTAAAACCACTTTTTTCACCCAATCCACAGTATCCAAAATTTCCTGTTCAGTCGTATTTCTTCCCAATGAAAAGCGTATGGACGCTCTTCCCAAATCAGGATCTAATCCCATTGCTTGAAGTACATGAGAGGGTTTTGGGGAAATACTAGTACATGCCGAACCTGAACTTACTGCTACTTTTTGGCATACTTTTCTGAGTAAATCTTCCCCTTCCACTCCTTCAAATGCAATATTTGTAACATGGGGCAATCTATTTTCCTGACTTCCATTCAAAATGGTACCTTCGATTTGCAATAGGCTTTCTTCCAATTGGTTACGAAGTAAAGAAAGTCTTGAAAACTCAGATTCCAATTCTGCCATTTTCAATTCTGCTGCTTTACCCATTCCAACTATTCCAGGGACATTTAAAGTCCCACTTCTGAATCCTTTTTCATGTCCACCTCCTGAGATTTGGCCAAGTGGTTTTGGGAGCAAATGGTTATGACGGATATACAATGCTCCTACTCCTTTAGGACCATAAAATTTATGTGCTGAAATTGCCATTAGATGAATTCCAGAGACTGATATAGGGATTTTACCTGCAGCTTGAACCGCATCAGTAAAAAGAATAATTCTTTTTTCTTCAGCAATTTTTGAGATTTCATTAATTGGATGAATGATTCCAGTTTCATTATTTGCCCACATCAAAGCAATCATCTTTGTATCAGGAAGAATTGCGGACTTTAAAGTTTCCAGGTCTAATTCACCATCCCTACTGACGGGAAGGTAAGTAACCGAAGCACCTTTTTTTTCCAAATCTGCAAAGCAATCTAATACAGCTTTATGCTCTGATTGAGCTGTAATATAATGTTGATTCTCTCCTTGATATATCTCAAAAATGCCTTTAATAGCCAAATTGATTGCTTCAGTAGCTCCTGAAGTGAAAATTATTTCTTTGGACTTTGCTCCTATCAAATTGGCAATTTGTTCTCTTGATTTCTCCACTGCTTCTTCCGCTACCCAGCCATAAGGATGACTTTTACTAGCTGCATTTCCAAAATGCTGACTAAACCAAGGAAGCATTTCTTCTAATACCTCAGGAGCACAAGGAGTTGTAGCGTTATAATCTAAATAAATAGGGTAATTCATGTAATCAAAATAGAAGTTTCAATTGAAGTAAAAAAGGCTTTATATATGAGGAACTAATTTCAGGCTTTTTAGTCTTTTTAAGAATATAAAATTCAAACAGTTTTAAAATGCAGGAAAAATGGATTTTTAAATTTAAGGAAGAAAATCTAGAGGAACTTTTAAATAAAGAAGAAAAGGATTTGGGTATTTTTCTCTCTTATTATTTTAAACGAGAAGGCGCAGTTGCAGAAAAAGTACGATTAAAACGGCAAGCTGAGTATTTGACAGATTTTTCTGGAAATCTAATCTTAGAGTTTGATTTGGTGCATTTCAATGCCTGTCTAGCTATTCATTCACAAAAGCGAGAAGAGATGAAAGTTGAATTTATTATTGATAAAACCCAGAATCAATTGACTTTGATTGGGCCATACTGGCCCGAAAGAGGAAATGATGAGATATAAAAAAAGTGCCAATGTTCATTGGCACTTTTTGAAATTTGAATGGGAAAATTAAATTTTACCCTCTACGAATTTCTAGGTTTATATCCTGAAACTCTTTTTGTTCTATAAATGGCTGTGACCTTAATCTTCTTTGAGTTGCTTTAAATATAGCATTGGCAACTGCTCCTCCGGTAGGTGGCAAAGCTGGTTCACCCAAACCTGTAGGATCATATCCACTTGCAACATAATGTACATCGACTTGAGGAACTTCCTTCATCCGAATCAATCGATATTTATCAAAATTAGTTTGAGTTGGAAGACCATTTTCGAAAGTTAAATTTCCATACATGGCATGTCCCATTCCATCCACGATCCCACCTCTTACTTGGTGATTTGCTCCAGTTGGGTTTATAACCATTCCACAATCAGTTGCAGCTGTAATTTTCTTCATTACAGGAGATCCGTTTTCCATCTCAATATCAGCAACTTGAGCTACATAAGTTCTATGAGAGAAGTAAACAGAAAAACCTTGGCTTACATTTGGATTTTTACCCCAATTTGATTTTTCAGCAACGGTTTTAATCACTCCTATCATTCGGTCAGGATTATAACTTAATTCTCCTCCAACAGGATTTGCTTTAGCTTTTTCGAGTAAATCCAATCTGAATTGAACAGGATCTTTTTTAGCTGCCAAAGCCACTTCATCTAAGAAAGATTGCTCTGCATAAGCCAAGAAATTGGTAATTGGAGCTCTCCAAGCATTAGTTGTAATACTGGATTCATGATTTACGCTTTCAATCAAAACGTTATCAACAGCACCAGATGGGAAGTTATCTTGCCGAGTACTGTTGCCAGTGTTTATTCCTGCACCTTTCAACTTATACCCTATCATATTTCCACTTGCATCCAATGCAGCTTCAAATCTGTATCTAACGGCAGGTCTGTAGGCTCCACCAGTAATATCATCTTCCCTACTCCATGTCACTTTAACCGGTGCGTTTATAGCTTTAGAAACTTTCACTGCTTCTTCCACAAAATCTGCTCTTAATCTTCTTCCGAAGCCTCCACCTAGTCGAGTGATCTCTACAGTGATATTTTCTTTCGGAATTCCAAGAATTTCAGCTGCGGCAGAGGCGGCACGGTCTGGAGTTTGGGTTGGGCCGATTAATTCTGCTGAATTCTCCTTTACATGAGCAAAGAAATTCATCGGCTCCATAGGAGAATGAGACAAGAATGGACACTGATACTCAGCTGTAACTACCTGAGCGGCATTT
>NZ_JAHEBC010000003.1:5381-42819 GCF_024642405.1 Algoriphagus sp. | reverse complement strand
AAGTCACTTTCGATAGCAGGAACACTTCCAGCTGGAACAAGTGTGGCCTACACGAATAACATTAGAACAGATGTGGGAACACAGGAAGTAACTGCAACGATCTCGGGTAGCAACTTTACAACTTTAGTCTTGATTGCGGACCTGATAATCACACCGGCCACGATCACAGGTGTCACGTTTGTCGATGGAATCTTCGTCTTTGACGGCACCGCCAAGTCACTTGCGATAGCAGGAACCCTTCCAGCCGGAACAAGCGTGGCCTACACGAATAACAGTAGAACGAATGTGGGAACACAGGAAGTGACGGCTTCAATCTCGGGTAGCAACTTTACATCCTTAGTGTTGACTGCTGATTTGACGATCACACAAGCCGATTTAGTGGTAACTGTGGATCAGGGTCAGAATAAGTTGTTTGGACAATTAGATCCCGAGTTTACATTCACAGCCGTGGGTTATGGACAAGGTGATGATGAATCGATATTCAATGGAGCATTGAGTCGTGAGCCAGGTGAAGAAGTAGGATTCTACGCTATTTCCCTAGGAACGCTAGACGCCGGAGTGAATTACACGGTCTCTTTTACTGGAGCTGACTTTGAAATCATCAGTAATGATTCGGATGGAGACGGTGTACCAGATGATGTGGAAGAGGAGCAAGGTACAGATCCAACAGATCCTAAAGACTTTAGAGATTCCGATGGAGATGGTGTTCCTGACTTTGTAGAGGAGGAACAAGGTACGGATCCAAACGATCCGGGTGAGGCTCAAGATAGCGATGAAGATGGTGTTCCAGATTATGTGGAAGATCAGCAAGGAACCGATCCGAATAATCCGAATGACTTCTTGGATGAGGATGGAGATGACATACCGGATTATGTGGAAGCGAAAGCAATTGTAGAATTTGTTGACTTAAGTCTGGAAGTACTTTGGGGAACTATGCAGGGAGACCTGAAAGTACCAACTGATGTGGTAGTGATTACAGCCCAAGGGGTAGTACTTAATTTACCGGTAATCTGGAATCTGACAGGCTATGATCAGTTTATAGCCGGATCTACCAAATATCCCGGTACAGTGGAATTACCAGCAGGACTGTTTAATCCATATAATCTTCAAGCGGAGCTGGAAATCACGGTATTAGCGAAGCCTGCACCACAGGATGTAACCCTGAGTGCCAATAGCTTTATCGCAATTCCAGATCAATACTTCCAGGATATCGGAAGATTCACGGTAAATGATCCTTCGGATAATTTGCATACGCTGAGCCTACCTGAAGGAGTACAGGACAATGACTTCTTCGAGGTGATCGATGGTATTCTGTTCTGGAGCAGTGCTGCTCAGGCACAGGGAAGAACCCAATTCACCATTCTGCTTAGGGTAACTGATAGAGCGGGTAACCTATTGGAGAAGAGTTTCCAGATCACCAGGAATCGAACCCCACTGGATCAACTGGACTTGACCAATACATTCACACCTAATAATGATGGAGTGAATGATACTTGGGGAGTTCCGGCACTGAGATACTATCAGGGAGTTAGAATCTCGATTATGGAGATCGGTGGAAACCGGGTATTCTATACCGAGAATCCGGATATCCGATGGGATGGAACCTTTGAGGGCAAAGAGCTGCCTGTGGGAGCTTACTTCTGGATTATTGAAGTAGCAGAGACTGGAGAAGTAAGAAGAGGTGTTTTGAATCTCTTAAGACAATAAAAATAGATTGGATTTGGGAGACCGAAAAATTGAAAAATTCGGTTTCCTAATTTTTAATATTTCGATTTTGCAATGAAAAAGAACATCAGAATTATAGGAGCAGCATTGTTAGTCATGTCGTTTGTCATGACATCAAAGGCGCAATCCAGAAAGTATATCTCTAACTTCAGCCATTTCCAGAGTTATTTTAATCCGGCTTTAACAGGATATGAAGGAAGTGCAATCAGAGGATTTGTCAGAAACCAATGGTCGGGTTTTGAGGGGGCACCGAAGACTTACTTTATTTCCGCGGAATTGGACTTTGGTGAGTTGGCCGGAGAGGCTGATCCTGCCTTGATGGGCAAGAATGCGATCTCAGCCAATATGCTATATGACACCTATGGAGCTTTCAGGGAAACCGAGTTACTCTTGTCTTATGCCTCCAGGGTCAGGCTGACAGAAAAGCATAACCTGAGATTGGGAGCTGGCTTAAACTATCAAAGCATCCGGTTGGACGGAAATGCGCTGACGACCGAAGAACAGAATGATCCGACACTGGGGCAGTATATCGGACAGTTTTCAAACATGAATGTGATTGATTTTAATCTTGGGATTGCTTTGACCCACGCCAAGTACTATGTGTCTTATGGAATGCACCGGGTGGCAGGGGGAAAGATTACCTCCGGCGATGAGTTTATGGATGGGTATCCTTCAGCGATCATGGTGCAGGCAGGGTTTAGAGAAGCAATCAGTCCCAATCTGGCGGTAATAGTAAATGGTTTTTATAGAAGCCAGAAGGATATGAAAGATAATCTGGAATTCAATTTAAAAGCTTTGCTGATGGATCGGGTTTGGATAGGAGTGGGTAACCGTGTAAACTATGCTACCAATGCCCAAATGGGGATTTTGACAAAAAGACTAAGGATAGGATATCTCTATGAGTTTTCCACAGGAGGGGGATACAACCTTCCGGGAAATACACATGAATTCACCGCGGTATTTAATCTTTTTAGAGATAATACAAGAAAAACAGATAATGAGGTGCTTATTTGGTAAAATAAGATTGTAGAATGAATCGTTAAAAGTGAAATTTGATTCATTTTTAATCGGCTTAGCCCATTGAAAGCAAAACTCTATTTTTTTACCTGACAATTTGGAAGATATTGACTAAAGTATTTTACTAAAGAAATTCATAGTAGAAAAACAGTTTTGGTAGGGTCTATAGAAGTAATGTTATTTATACACCAAAAGAATCAAATTTGATAAAAAGATAAAATAAGCCCCGGTTATCCCAGACTATTTTTTTAGTACCTCAAAAGGTTTCTGGGGATTATATAAATCATGGTCTACTTGTCCAATAGCTCCTTCAATTGTTCCTCTTTCAGACCTTTGCCAAATTAGCCAACCTTTATCATCCCAAATCTTTGGGGTTTTTGGTGTTTCAACTCCATATTCTGCAATCCAAAGCTGATATTCTGCGAAATCAGAAGAAGATAAATATTTATCGCCAAAAGTGTGATTGGTGTAAATTATGGGCTTTACACCTAGATTAGTTTCAACATAAGTAAGCCATTTTAGAACTTCCTGCTCAAAATCAGATGAGTTAATTGTTCCTTTTATTCCTCCTTCTTCTAAATCTAAAACAGGCGGCAAATCACCCTCTCCATAATCAATAGATTTTACAAAGAATTCTGCTTGCTTTATTGCGTCAGCATTGGAGGTGAAAAAATGGTAGGAACCATGGGCAAGTCCAGATTCATGTGCGCCAGTTTTATTTTTTGAATATTTAGGATCTAAG
Source organism: Algoriphagus sp. (assembly GCF_024642405.1). Classification (GTDB taxonomy): domain Bacteria; phylum Bacteroidota; class Bacteroidia; order Cytophagales; family Cyclobacteriaceae; genus Algoriphagus. Next base: position 39,335 of record NZ_JAHEBC010000003.1, on the reverse strand, counting down.
AAAGAGTCTCCTTGTGTGGCTTTATCATAAACAAAAGTAATGTCGGCCTTTTTTATATCTTCCCAGTTTACGTCGCCCTGAAAGTGAGAAACATCAATGCCTAAAATCTGTTTTGGATAGGGTTTTGATACTGTGTCCTTTATTTCCTTTACTTCTGGAGCAGCAGTTACTTCTATTTCAGATTCTTTTTTGCAAGAAGTAAAAGTTACTGTTAACAGAAATAAAAGTATAGGTTGTCTGAATAATTTCATGATTTTGGTAATTGTGTTTTTGTAATACTTTTTAATTCTTCCAGCTTTTTATCAATTTCATCTAGTGGTTTTGAGTCATTGAATAAACGTTTTAGAGCTAATGATATGAGATACCAAAATAAGAAAGGAAGTATTCCAAAGATTATAAGAATATTACTCAATAAAGAAATGGCTAGTTCTAATCCATGATTGCTTCCAAACCTGAGTATATCAAGTAGGTCTTTTCCAAGTTTGTATACTTCTTCAGATACTTTATCCGAAACATTAATTACTTCATCTTCAACTTTATTAATAAGATTGAGTTTACCTTTATGCTTTGCTTTTTGAATACTTTCTAAGGTGTCTAAAGATTCTTTGTTTACAGCTTTTTTAGAGCTAATGGAATCTTTAGTAGCTTGGAGGTGCGATTTTAAATCTGCTCCTAAATCTATTTCCATCTGGTTTGATATTCCCGACATAAACTGAGTGTAGAAGCCAAGTCCAGGGGTAATCATCAAACCTATAATAAGAATATTTTTGCTCAGGGCTTTTGTTTGATTTAAAAAAAGGCCAAAAAATGCTAAAATCAGAATTCCTTTAAACAACCACCATTCACTTAGTTTTAATAATCCTAACTGAAAAAGCATTAGTAAATTGGCGAAATTTATGTAGTTAAGAAGCTTGTCAAAATCAGTTTCATAGGTATGAGCCCACGATTTTAAAAATGGAACGTTTTCGGCAAGAGGTATTGAAAGGGTTTCTATCTCTTCTAAAATCAGAATACTTTCCGATATTTCTTTTGCTGCTTTATCTTCAAAAGTGATTGAGGAAGAATAAAATGGGTTTATAAATGAAAGAATAATTAAGATCCCAAATAGAATAAATGGGATGTGCTCTTTTGTAAAAAATTTCATTTTAAATAAATTAATAAGAAATGAATTTGAAATATATTAAGATCAATTAATAATTTATATGATAGATTTTAAATTAGTATATTGAATAATTTTCTGAATTATTTGATAAAGAAAGTAATGTTTATCAATCTAATTTTTAATTAAAGTCATGCTAAACTGAGATTAGTTTAAAATGATAGTTAGATTTTTCTTTCTTCTGATTGGAAATTTCTTTACTTAATTGATAAAAAGCATCTAATAAATATGCGTTGCTTAGATTACCAACATCTATTCCTTTAAACCCAATTAACTCTATCAATCGCTTTACACGAATCCTTTCAAATTCACCTTCTCCACAAAAATAAGTTTCCTTTATTATTCCTAAAACATCTGATTGTGGATAATCTAACCCTAAGTTGTTGAAGGACTTAAAGATTTTGTTGTTTGGTGCGGCTTTTTTTATTTGACTTGTATTTGAGCAAGCATTCTTGTTCTTAGAAATTGAATTAGTGCAATCTATTATGATTTTATCTTCGAGATCGGTGTTTTTTAAAGCTTTACAAATATTTGTAAGAAATTCATTTTCACTACAGATAAGTATAATATCTGCTTGTATGATAGCGGATTCATATGGACAAATTCTATCATAAAATCTATTTAATACTTTCCATTCTGTTGCTTCGGTGTCAAAATCATTTCTAACACCAAATACTACATTCATTCCTGCATCAATATATTTTTTACCCAAGGTTTTGGATAAGTTTGTTCCTCCAAGAATTCCTAATTTCATAGCTATTTATCAATTATGGGTGAATAATATGAATCTAAAAAATTACTAATCTATTCTCCGAATTCAATTGAAAATTAGAGAAAATACAATAGAAATTACTGAAAAATAAATTTAATTTACTTAGTATCAAAATAATATTTTGATAAAATCCATGTTATATTATGGATGACAAATGTTTGGGTATAAAAATCAATATTTATATTTCAAAATTTTTTTTATAAAAAAATAGGCTAAGCTCTTAGTAATTATTTTAATAGACCTCCGTAAAATAAAAAAAACCATTGCAGATACAATGGTTTTTGGATTTCTAATATTTTAGAATTATATCATAAAATTTTCTTCCCAAAGCCTAAATCCTCCTTTGAAAGCATTTTGATTTGTTCCAAGCCTGCATCCTTCAGGAACGTAAGATAATAGTTTCGAATTCCCTCCTCCTAGCAAAATATCATCTGGTTGAAAAACATGAGAAAATTTCTCTATACAGTTGCCTACATGTTTTTCCCATTTCTTTGAACCTTTTTTTAGCAGATATTCTTTGCCTACATAATTTTCAAATGTGCCTTTTTTATAAGGTAAATGGCCAGCTTCCAATGGAATAATGGTTTTATTAACCACCATTGAAGTACCTAGCCCTGTGCCAAATCCCAAAAACAGTAATTTTTGGTTTTCATATCCTCCTAATGCTTGCATCGCTGCATCATTAATGATTTTTACAGGACAATTAAATGCTGCCTCAAAATCATATCTTTTCCAACCATCACCTAGATTAACTGGTTCAGTAATTATTTTATTCTGTCTTACAACTCCTGGAAAGCCTATTGATACTTTATCATATTTCCAGCTTGAGGCATTTTCTTTAATCAATGGTATCATCTCTTCTGGTGAAAAATCTCCTCCGGAAGGGATTTTAATTCTTTCAGATTGACCTGTAGCTAGGATTTTAATGTTGGAACCTCCGATGTCTATTACTAATATGTTCATTCTTTTAATTTGACTTTTTCGTTCTCGGAAGAGATTAAGACTTCCTTAAATTCTTACTATTTGATATTATTTTAATGTGATTTGATAGTAAAATCGGAGGGTTCAGTACTGATTTTTTTTCTCCATCAGAATAAAGATAGACATAAATTTTTTTTAGATGTTACTATTCAAAAATTTCATAACTCCTAAAAGTGTCTCAAATACGCATTAGTCTATTTATTAATGACATATGGTTATTGATGCAATCTAGAGCCGATAAAACCATAAGTTCATGGAAAATTATTCCCCATCTTGTTGAATTAAATCTTTAAATATCTGAATCTTTTCTCAATATTTTTTTCAATTAATTTTTCAAGTAATTGAAAATGTGAGACTTATAAATTAAAAATTTCTAAAATACACTTAGGCATCACTTATGACCTATAAATGATATAAATAATTTTGTATTTAAAATAAAAATAAGATGAGTGTTATTAAAGATAAATTAAAAGGAAATTGGAACGAAGTAAAAGGAAAAATTAAGCAAGAGTATGCTGAAATTACTGACGATGATTTATTATTTGAAGAAGGTCAAGAGGATGAATTGATCGGTAGAATTCAAGAAAAAACTGGTAAAACCAAAGAATCAGTAAAAGACTTTATTGATAGTTTATAATAAAATCGATCGGAAAGAAAAAAGCCCTGTGTTTAGAAACACAGGGCTTTTTTTGGGTTTACTTTGCAGCATTTTTCTTTGCAGTCACTTCTGCTCTGATTTCTTGTGCCAGGTTTTTGATTGCTTGCATGCCATTTCTTACTCTTGTTCCAGCAGCCTTGTTGCCTGCTTCATAGAATTTCGTGAAATCTGTTTCTAAAGAATCAACTAATTCTTTTACTTCATTAAATCTGCTCATTTTAGCTTTTTGTTTAAAATTAAATTTAGGTTGACGGGCACCTTGCTGCCATTTAGTAATAATAGTAACTTTAAAACCCTTTGAAAAGCCTTTTTAAAGGGAATTTTAAGAAATTTTCTAAATAGCATGATTTGAGGCATATAAATATGATTATCTGAAGAAATATTTGTGACTGATTATTGGTTTTTTCACAAATTGGCTGAATTTGGGAAATAATAGATTCTACCTTTGGATTTGATATTTCATTCTTGATTTAAAAAATACAGCCAAGAAAATATACTTTTCGAGTGCTAGGCAACTTTAACTACCTAAATGAAAACTTGGCAATTAATAAAAGATGCAATTCAAGGAAAGGAACAGGATTTCACGAAACTCTCTTTAAAGACAGCCATTTTCGTTTTAGCAATTCCTATGATTCTTGAAATGATGATGGAATCTCTTTTTGCGATTGTGGATATTTTTTTTGTAGCAAAACTTGGAGAAGATGCAATCGCAACTGTAGGATTAACGGAGTCGGTAATCGTTATAGTTTATGCAATGGGTTTTGGAATCAGTATGGCGGCAACGGCCTTGATAGCTCGTAGGTTTGGCGAGAAGGAATATAAGGAGGCGGGAGCTGCTGCATTTCAACTGATAATAGTGGGAGGTACATTAGCGATTTTATTGGGATTTTTAGGATGGATATTTGCACCGGAAATTCTGGGACTGATGGGAGCTGAAAAGGCTGTAATCGATTCTGGGGTTAACTTTACAAGGATAGTTTTTGCAGGAAATATTGCCATCCTTTTACTGTTTATGTTAAATGGTGCATTTCGTGGAGCGGGCCAAGCGCACCATGCGATGCGATCACTCTGGATTTCAAATGGTCTTAATATAATCTTGGATCCCATATTTATTTTTGGTCTAGGTTCTTGGGAAGGTTGGGGATTAGAAGGAGCCGCCATTGCAACTACCTTGGGTCGTTCAATTGGTGTACTATATCAATTTTTCCATTTATTTAATGGAAAGCATAGACTGACCATCATTAAAGAAAATATGATAATCTCCTGGGAACTTGTCAAAAAGATTATGGACATCGCTATTGGAGGGATGGGTCAGTTTCTGATTGACTCAGTTTCCTGGATCGCTTTAACTCGGATGAATGCTGAATTCGGCTCAGCATCTTTAGCTGGTTATACAATTGCTTTTAGGGTATTGATTTTTACATTAATGCCCGCATGGGGACTTTCAGGTGCTGCTGCTACGCTTGTGGGGCAAAACTTAGGTGCCAAGCAAGTGGATCGTGCGGAGAAGGCTGTATGGCTCACCACCAAATACACGGTTATCTTTATGGGATCAGTTACAGGGATTTACTTATTTTTTCATAATCAGCTTGCAGGTTTTTTTACCGATATTCCCGAGGTTCAAGCCATTGCAGCACAAGGGCTTTGGGTGATTGTTCTTGGGTATGTTTTTTTTGCAGTAGGCATGGTACTTACACAAGCATTTAATGGTGCTGGAGACACTAAAACCCCAGCTTATATAAATATTGGGGTTCTTTGGTTTTTAGAAGTTCCACTTGCTTATGTTCTTGCATTTCCCTTAGGATTAGGATATTTGGGGATTTTTATTGCGATAGCATTTGCCCATTCCTTTCATGCATTGGTGGCACTATATTTTTTTAGAAAAGGAAAATGGAAAACGATTCAGGTTTAAAAATCTAGCCAAGGTTTAACCAAAGGGTTTTAGAAATTAATGAGTTATTGGAAGGAAATATTTCACACGTCCCATAAAATGATTCATAAATTTCAAAACTCTTTTGAAAGAATTTTTTAATAATAATGTAAATAGAGATTTCCTGCCTACCGGAAGGCAGGCTCTCTTCGTTCGAATTGACCCAATAAGACTTGTCGTACTTTATCTTTTCGAAAGTAATTTTATCACTTAGGATGCGAAATAACCTGATAGATCAGGATAGTCAAAAGGATAATTCACTGAATTTTTAATCCTATTCCTTATCTTTTTGTGAGAAATCCAAAAACCTATGTCTGATTCATCTTCCAACTTCCCGATTTTTGAATACAACCAAAGATACATTTGGCTAATAAGTTTGACTGCTGCACTGGGTGGCTTTTTATTTGGCTATGATTGGGTAGTTATTGGAGGTGCCAAGCCGTTCTATGAACCTTATTTCAATATAACTTCAACGGCAGATCAAGGTTGGGGAACGAGTTCAGCTTTAGTAGGATGTATGATCGGAGCAATTCTTTGTATCATTCTCAGCGATAAATTGGGAAGAAAACGCTTATTGATCTTTTCAGGATTCCTTTTTTCACTATCCGCATTAGGGACTGCACTTTCAGAAACTTTCTGGTGGTTTAATACCTATAGAATTGTAGGTGGCGTGGCTATGGGAATCGCCCTGAATCTTTCCCCCTTGTACATTGCTGAGATTTCACCTCCGGAAAAGCGGGGTATGTTTGTGACAATCAATCAATTGTTAGTGATGATAGGCGTGCTATTGGCGCAAATCTGTAATTGGCAGATTTCTCTTGTCGATACTAATTTGCCTGAAAATGCGAGTTTTGAGGTTATTGCTGCGAGTTGGAGCGGGCAAATGGGATGGCGATGGATGTTTGGAGCGGAAATTATACCAGCCTTGCTATTTTTTTTATTAATGTTTTTGGTCCCCGAAAGTGCTCGTTGGTTAGTGAAAAATAATCAGGAACAGAATGCAAGGAAGGTTTTAGAGAAAATAGGAGGTAAGAATTATGGAGATGTTTCGATTGCCGAAATAAAAACCACTTTGCAGGAAGGGGATTTTGGAAAAGTTCATTTCCGGGATCTGCTTCATAAACCGCTCCCAAAATTGATAGGTATTGGGATCTTTTTGGCTTTCCTACAGCAATGGTCTGGGGTTAACGTTGTGATTTATTATGCAGCGGATATTTTTCAAGCAGCTGGGTACAACTTAAAGCAAATGATGCTAAATATCGTAGTGATCGGTGGTGTAATGGTACTTTCTGTATTCATTACATTATTCACTGTCGATAAATTTGGCAGAAAAAAATTGTTGTTGGTGGGAACAGGAGCAATGGCGATTTTATATTCCTTGATTGGTTATTTCTTTTTGGTCGATCAGGGAGGCATAGTCATTGTCCTATTGGTTTTGACAAATGTGATGTTTTATTCTTTCACTTTGGCGCCTTTATTATGGGTAGTGCTTTCAGAGATTTTTCCAACAAGAATAAGAGGCGCTGCAATTTCCATTGGAGCATTGGCTCATTGGGTTGGTAATTTTACTCTGACTTATTTTTTTCCAGCTATCAAAGAGAATCTCGGGTGGGCAAATAACTTCTGGTTATATGGTGGGATTTGTGCTTTTGGATTTGTAGTTGTCTATTTGATTTTACCTGAGACAAAAGGAAAATCTCTTGAACAACTTGAAAAAGACTTCCTTTAAATTATCCATAAAACGGTAATTCAATTTCAATTATTGGGGATTCAAATCCTCGTTTCAAACGAAAAAGCCTTAATTTTAGGCAATAATTTGAATCTATGAGCAACAACGATATTCTACGAAGCCTTCGATATTCCTTTGATATTAATGATTTCTTGATGATTGAAATATTTGGAATGGCCGGAGTTGAGGTAGATAGACCAACTGTTGCAAATTGGCTCAAAAAGGATGATGATGAAGAGTTTAAGCCTATTTATGACAAGGATTTATCCGCGTTTCTTAATGGATTTATTGTTTTAAAGAGGGGAAAAAAAGAAGGACAGGAGATCCTAAATGAAAAAAGTCTCAGTAATAATCAGATTTTGCGAAAGCTTAAAATAGCCTTGGGACTTATTGATGTTGATATGCTGAATATTTTAAAAGCAGCTGAATTTCGGCTTTCAAAGCATGAATTAAGTGCTTTTTTCAGAAATCCAAATCAAAGCCAATATAGAGATTGTAAGGATCAAGTACTTCGAAATTTTCTAAAGGGAATTCAACTTACTTACAGACCAAATTAATCTTCATCTGGAAAAACTTCTTTGACTCTGCCAACTTCACCTGTATCAAGCATAACTTTAATACCGTGAGGATGAGTAGGAGAACTGGTTAGAATCCGTTTCACAAAACCTTCGGTCAATTCACCTGTACGCTGATGGTGTTTTTGAACTATAGTCACTTTATCGCCAAGGTGTATGTTTTTTCGAATGCTCCCGGGGAGGGTTTTTCTTTCCATAGTTCAAAAGTACAAGGACTGTTAAAATGTAAAAATTTAATAGGATGAATTTTTATCAGACATATTGTAGCAATTTATCATTTAGTTACGTTTTTAGTTTAAAAAAATATATTCTGAAATAATCCTTTTTTACCAACCATCCTGATATGAAAAACAAAATTCTTTTATTGACATTATTACTTTATACCATTTTCAGTTGTAAAAATGAAGATGAGAAATTAAGTCCAGGTCAATCAGTATTAGGAAAATATCAACAAACCCAAAGGAATTCCAGCGAAGAATTTGACTTTGTTAGTATCATAGAATTGAAAGCAGGAGGAATGGCTATATACCAAGGTACTGTAAGAGAAAAGGGAGGGAAGGTAGACTTGGGTTTTAATTTCTATTATGAGGGGGAATTTACTTTGGAGGAGGAAATAGTAGTGATTAATTATCTGGATATTTATTTGTTAAATGATCCAGACATAAGTTATGTTTCAAAAGAAGAACTAAATCAGATTGAAATTGAAGATGCATTTAGCGATCGCTATAGAATAAACGAAAATTATGATGAACTTAGCTATATCTGCCCTCCAAATGCATTTTGTATAGGAGAATCAATTTTTGAAAAAGTAGATTGATTTTTAAAATAAAAACTGAGTTTGGGCTGATTTCTTAGAGGGGATCAGCCTTTTTTTTATTCCTTGTTTCTGATTTTCAGTAAAATAACGTAGCTTTTAATCTTAGATTTTGAAAGATGAAATTAAAGCTCCTATTAGCATTCCTATCTATTACATTCTTTTTTTCCTGCAAAGAAGAACAAATGGATATTAGCCCTGCTCAATTAGAATTAGGGAAATATCAATTGGAAGTGAAAGGAAGTACTTATGATTTGATCAACACAATTGAACTTAAGATAGAAGGAAATGTAATTGGCTCTGGAATAATTAAAAATTCAGGGGAATCTGAAGATTTAGGATACAATTATTATTTCACAGGAAAATATACCATGAAAGATGATGTGATCTCAGTTTTTCAAGAGTCATACTTTCAAACTGCCTCCCCTTCAAAACTTTTCGATTCAAGAGAAATGTTGATTTTGGTTATGGCAGGATCGGAAAGCTCTGATTTTATAATAAAATCGAACTACACAGAACTGCATTTAATATGTCCTTCAAATAGCTTATGTGTGGATCAACCTATCTATAAAAAAGTGGAATAAAAAAGGCTGTATACTTTAGTTATACAGCCTAGCGTTGGTTAGTTTCAACAGTTTTTTAATTATCCTGCGGAATATTCATTAATAACCCGATTAAATTCTTTGGTGTTTTTACTTCTCCAAGCAATTCATCTTGGAGAACCACATGAAGTTGGTACTCAAGTTCAAAGATCAAACCATTAATAAAAATCGGATCCATCCTTAGTTGTTGAATGAAGTTTGCGTTTTTCTGTTGACCGGAAAGATTGATTCCATATGAATGAAAGACTTCAACAGCTTTTTTTAGTAGTGTAAATTGTTGGTTCATAATATTTCAATTTATTGGGCACTGGTAGTTTTCCTTAAGAATGATATTAAGTACGAGAATTTACTGATTAAGGATTTAGGAAAGCAAAATTAAATTCTGTTAAACAGGTAATTTGTAACAAGAATCACAAAAAAACACTCAAAGAAACATCGTACTCAAAGAATCATATTTTCTCATTTGCTTTTCTTGATTAAGAATAAAAAAATGCTCCCGCTATAAGCAGAGAGCATTTCTGAAAAAAACCATGAAACAAATATTTGATTTATTTTATAATTAAATATTTAGTGTTTTATGATTAAAGATTTTAATTCTTTATCTGTTCTTGTAAGACGCTAAGCCACTTAGTAGCGATAGATCTTTCACTTGTCATAGACGGGGAAAGCTTTTCATCATAAAATTCCAGCATTTTAGCAGGATGGTTTAAATCATAATATTGAAGTTTTACCCCCAAATAATCAGTAACCTCATATTTGGAAATTCCATTTCCAGACACATGTCTATGCTCATGAATACTAATTTTTTTTATTTCATTTAAATCTATTAAAGACAGTTCTGGATAATTCCCCAATCTTTGATAAAGAAGTTTATTTTGAACTGAGTCAAAACCAATTTGATGATTTTTCCACTTTTCTATTTTGGTTATTTTAAGGTGATTTCGCTCAATATAATCCTGAAAATTAGGGGTGCTTGAATGATTGAATAAATTGAATTTATTGAAAGCAAATGGCAAAGCAATTCCTACAACAAGGAAAAATGAAACCATAAGGTTTACTGATTCTGAATGTATCATAATTTTTTGGTAAGTATTTTTTAAATAATTGAAATACAGGTGATTAACCTTTCTAATATCAATTAATACTACCAAGAATAGAAAAAATGAAAGTAGGTTGTTTTTACATCAAAAAGTGGAATCGACTTTTTGAATAAAAGAGAATTTATAAAATTACTTCGGGAGTCCAAATGAGAAGGAATCCAATTTAAATGGAACAATCCTTTGAGCTTTGGATTTATTTGAAATTCTGCGGTTTCAAAAGATTCTTCCAGAATGTTATTTAAAGCAATAGGAGAAAAGTGAAGAGTCACTGATTTCCAAACTTCCTCACCTTTATGGTTTTTTTTATAAAAATCTTCATTAGTAGTACCAAAAGAATCAATGGCAATTAACATCAGAATTAGGCCTGAAATTAATAAAGCGCTATTGAGGTACTTAGATTTCATATTTTAAATTGAAGTAAATTTTCTGTAAATATTTTTAAGAATTCAAACTGCTGATCTTGTTATTTCTGTAATAAATATAGTTTTCCGTTTTTTAAGTTTTCAGATAAAATTAGGCTTTTCCATGGACTTTTAGGAAATAAAATAGAGGTAATTACTAGTTCGCCGTCATTTATAAAAACTTCAACGGAATGTGCATCGAGAAAGATTTGTAATTTTTCTGTTTCCCAACTCATTGGTGCCGAATGTATTGTTGCAAAGTCAGGATTGAAGTCAGAAATTCCAGCATTGGATCTATCTACTGAAAGTAATCCCATTTCTTTGGAAATTTTAAATTCTTCACCCAATTCGTTACTAAAGCTTAATTCGAATGAATCTTCTCCAGTAACTGTAGCTTCAATTTCCACAGAAACACCCGGAAGCTCTGTACTATTGTCATTTATAAAATATGTTTCCTTTCTGATTTCTTCAATTTCATGGGCAGGAGAGGACTTCACCAAATAAGTCCCATCGATATCAAAAAGGCTTAATTCTCTTGGGATCGTCATAGCAGATCTCCAAGTTTCAGTAGGAACCTGATTTGCATATAACCAATTACTCATCCAACCAATAAACAAGGTTCTATTCTGCTCAGATGGTAGATTACTCCAAGTCACTCCAGCATAATTATCTGGTCCATAATCCAACCAACGAATCATCGTATCGTCAGGAATAAAAACTCCTTCCTTAAAATCTCCAATAAAATATTGAGTTGCAGATCCTTTTTGTGGCCCACCAGGATTGATACTGACTAAAAGCACATATTTTGTTTCTCCTGATTCAGTTTTAAGAGGAATCAGATCTGGACATTCCCAAACTCCACCATGTGCTCCAATTTTATTTCCGAATTCGCTTAATTTTATCCAATTTTTTAAATCATTTGAGGAATAAAACTCAATATGGTCTTTTACCGCTAAGGACATTAACCAACTTTCATTCCCTTTTTCATCTTTAAATAATTGGACTTTTGGATCCCTAAAATCTTTAATGCCAGGGTTTTGTAAAACTGGATTTTTGTCATACTTAGTCCATGTTCTACCTTTATCAAGAGAATAGGCTATGCCTTGTGTCTGAAAATCAAGTTCTCCTTCTCGTTCTCCTCTTGGATCATGGTATGTGAATATTGCTACAATAGGAGGGTTATCTAAAGAACCTAGTCCTGAAGTGTTTTTGGAATCAACCACTGCAGATCCCGAAAAAATATAACCTAAACTATCCGGCTCTAAAGCTACGGGTAGATGTTCCCAACTCGTTAGGTCAGTAGAAACTGCGTGACCCCAATGCATTGGCCCCCACACAGTACTATCTGGATAATATTGGTAAAACAAATGATACTCACCGTCTAGATAGAACATTCCGTTTGGATCATTCATCCAAGCAGTTTTTGGTGTGAAATGGTATTCTGGTCTGAATTTTTCATTACCGGACTCACTGAAAACTATGTCTTTCGAATGATTACAAGCAGAAATGCAAAAAAACAAACTGGTTAGGTAGGTGTAAATTTTTAATTTCATTATGAATATTCTTGGGTAATATATTTTTCCATTTCGTAGGCATTTGACTCAGATTTCATTTCTTCAGAAAGCTTTTTTGCATTTGCATTAAACTGATCATTCGTCCAAAAGCTGAGTAATGCCTTTTCAAAATTTCCTGGTTTGATTTTGTGAATACTTACTCCTTCAGGGCCTAATTTTCTTTTTACAATAATTCTATTCCAAAAATATTGATCAATAATATGTGGTACAATTAATTGGACGCACCCATTTACGGCTGCTTGATGAGTAGTTCCTGAACCTCCGTGATGAATTAAACCATACATTTTTGGCAAGATCCAATCATAAGGTATTTGGTTTACATAGAATAATAGTTCAGAGTCTAATTCTATTTTTTCTAAACCTCCCCAGGAAAGATTTACAATAGTTGGGATTTTATGTTTCACTAAAAGATTCAAAATTAGCTCAGAGTGCTTTTTAGGTTTTGGGTTTGTCATCGATCCAAAAGTCAATAAAATTGCTTTAGGGTGTTTTTCTAGCCATTTTTCAAGATCAGGATCAATCTTGCGGGTTTTGCTTTGATTCCTAAAGAAATAACCAGTGATTTTTGCAGAATCAGGCCAATTATCTGGTTTAGGGAATAAAGAAGGTGAAATAGTATATAGCGTTCTAAGTTTATTGATTTCAAATTCACTCATCGTTTTTGAATTAAATGATTGATTCGGAAAATCAGCAAAATATTTCTTCAAATACCGTTTCATCATGCTATATCTGGCGCCATTGACAAGTTTATAAGTTCTTAAATTCCACTTTTCTGAAAAAGGTCCCCATTTTGCCAAGCCTATGTGAGTAAATTCTTTTGTAGGATGTGTCAAGCAAGGTATCGGTGCCAAAAGAATAAATTTACCAGGATCAGCCATTGCTTCTAAAAAGAAATAAAGTGCTTTAGCATGAAAAAGAACTTTGTCCGGATTGATTTTTTTTAATACGTCTCTTTGCTGTTCTATGATTAAACCTTGAATCTTCAAAGAATCTCTGATCAAATTTAAATATCCTTTTAATTGACCGAAACCAATTCCTCCTCCTCCCATGACGGCTTTTCCACTTTGGGATTCGAGCATTTCGAGGAATCTTTGATCAAATCCAAAAAATTCATACCCAAGTTCATTGACCATTTCTCTAAACTGCACTGGAAATTGACAGATTACTTGATGCCCGGCTTCCTTTAAAATTTCCGCTTGTGCCAAAAATGGTTCTATATCACCTCTAGTACCAATGGAAACAAGTAGAATTTTCATGACATTTTTTTTAAATGTGCTGCAATCAGTAGTTTTATCCCTCAATCTACTTTTAATCTTTAAATTTCTTTATGAAAGGAATAATTTTAGCAGGCGGCTCGGGTACTAGACTTTATCCTTTGACTATTTCTGTCAGTAAGCAATTGATGCCTGTTTACGATAAGCCCATGATTTATTACCCCTTGTCTGTTTTGATGATGGCGGGAATAAAGGATATTCTAATTATCACTACACCTGAAGATAAATCTTCATTCTCAAAACTTTTAGGTGATGGATCTCAAGTAGGCTGCAATTTTCAATATGCCGTTCAACCTAGCCCAGATGGACTTGCTCAGGCGTTTATTATTGGAGAGGAATTTATTGGTTCGGATAAAGTGGCGTTGATCCTAGGCGATAATATTTTCTATGGTTCAGGATTACACAAAACTTTACAAGAAAACACAGATCCAAAGGGGGGAGTCGTTTTTGCATACCATGTCAATGACCCTCATCGATATGGGGTTGTGGAATTTGATAAAGACCAAAAAGCCATCAGTATTGAAGAAAAGCCAAATACTCCTAAATCGAATTATGCAGTACCGGGCTTATATTTTTATGATAATCAAGTGGTAGAAATTGCTAAAAATATAAAGCCTAGTCCAAGAGGTGAGTTGGAGATTACAGATATTAATAATGAATATTTAAGGAAAGGTCAATTGCAAGTCGCTATTTTGAATAGAGGAACTGCTTGGCTCGATACGGGGACTCATCAGTCTTTATTACAAGCGGCTCAATTTGTAGAGGTGATTGAAGAAAGACAAGGATTAAAAATTGGATGTATCGAAGAAATAGCTTTTAGAAATGGATTTATCGGAAAAGAACAATTGCTAAATGCGGCGGAAAAACTTGGTAAGAGTGGATATGGGGCTTATTTGAGAAGGTTGGTTTAGTAATAACGCATTGAACAGATCAAAGTATTCTCACTCCATTTAATCTAAAAAATAAACATGTTTAACTGATAATCAATTATCTATAATTCATATTTAGAATTTTTCAAATCTATAGGACCTATTATTTTTTAATTCCTTAATCGCAACATTAGACAAAAAAAGCCTTTGGTAAATCTACCAAAGGCTTCATATTAGAATGATTTAATTACTTTAAATGATTCCAATTGATTAATGCATTCCAAACTAGAGGTGCATCATGATGGTTTAAATATCTGTGTAGCGGATCAAAAGTGAAAGCTAAAACATTTCCCTTTCCAACCGGAAGATTAAAAATTGTTCCTTGCCCTACAATAGTTTGTTCATTTCTGACCATTCCAGATCTAACATAAGGACTATCCTTTCCACTTTCTGGCTTTTCTTTTTCTTTGACTTCCTGATCAGGCATTCCCATTATTGGACCTGAGTATTCTATTTCATCATTTAATGGCTTTGTCCCGTATTGAAGAAGCATCATATCACGATCTTTTAAGTCAACTCTATAAAGTGGGCCATTTCCTCTGAAAATCGGGAATGTTTCAGGAAAACCATACAAAACTGGGCTTTCTGATTGTTTGATCTTTACGGTAACTACCGATCCTGGATGAAATAATCCGGAAGCTGAATAGGATTCCAAGTTCCTTACTATTCCTGTTTCAGCAACCATATTTGTAGAATTATCCAAGGTTATAATCAAGCCACCATCTTCTACAAACTTTTTTAAATTCTCAATTCCTGCAAATCCAGGTCCACCCGTAATATCAGGCGAGGAGTCAGGATATCCATGAGAAGGGAATTCATCTGTTTTGGTGAAAGGCATCGGACCAAATTCTGTAGTCACTCCATGGATGAAATCAGCCCCATTTCCTCTTGCTCTGGGAACTAAAATCACATCAAATTTAGCTTTTAAACCTCCTGCTTTTAAATCGTCTTTATCGATTGAAGTGTAGGGAATCCCTCTTTGCTCAAAAGTGTATCTGGACCAACCTTCGTCCTGGGTATTAAACCAGGTATGGTAGATTGCGACTTTCGGAAGAGATACAACATGAACCTCATCACTTGATGGCTGCTCACTTCCTTTGATCAGATTCAATCCAAAATTTGATACTATGTGATCAGCTTGGTTTTGGGATAAACCTTTAAAATAAAATGAACCCATTGCAAGAGTATCAGAACCAATAACATGCTCTTTTTCAATTACCTGAATTTCTGCTTTGTTATTTTCTGATTTCAACCAATAAAGTGCTGGTAGAACAGTATTCTGAGCTTGATAATTTAAGAAATAACTATTACCGCTTCCAGCTATTTCTCCTTTGTAAACAGCATCTTCCGAAACCATTTTCAAATCATTTGTGTCATAAGAAATACTATCTGATTTTTCTACTTCGACTCCATAGAGATAACCCAAAGTCCATGCGATATCATCGTAGGGAGGAAATTTAGCTTCTTTGGGATAGTTTTGTTCCGTCAATAAGTTTACAGCAAGATTTCTGTAAGGTTGATTTAATAAAACCACATAATCACCTTCCTTATCTCCAGAAACTGCCTGATGAACTTCGATTTTTTGGGCTCTTAATTGATTTACTAAGTAAGCCGCCATTGCAGGGTCTTTTTGATCTTTTGGGATAACAAAAGCTTTTGGTCCTTCTGTTTTTCCTTTTTGAATTGAATTGACCCCTTTTTGGTAAAAATTCTTTAATAACTGCTCACCATTATGAGCTGCATAAGTCAAGGAAGCGAGTACTCCTGCTTGCATGTAATTAATATTATTCCTTGCTGACCAATAAACCTTTTCGGTAGGAGGGTCTGGTCTGTACCATTCTCTACTTGTAGCAGGATCTCCTGCATACCTTGCATTTGATAAATCCCTCATGTAGGTATTAGCACCAGCATTACCGAAGGTCTCATAAAAACGGCCATTGGCATTGTGATTGTTTGCCACCCAAATCCCATATCCAGGCCACCAACCATCATAAAAAGCCCATGTAAAAGCCCCAGGCATACCTTGGGCAGCTAAACTGGCAATATCACTATTGGCCATTATTTGCCATTCTCCAATGGTAATTGGATCAACTTGCTCGTTATAAGGGCCGGTTCCCGTTGAAATGTAAAGTAAAGGAACCGATTCATGTAGGTCAAGCATCACCAAAGGATGCCAATCGAAAAATATTTTAAATATGCCTTTTGTGATTGCCTGGGAAACTTGAAGTCCATCTCTATTATTATCGTGGAATACATACTTGCCCCAATAAGGGGTAGATCTTGGGAAATTATCGTCCCAGTCAGTTCTTGATTTGGAATAACGATGATACCAATCTACCTGCTTATCTCTTCCGTCAGGTTCAGAGACCGGGTTGATCAATACTATTAAGTTCTCTCGAATATATTCTATGGCTTTATCCTCGCTGGTAATGAGTCTATAGGCCAACTCCATCAGCATTTCTGGAGATCCCATTTCAGTAGAGTGCATTCCACCATTTAGGTAATAAACAGGTTTTGCATCAGAAATTATAGCCTCTGCTTGATCTTGATCAGTGATTCTTGGATCAGATAATTTTGCCATTTGGCTTTTGTAGTGATCCAATCTATTCATGCTATCATCACCACCGATTACGACCATGTAAATCGCCCTTCCTTCCTCAGTAGTTTCTACCTGCTGAATACTTAAATGGGGAGATTTTTCGGCTAATAACTGGTAATATTCATAGATTTCTTTTGTGCCATGCATGATTCCGGGTGTACCTATGATCTGTCCAAAATGAGTTTTTGGAGAAGGGATGTCAGGATGTTCTACTATATCTAGAACAGAAGATGGAAGAAATCTTGGGTCAGTTGTATATTCCTTGATCTTGGCGTTATATTCTTCATCTATTTTTTGGGCGAAGATAGAATGACAAGCCAAAAAGAAAACTAATAAACCCGTGTAAAAACGTGTCTTCATGGATTGATTTGTTTGGTGGTTAATTTTTTAAAAGAATTTAGAAGTTAAGCTTTTTCTTTTGGCTTAAGGGGTTGATCATATAAAAAATGAGAATTGAGAATAGACTTTACCGCTGAATTAATTGTTCCAAACTAATTCTAAGTATATGGCCCATATTATGACAGGCTAAAAACTTATCATTTGAATAATGTTTCGCCAATTCTTTTTTTAAAGAATCAATATTTTCAGGAAGAGATATTTTATCATGTTCCATAGAACGAAGGATATCATCAATTCCTTTTTGAGAGGATTTTAATCGATGCGCAATCAATGCCCTTTCTTCTTTTTGATATTGGAGCATGGACTCGGGGGTGATGTATTTCATGCCCAACTGAATTAATACATTATTTTCTTTGAAATACTGCGGAAGATAAATTGATTTTTTCCCTTCATAAGATTGTTGATCAAAATCAATTGCTCTAATCCTATAATGGGTTTCTTCAAAATCGGGTGTAACGTCTATTACAAAATTTGAGGAATGCATATCGCCTAACAATCTAACAAAACAGCGTTCATTAAATTTGACAAATTCTTTTGCAAGTCTAATCGGATTCAAATGAGGGTCAGTCATATGGAGACGCATGAATTTGTCTCCGGGAATCCCGGCAATGTGTTCTTCAATTAGAGTGTTTTGATGTACCAAATAGCTAATCCGGTTTGGTGATAGCAAATGTTCTAATTCCAAACCGTAAACACGAGATGCATCTGCATTCTTTATGTAGAAGTAATCAAAGTTGTCATTAATTCTATTGACAATTCTGACCCGAAATGGCTGAGTATTTCCATAAATGCAAAGATCAATTCGATCTACATACAGATGCTCCATCACAGACATATCTCCGCCTGCTTTTAATAGGGCATAGATCTTTTTTACGTATAAATGGATTTCTTCTCGATCAGATTGATCATAAAATACGGTCTCCCATAGCGTGTCCTGATCTTTAGAATCATATAAAGCGATTGAATTGGAATATCTCAAAAGCTCATGGTAATGAATGGGTATGTCTACTTCCCTTGAGTATTTAACCAAGTACTTCCTTAGGCCTGAACTGATGGGGTAAATCTTCTTTTTTTTACTAATGAGAGCCATAGACTAAAAATCTACGTGTTGACTTTTCTTTAGATTTCTATCGAAGATAAAAGGACCAAATGGCAAAATTGAGGCTATTAAAGCAAAGAATGTACGACTGAAATTCCATTTTAATTTATGAGCTGTTGGAAATACAGTATAAATGTAAATAATGAAAAGCAAGCCATGTGCCCATCCAACAATTTTTACTGCCATAGGCAATCCGAATACATATTTTAAAGGCATTGCAAAAAGTAATAAAATAAGAAAGGAAGTGCCCTCGATCAGACTGATCCATCTAAATCTCTTTGCCCACTTATGTTGTTCTGGTGTTAAACTCATCTTATTTTTTGATATTAAATAGAACTTGCAACGCATTCCAAAGCTGACGTTTCATTCCTTTGTCTTCTGAAATTTGACTCAGAGCATCTGCAAATAAATATTGCGTTTCATCATCGGTAAAAACCTCGTAAGGAATTGCAGGAACTGCATTTATAGGATGTTTGATTCTTCCAAATTTTAAAATAATATGGGCATTCAAAGCCTGAAATTCTTCCAATGTTCTTCCTTCTAACACAGGGGAGGAGACAAGACCAACTTCATTCATCGACCTTCCTACAGCGTTAATCATTTTTACCAACATATCCATTACTTCTTCAGACAATTCTTGCTCTTCATGAACCACAAGTAGGCCTTTTGTAAAATTCCCTTGAACAGGAATTGGATCTGCTTGTTGATGGGTAGTTTCTGAGTTGTAACTACCTAAATCTTCATTCAGCGTATTATTGGATTCTGAAATTGGCTCAACTTTCGATGATATCGAAGTTTTTGATTTAATCGAATTTTTATCTTCCGGTAATAGAAAAAGATCTTCTTCCAGAAAGAATTGAAGTTCTTGGAGACTTATGTTTTCCATAGGGGGAATTTGGTCAAAAAATGTTCATCCACAAAAAAAGAAGGGACAAATACTTCTGTCCCTTTCATAATTCCAGACTACTTTGTGTCTGATAAGTTGAAAATGGACTTTAACTCAACAGCATCTTCAGGATTCATTCGTTTGGCTAGAACTAGTCTCAGTTGCCTTCTCCTCAATGCACCTTCATAATGTTCTATCTCTTCAGCAGTTTCAGGAATCACCTCTGGAACTTCTATTGGTTTCCCGTTTTGATCTACTGCCACAAATGTAAAGAAAGCTCTATGGGTCATGATCTTTTTATTAGCAGGAATGTCTTCGGCAACAACCTCAATAAAAACCTCCATTGAAGAGTTAAATGCTCTGGTTACTTGAGATTTAAGAGTGACAACATTTCCTAATGCAATGGGTTCTTTAAATGAAATATTATCTGCAGAAGCAGTGACCACAATCCGATTAGAATGTTTTTGTGCGGCAATTGCTGCTACCACGTCCAGCCAATGCATCAACTTTCCACCCATTAAATTATTCAAGGTATTAGTATCATTGGGTAGGACCATTTCGGTCATAATCGTGGCGGACTCTCTTGCAAATTTTTTCTTTGGCATAACTTTAATTTTGGATAAAAATATAGAGAATATTTTGAAAATAGTAATTCTAAGTCAAAAAACAGAATTATATTCTGTGTATATATTTTTTGCTACATAAGAGCTGATTTATCTCCAGCCATCCTTTCCTAATAATGGCACAAACGAAAAACTATCAAATTCTTCTCTAATCACTTTTGTATTAGATTTTTTTGTCAGCTTCAGCATGGTTTGTCTTCTTTTATCACCAACAGGAATCACTAAAACCCCACCAATTTTTAATTGTTTTAGTAGTGAATTTGGGACTACAGGTGCGCCAGCAGTAACTAGAATTTTGTCATAGGGTGCATGGGATAGTAAACCTTCAGAACCATCTCCATAAAACAAATTCATTTCTATGCCTAAACGCGCTAAAAATCTTTTTGTGCCTTCGAAGAGTTTCTTTTGATATTCGATTGTATATACTTCAGCTCCCATAATATGAAGTATGCTGGCTTGATAACCAGAACCTGTACCTATTTCCAAAACTTTATCTCCTTGTCTGATATCCAATAATTCAGTTTGAAATGCTACTGTATAAGGCTGAGAGATTGTCTGTCCTTCGCCAATCGGAAAGGCTTTGTCCTCATACGCATGGGAAATCAAAGCTGAATCAAAGAAAAAATGACGAGGAAGATTATTGATTGCATTTAAAACACTTTCGCTTTTGATTCCTTTCTCCCTTAGTAAAGCTACTAAAGCTTTTCGTTTGCCTTTATGGAGGTAGGTATCTTCTAGTTTAAGCATTTTGGCTTTATTATTTAAATTCAGTGACCGAAGTTAAAAGAATAATTGGCTTTATTTGAACTCTTAAAAGGCAATTTTTGCTTATCCATTGATAGTCCGAATTTTAAAAATAATCATGTTTACAGGAATCATTGAATCATTTGGAACAATACAGAAAATAACGAAAGAGGGAACCAATGTCCATTTCGATTTAGCTTCAGTTTTGGCAGCAGAACTTAAGATTGATCAATCTTTGTCGCATGACGGAGTCTGTCTGACAGTTGTGGAAACTAAACCTGAAAGTTATCGGGTAACAGCGATTGATGAAACTATTCAGAAGACAAATCTTTCTCAATGGGAAGTTGGAAAAAAAGTCAATTTGGAACGGTGCATGCCTGCCAATGGTAGATTTGATGGACACATTGTTCAGGGGCATGTGGATCAGGTTGGACTTGTAAAAAACATTATTGACCAAGACGGAAGTTGGCTTTTCGATATTGAATACGATTCAAAAAATGGAAATATCACGGTAGAAAAGGGGTCTATTACAATTAATGGTACAAGTTTAACTTGCTTTAATTCAGGACCGGGGAAGTTTTCTGTAGCCATTATTCCCTACACATTTGAACATACAAATTTCCATCAGCTCAAAGTAGGAGACAAGGTTAATTTAGAATTTGATATCATTGGAAAGTACATTGCTAGGATTATCCATGGCTATCCTAAACCTTAAAATACTTTACCCTACCAAAATAAAAGGCTGAAATCCAATTGGGTTTCAGCCTTTTATTTTGGTTTAATTCAAACTTAATGTTTGTGGATCGGGATCTTTAACGCATCTAAACCCTACATTGGAAGTGCCGGAATCAAAAGCTTGACCTTGTCTGGCAGAAGGTCTATAATTGACGCAGTAATTTGAGGCACAAAGGTAAGAACCTCCTTTAATCACTCTTTCCATAGCAAATGGATTATCAGGATTGTAACATGGATTCATGTCCTTATCCAGTTTTGGTGCCTGGCCTGCCAGGCGAGCATATTTTAATGCATCATACCAGTCTCCCGTGAGCTCCCACACATTTCCGATCATATCATAAAGTCCAAATGTATTTGGTGCAAAAGATTTAACAGGAGAAGTTCCTATAAACCCGTCATTACCAAGATTTTCATTCGGAAAGTTACCCTGGAATGTATTTGCTAGAAATTGGCCATTTGGAGTAAGCTCATCACCCCAGGCAAATCTTTTTCCATTCATTCCTCCACGAGCCGCAAATTCCCATTCAATTTCTGTGGGTAATCTTTTCCCAGCCCATTTCGCGTAGGCCTCAGCATCTTCATAGGAAATATGAACTACTGGGTGATTTTCTCTTCCTGTTAAATCTGAATCTGGACCTTCTGGATGCTTCCAATTTGCTCCATTTACCCAAACCCACCATAGCGATATATCCTGCAAAGGAACCGCATAAGGAGGAGGGGAAAATACCATCGACCCTGCTACTAAAACAGATTCATCAGGTTTTGGAGTACCAGGAGGAAGTTGTTTTTTTAATTCCTCCCAATCAGGTTTTTTCTCTGCGACGGTAACATAACCTGTAGCGTCAACGAATTCTTGATACTCCGCATTCGTCACTTCATGGGTATCCATCCAAAAACCATTCACTTTAAGATCTACTGCTGGTTTTTCAGCGGCATAGGCATCTGCCTCGTTGGTTCCCATGACAAATTCTCCTCCAGGAATCCAGACCATTCCTTCTACTTTTTCTTTTGGAGCCGGAGTTTTTGCTACAATCATTTTTTCTTCTTGATTTTCAGCTTCTTTCTTTTCTTGACAAGAAGCATTTAATAATAAAGAAGTAATAAAAAGGGGTATATATTTATTATTGAATTTCATAATCGATCATTTGACTCCTGAAAAGTAACAATAATCCTAGGAAATTGCAGATCGAAAGAGTAATCATTTATAGATCGTGTTTTGACAAGATGTCAATTCGAACTTGAATTTTCTTCCTTAATTTGTTAAAAAATTGCCTTCTTTCTTTTTCACCCACTTTACTTATTTGAGTTGATTTTTTGATAAGGTTTTCTAAATTACTGAACATTCCTTCATTAAAAGTGAGATCGGAAGTGCCTATAAAATAAATGACACTATAATTTAAATAGGTCACTTTCGTGTCATCCAACTTTACAAAGAAGGTGTTATCACCCAAGACGTATTCATTTACTAAAAAATTGTATTCTGGTGAATTATCTAATTGCGTTTGTCCCGGCATAAATTTTTTACCCAATTCTGCCATTTTTTCTAAATGATCTACCACTTCTAACATGCATTGGTACAATCTTAAAGTGTCTTTAGGATATAAGATAATTCCCATTTCATGATATAAATCAATCTGCCTAATGGTGGTATTGATTCCTTCAAGATTCCAAATCTCTGTACTTGGTATTTTATTATAAGTTTTAATAATTTTCCTAGTAACCTCTTCGTATTTTGAAAACAGATTGTCGGAAATTCTAAATTTCTCTTCCTTCAGTTCATCATTAAATAAGATGGATTTTTTCCAAAAGAAAAACTTAAAAGCAGCCAATTCATGGTGATAATAATGATACCATGGAGGCATATCTTTCAATAGAAAATAAATGTGTTTGGAATTAAAGCTATTGACCATTTCCAGTTGAGCAAGTACATCTTCCATCCAAATCTGGAAATTGTTGTTCTTGAAATTGTTTTGGTTTCCTTTAAATACAACGGTATTGGAATTAATCCCAAATAATTTATCGACAGAAACATTGAATTTTTTGCAAAGGGTGAAGATTTCATCAAAATCTAAGAGCTTTTCCCCACGAATTCTCCGATAGGCACTATCAACACTTATCTGAAGAGTTTCCGAGACTTCATCCACTAAAGAAGAGTAGGAAGGAATTGAAGATTTTAAAGTCTTAAAAAATAATATTTGAGAATGATTTTCCTGAACCATTTATCCGTTATTCAAAAATTAATTTTTTATAAAATGAAGATAACAAAATATAGAAAAATAATAAAGGGTTTTTTAAAAATTTTATTTTGTTTATTTAAACATTATATATTATTGGAAAATCAATCAAAACAATTATTTATTGAATTATTTTAAGTATAGATATAAAAAAAGCACACCTTGAATCATTGATTTTTAGATGTGCTTTTTTAAAGAATCAAGGTTAAGTTCACTTATTTCATTCTTTCTTTCCTAAAACGAAAGAAATACCAATACTTAGCTGGCCTATTCCTCCGCCATCTGAAAATATTCTTCCATACTCCGCTCTCCAAGCATATTTGCTAAAGTCTTTGCTAGCCGAGATTCCAAAGTTTGTCGCAAAATTTCCAGAGCAATCTTCACAAAAATTGAATAGGTATTTCGGAGCTAATGTAAACTCGAGTTTTTCTTTGATGATAGGTTGGGTAAGGAAAACTGTTGGCTGCATTTGCCAAGTCTGATTAGTTCCTTCTCCAAGCGCTCTACCCACAGGAAGGAAAAAGGAAATTCTATTTTCTATTACAGAAAATTTAGGTCCGATACCAACTATGGTATAACCAGTATCTTCCTCACCGTTGTACCAATTTCTTTCAATTCGTGCACGAACATCAATTTTTTCAGAAAGACCAAGTCCTAAATTGGCACCAACATGTGAAACACCTTTGAATTCGCTATCCTTTCCTGTATTGGTATAAAAAGGAGTGGCTTCAAATTGGCCTTTGCCAAGTGTTCTGGCACTTTGTAAATCTGAAAATACGGGAGCGCACGATGGTAAAGTGACCAAAAAGCATAAGACGATACCAATAATCTGAGAGATTCTTTTTGTTGTTTTCATGGCTTTTTTTTAATGAATTTAAAATTTCATTAGATGCCTTTGAAATTGATTTAAGAGAATGACTGTGAAATGATTAGTAGTAAGTAAAAGATTTTATTTATAGACAAATTGGATTGATTTAGATTGCGTTAATCAATTCGATAGAGAAATTAATTTAGTAAAAATCAATAATCTGTATTTTTCAAAAAGTTATTTTCAAAAAAAGGCAATCAAGTATTTTGATTGCCTTTTGTAAGAGTCGTAAATATTTTATTACTCGCCACTGGCTTGTACTGAAGCGTTATGTAGTTTTCCTAATTCTTGATCAATCGTCCATAAACCAACTCCTTCTTCTCCTATGATATCAAAGAGTTCTAGTGCTCTCCTTGACATGGTTTCTTCTTCTCTTTGTTCTGTGACATACCATTGCATAAAACTGAAAGTGGCAAAATCTTTTACAGAAAATGCATGATCTACTATGTTATTGATGGCTTTAGTAACCTTGATTTCATGTTCTAAAATCAATTCAAAAACCTCTCTCAATGAGTTGAAATTGTGACGAATATCTGTAATCTCAGGCTGAATTGCATGTCCCCCGGCCTCATTGATATAACGAAAGATTTTCATCATATGCATCCGCTCTTCATCAGCATGTGTGTAAAGGTATTTTGCAGCATTTGCATAGCCCATCATATCACACCAAGAAGCCATAGAAAGGTAATATGCCGATGATTTCCCCTCCATTTCTACTTGTTTGTTTAATAGTTTTTCAGTATCGACTAGGAGAGATCGCTGTAGTGTTACTATTTCTTTTACTTTCATTGTTTCTATAGAAATTATCTTGGTTAATAAACTAAAAATACAACTTTAGGTTCCCACAAGTTAAATTTTAAATTAAATTTAAAATGGTTTCAATTTAAATATATCACCTGCTAAGAGGTACCGGAAATACCGGTAAAGATTCAGCTCCATTTTCCCCGACAGCTTGAACTGCAAAGAAGTAATTATCTTTTGAATAGGGTAGGGTTAGTGTTAAGTCGGAGGTATAAAACTTTTTCTCCCACATGGGTGAAGAAGTCTCTCTCATCAATACGTAATAGCCCTTTGCTTCACCTGTGGCGGGTTCTTTCCATAATAATGTAGATGAATTGCTCAATCCTCTCACATTAATTTGAACTTCTTCAGGTTGGGAAGGTGCTTGAGATAAGGTAGCCAAAGCTGAAACATTTACTGCCGTTACTTTTCTTAAATATTCAAAGTCCATAAACTCTGGTAGGTCTCCATATTGTATTCCGTCTTCAACTCTTACATTTTCATGTTGATGATAGAAATTTTCATTCATTTCCGAAATTCTTACTGCTGTAAAGCCATTCCTCGAGAAAGCAGTTTGATCTCCACCTCTTAAAAACCTATCAGCTCTATAAATTAATTTAACTTCAAACTGGTCAACATAGCGTTCTCCAATTTCTTTAACAAACCTGGCTAATTGACGAGATTTGCTATCGTTTTCTGCCCCTGTGTACCTTCTTAGCCTTGCCATCTCCTCTGTTTCATTTGATGGAATTGTTTCAGAAAAGACCCTCATTTTTAAATTATCGTTGATGAGTGTCCCTGAGGAGCTACTGTTGCCTATGATATCATTATTTAAGACTGCTCCGATTTCCCAACCTTCTTCTTTGGCTTTGTCTGCCAAATAAGTCGCTCCTTTTAAGCCCTCTTCTTCTCCAGTGAAAGCCACAAACATAATTGTGGCTGGAAATTCTCTTGAGGCCATTACCCTTGCCAATTCAATAACTGCTGCAGTACCACTTCCATCATCATTGGCACCGGGAGCAATCCCTTCTGCATCCATGACATCTTTATTTCTTGAATCCATGTGCCCAGATATGATGAATACACGCTTATCGTTTGGATCAGTCCCTTTCAAGGTTGCAATCACATTTGCGGCTGGAGAGTCAACTGTAATTCTTCTACCGTCTGCAGGTATCACAAACTCTTCTATTTGTGCAGTCATTCTTCCAGAAGAATTCTTTGCAAATAAATTAAATTTTGACAATACATATTCCTGAGCTGCAGGCATTCCAGTTTCTGTATTTGTATTTAGTGTATGTCTTGAAGTGAAAGAGGCAAGCTTTCTGACATAATTCTCTAAAGAGTCCGATGAAATCTCAGAAACCATTTCAGCGATTTTAGGATCCCTATTTACCGCTATTTGAGAAAATGCAGAAGAACTGATAAAAATCAGTCCGATAATTAGTAAATATTTATTCATGTTTGGTTTTAGTTTAAGGGTTCGGGTTAAATTTAACTCTTATTGCAATGAATTAAACCAACTTTTACATGAAGACATTAATGCAACCTAATAAAGGTGATTATTCTGATTTTTATTCTTCTTATCTAAATTTGATAAAAGGAGATGATTATTATGCTCTTATTTTGGATCAAATAGATTTAATGATAAATCTATTTCAAGAGAAAGGAAATAAATGGGCCGATACTGCTTATGCAGAAGGAAAATGGACTCCAAAGGAGGTTTTGGGTCATATCATTGATACCGAAAGAATAATGGCATTTAGAGCTTTGTGTTTTGCCAGAGGAGAAAAATCCTCACTTCCCGGGTTTGATCAAGAACATTATGTTTTAAATGCAAGATTTTCAGACGTATCAATAGAAGACCTTTTAGAGGATTTTGTTACTCAAAGGATATCTTTACTTTCACTGATCAAAACCTTACCTTCCAATTCTCATGATTTAGTTGGGTATGCAAATGGAAGTCCTATTACACCCAGGGCTCTGCTTTGGATTATACCAGGCCATTTCGAACATCATTACCAGATTTTTCAAGAAAAATATTAAACTATGAAGATCCCAATCGCTATTATTGACGCATTTACTAATAAAGCATTTGGCGGAAATCCAGCTGCTGTTTGCTTATTGGAAAGGCCTATTTCGACTGATCAAATGCAGAGGATTGCCATGGAAATGAATTTAAGTGAAACAGCATTTGTGGAAAAAACGGCTGAGCCTGACGTTTTTACCTTGAGATGGTTTACCCCTTTGCTAGAAATTGATTTATGCGGGCATGCCACATTGGCTTCTGCATTTCATATGCTTCATTCAGGTTGGGCATTGCCAGACAGTACTATTAGATTTAATACCAAAAGTGGAGAGCTCCGGGTAAAAGGATTTGAGGAATGGCTTCAAATGGATTTTCCTTTAATTCCCACTTATAAAGAGGAACATCCTTATTTTAAAGATGAATTCTTTGGTGAAAAGATTGTAGGAATTTCTGAATTGCGAAAAAATTGGATTATCGAATTGGAAGATTATAAAGCAGTTGAATCCGTGAAACCAAATTTTATGGTTATTTCTGATAATTCGGAAGAGGGGATAATTATCACAGCTAAAGGCAAAGAACCCTATGATATTTACAGTAGGTTCTTTGGACCCAATGTTGGAGTAAATGAGGATCCTGTGACAGGTTTCGCACATTGCGCTCTCATGGATTATTGGTACCAAAAAACTGGTAAATTTTCATTAAAAGCTTTTCAAGCATCAAGTAGGGGAGGGATAATAAACATAGAGAAGCATGATGATCGTGTACTTTTAAAGGGACAAGCAGTTCATGTTTTATTGGGTGAATTAAGTTTATCATAAAATGAGTGAAAGTTCACATACTCGAAAAGGGAAGCCTGTTCAAAAGGCCTTTAAAAATTTTACCGAATATTGGTTAACTGATGCGAGCTTTGGAGTGCTTCTTTTGATTTTATTGTTTACAGTGTTTATACTGCCAATTTTGATAGAATATGAACATGTACATATTGTATTTGTCAACGCTGTTTTTCTTTTCTTATTTTTTACAGGTATTTGGTCTTCAAGAGAAAAAGTATTGATCTTTTTGACTTCTGGATTATTTTTTACCCAGCTAGGATTAAGGCTTCTCCGATTCAGTGATTTTGATTTTGAATTTTATCTTTCCGAAAGACTTGTAGGTATACTTAATATGTTGGTGTTTATATTTTTGAATATTAGGCTTTTATTCAGAGATATGGAGATAAATATTTATAGAGTAATTGGTGCTATAAATGTCTATTTATTAGTTGCAATCTTAGGTGCTTTTGTATTTGAAATAATTCAATTAATCACCGGTACAGGTATAGCTGGAGCTACTGATTTGAAAGGGGTTGATGAGGATTACCCACAATATATTTACTTCAGTTTGGTTTCACTTACCACTGTGGGATTTGGTGATATGTACCCTACACATATCATGGCTAAAATGCTTTCAGTGTTTCTTTCCACTGTAGGGATTTTATATCCTGCTGTGGTCATTGCGAGACTCGTTGGAGCAAATAAAAATTAATTCACTCGTCAAAACCCATTAGTGTAATTTTTCGGGTTATTTGGATGCAGTAATACTAATTTCAGGTTTAATATTTAAACCATCAACCTTATGAAAAAACAATACTTATCATTGCTTTTGATGTTTTGTATCAGCTTGTCCTGGGCTCAGACCGAGCGACATATTGAAGTCGAATCAAAAGTAGAAACAACGCATGAGACTACCATTAAAGGAAAGAGGATCCCTTACAGGGCAACGGCAGGAACTCAACCAGTATGGGATGAAAAAGGAATGCCGATCGCATCCTTATTTTACACCTATTATGAAAGAACCGACATTTCTGATAAAACGACAAGACCTTTGGTAATCTCTTTCAATGGAGGACCTGGATCTGCTTCTATTTGGATGCACTTAGCATATACAGGGCCTGTAATTTTAAATATTGATGATGAAGGATATCCAATCCAACCTTATGGCACAAAGACTAATCCCAACTCTATTCTTGATGTTGCAGATATTGTATATGTAGACCCTGTAAATACGGGATATTCAAGAATTGTTGATCCTGAAACTCCAAGAACTACATTCTTTGGGATTAATTCTGATATTAAATACCTCGCGGATTGGGTAAATACTTTTGTGACGCGCCAAGGAAGATGGGCTTCGCCAAAATATCTAATCGGCGAAAGCTACGGTACAACTCGAGTGGCAGGATTAGTTGCCCAACTTCAAAATTCTCATTGGATGTATTTTAATGGGGTTATTTTAGTTTCTCCCACTGATTTGGGAATTGATAGAGGTGCACCTATAAAAACGGCGAATTATTTACCTTACTATGCAGCGACTGCTTGGTACCATAAAGCATTAGATTCTGATCTTCAAAGCAAGGATCTGGATGATATCCTTCCCGAAGTAGAAGCGTTTACTATTGATGAGCTTATTCCTGCTATTGTAAAAGGTGGAAATCTACCTTCCTCAGAAAGAGATGCAATCGCTACAAAGTTTGCGCACTATTCCGGTTTGAGTAAAGAAGTTATTTTAGAACATAATCTGATGGTTCCCACTAGCTTTTTCTGGAAGGAATTGTTGAGAGATCAAGGGATGACTATTGGACGTTTGGATAGTCGTTATAAAGGGTTTGATCAATCAGGAACAGGTTCTCGCCCTGACTTTGATCCGGCTTTGACGGCTTGGAATCATGCCTTTGCCCCAGCATTTAATATTTATGCAAAAGAGACTTTAAAGTATAACACTGACTTGACTTATAATCTTTTTGGTCCAGTTAATCCTTGGGATAGATCAAATGAAAATACAGGCTATGATTTAGGAACGGCAATGCGCCAAAATCCTTACTTACATGTGATGGTTCAATCTGGTCTTTTTGATGGTGGAACCGATTTCTTTAATGCAAAATATAATATGTGGCAAATTGATCCAAACGGGAGAATGTCTGATCGAATTTCTTGGATTGGGTATAGAAGTGGACATATGATGTATTTGAGGGCAGAGGACTTGAAAACTTCTAATGAGGATATCAGGCAGTTTATTGAAAAATCGAAGGTAGCTCCTAATATGCCTGCTAAATACGACTAATTATCACTTTAACTTCGCTATAAAAGGGTCTGATTTTCTTCAGACCCTTTTATAATTTTAGGAAAGAACGGAAGTCATGATAGTTAAATATTGGATTATTTGATCCTATCAATTCTCCAAGCATTTGATAGATATCCTTAGGCTTTTTTCCCTCTTTTCTAAGGTATTGAATAGAAGTAGCACCATCGGACTTAGAAAGTTTTAAATTTTTGGGTCCTTTAATTAGTGGGTGATGGTGAAAAGTAATTTCGTTAAATGAATTTTCTCCCATAGATTCAGCAAGAATTTTTTGACCTAAAGTAGCGCTAAGAAGATCTAGTCCTCTAACTATAAAATCGACACCGAAGTGAATATCATCAACAACTGAAGTAAGCTGATAAGCAGGTAAACGATCTTTTTTTCTAACCATAAAAAAAGCTCCATCTTCAGGTAAAGTATAAGTTCGGGTTTGAAGTGGGTATTCCTGAAGTTTAATAAAATCTGTATTGAAAGTATTGAATCTCCATGAAGTATCTGCTTTATCTAAAGGAATTCTTCTGTCTAAGCAATATCCAAGATAATATCCTGATGAATCTAATTGTTGAATTTTTTTTCGGGTACAATCACAAGCAAACAGATTCTTTGAAAATCGAAGTTTTTCCAGTGATTCATTATATAAATTAATTCTATGAATCTGTGACCAATTTGATTCAAAATCTTTTAAAGTTTTTGGTCCTTCATCATATTGAATTTCCATAAAATTCAATGTGTCAAAAATGTCTTGAACGTATTCTTGCCTATATCTTTCTCGATCCAAATCATCAATTCTCAATAAGATCTTACTTCCTTGCTTTTCGGATAAAGCTTTTGTGACTAAAAAAGAATATAGATTTCCCAAGTGTAAAAAACCACTGGGTGTAGGGGCAAAACGGGTGAGTTTAAGGTCCATTCCCACAAATTAGCTAGATTGTGAAAATTATCATCTATGAAAAGATCCGTAAATGCAATTTTTTTAATTCCGGGAATCTTGGCTTGTTTTTCTTGCGAACCTGAAACCCCAAAAACAGGTCCAGAATTAGTAGAAAAATCAATAAGGTACCATGACCCTAAAGGAGAATGGGGAGAATTGAAAGCTACTTTTTTCTTGAATGATAGTTTGCCGCCGGGTAGAGATTCAAGAAGTTATGAGTTTGCTGTTGATAATTCAAAATCCCAAATGTCATATTCTATAGAAGGGTTAAAATATGAAGTTTGGAGCGATTCATTGGTTCAAATCCAAGGTGAAATTGAAAAAGAAAGAGCATTGAGGATGAGGAACTATTATACTTATTTATGGGGATTACCCATGAAATTAAGAGATCCTGGAACTCTAATAGAGAAGGAAATCAAAACTGAAGAAGTTAAAGGAAAAAATTACCTAGTTGTTAGAGTGCCTTATGATATGGATATTTGGTATTTCTACTTTGATCCTGAAACGTATAAAATGGAGGCTTATAAATTCTATAAAGATGAGCCAAATCAAATTGGAGAAATAATATTTTTAGAAGGAGAAATAGAGTTCTCAAAAATGAAAATTCCAGCTAATAGAACTTGGTTTCGAACCGAAAATCAAGAATTTTTAGGAACCGATATGCTTCTGGAAATTAGGTAACCAAAATTCAGCTTAAGGATATTTAACTCTTTTAATTTCTGCTTGAAACATTTCTGAAATATCTTTCGAGCTTTATGAAGTTTCTATTCTTATTCTTTTCTTTCATTTTATTCGCAAAGATAGCTTTTGCGCAAGTATCTTATTCCGGCAATGTTCTAGATGCAAATGACAAGAAATATTTAGAGGGAGTTTTTGTGGAATTAGTAGGTGGAAATGAGTCGGATTCCACTAATATTCGTGGATATTTTAATGTTAAAGGTCAAATAGGAGATACGCTTAAGATTTCTTATCCCGGTTTCATTGAACAAAAATTGATTCTTACTACTGAAAGGTTTTTACAAATTCAGATTCAAGATCGAGCTAGACTATTACCCACTTTTGAAGTCAAAGCTGAGCCAAATTCTTTTAGGTTTATAGATGGAAAGCTGGTATTAGTAGATCCCAATGAAGAAAAACCAGTTTCTTCGAAAGGCCAAATAACTGCAGGATTTAGAGATTCACCAGATGGTGGCGTGGCCATAGGAGGGGTGATTTCTTATTTTACCAAAAAGTCAAAAAATGCTAGAGAATACGCTAAAAAGCTGGATTATTTGAAGCGAAGAGAAGGTTATTTGAAAATAATTGACTCTGATTCGGTAAAAATGATTTTAGGAGAGGACTATAATATTTTAGAAGAAGAATGGGATCCGCTAATAATTAAATTCAATCAAATGCATGCTCACCACGAGTTCTTAGATTGGTCAAGTGAAAAGGTTTATGCAAGATTGAGACAATTCATCGAGTGGGAAAAAGATTGGACCAATTAAGATTTTCGCTTAAATGACCAGGTGATAAAAAATTGTGCAACCGTTTCTCCTTCTTGATTGGTTCCTCTTGAGATCATGGTGATTTTTCCAGATTCCTGAGGCTTTAAATTACTTATTAGAGAATTTAATTCAGCTCCTTGATTACAAGTAAAAGTAATTTTTTGATTCGCTTTTTTATGAAATTCGGCTTTAAAATCTACCACTAGCATACTGAAACTTCCTTTTCCGGCTAGAGCCAATTGACATAATAGACCTGTACTCAGTTCCCCTGCACCCGCCAAAGCTGCAAAATAAATGGATCGAAACGGATTTTGATTCCTCCAAAAATAGGGGATTGTGATTTCACATTTTTCCAAGTCTAAAGACTTGACTTTTATCCTCCAAAATACCACGGAGGGCAGTTTGAAAAGCATAGCCCACCAAAAAACAAATGGGTTTTCCATTTTGGACAAATAAGACTTAGCGGCAGAGTTTAGCTCCATTTTAGATACACTAGCATTCATCAAACCAAATTTTTGTCTTCAAATTAGACAAAATTTTTTTACTATTGATTTTGGTATCCTATTTGACAAAAGGAAACTGTAAATAACTAACAAAATGAAAAAAATAGCAATACTGTTAGGTATCGGGTTGATAACCTACGCCTGTGCAAAAGTACCCTTAACTGGCAGGTCTCAACTTGCTCTTGTTTCCAGCGAAGAAATCCAACCATTAGTAAATGAACAATATGACCAGGTATTAAAGGAAAGTAAAGTGGTTACATCCTCTACTGATGGGCAAAAAATTCTCAAAGTGGGGAATCAGATGTCAAAAGCTGTAGAAGACTATTTACGAACTTCTGGCTATTCTGAATTGGCAGATGAATTCAATTGGGAATTTAATTTGTTGGAAAGTGATCAAGTTAATGCTTGGTGTATGCCAGGTGGTAAAG
>NZ_JAHEBC010000003.1:0-5371 GCF_024642405.1 Algoriphagus sp. | reverse complement strand
CATTATGCCGATAACCCAAACAGAAACAGGGATAGCAGTAGTTATGGGACATGAAATTGCCCATGCAGTTGCCGCTCACTCCAGAGAGAGAATGTCGAATGGATTGATTGCAAACTTTGGAGTTGGAATTTTATCTTCAGCTATTGGTCAAAACCCTACTTTGACTCAACAGATTTTCTTACAATCAGTAGGAATAGGAAGTGAATTGGGAATGTTAAGTTTTTCTAGAAAACATGAATCTGAGGCAGATCAATTAGGCCTGACTTTTATGGCATTAGCTGGATATGATCCTAGAGAAGCCCCAATTTTTTGGGAAAGGATGCAGGCTCAAAGTGGGGGAGAAGCACCGCCAGAGTTTTTATCCACGCACCCTGACCCGAGCAATAGAATTAAAAAGCTAAATGAATGGATGCCCGAAGCATTGAAATATTATAAAGATCAATGATAAAAAAACCGGAAATTTTTCCGGTTTTTTTATTACCTATTAGTGAATCCTCGAAGTTTAACTTGAGTTAATTTTCTCTTAGTGTCAAGTGGAAAATCTCCACGCATCATCCAGTCATAATAACCTGGTTCTTCCTTAAATACCTGTTCTATGGGTTTACCTTTATGTTTTCCAAAGTTAAATACTTCTTCCCCTTGAGAATTGAATACAAATCTACCGGCTAAATCCACCATTTTTTCATTTACCAAATCATGGATTTTCTTCATGTCATTCTCAAAGAACCCAAGTTTATTACCTTGAAGGTCTATTGCTTCTTCTCCCATATATCTTTCTACTTGAGAAATAAAAACATCCATCGTAGCTAAAGTGTCTGCTTCAGCACTATGAGCATTTTCTAATGTTTTCCCACAATAAAATTTATAGGCTGCTGTCAGATTCCTTTTTTCCATCAAATGAAAGATTTTTTGTGCATCTAAAAGATTTCGTTTATCTAAATCAAACTCAATCCCAGATCTTAAAAATTCTTCCACTAATAATGGAATGTCATACTTTAAAACATTGAAACCAGATAAATCAGATTGTCCGATAAATTGATGTACTTCTTTCGCTATATCTTTAAATAAAGGTTCATTTTTAACATCCTTATCATATAAACCATGAATCAGGGAAGCTTCCAAAGGAATTGGAACTCCAGGGTTTACCTTTCTGGTATATATTTCTTTTTTTCCATCTACATTCAATTTTACAATTGAAATTTCCACTATTCTATCCGTAGAAATATTCGTTCCAGTAGCTTCTAAATCAAAAAATGCAATGGGATTTCTTAAATTTAATTTCATTTTTTTGTTTTTAATTTTCATCTCACTTGATTTCATGGAGATGAAATATCCGATTCAATTTACTTGAATTTAGCTTTTAATCCTTCCAAATCCATATTATCATAGTTTCCAGAAGACATTAAAAGTAAATTGGTGTTGGTATAATCCTGTTCTAATAAGAACTGTAGTAGACTGCTACTTTCGGTAAATAACCTAAGGTCAGATCTCTTGAAACCTTCTCTTAAAGTTTCTTCATCCATCAATTCTAATTTTTTTAAAGCTGCGGCATGAGGGTTAAGGTATATTATAGCTATGTCAGGTGCATCCATGGTTCCTGCATAGTTTGGAAGGAAATCCTTATTTAACGAAGAAAATGTATGTAGCTCTTGAACAGCAATTAGAGTTCTTTCAGGGAATTGTGCTTTTACGGCATTTGCGGTAGCTTGCAATTTAGATGGAGCATGAGCGAAATCCCGATAAAGGCAAGCATTATCATTTCCTGCTATCAATTCTTGTCTTTTTGCAGCTCCTTTGAAACTTTGGATTGAGGAATAAAAATTCTCTTTTGATAGGCCCAAAGAAAGGCAAATATTCATGGCGCCTTGAAGATTTTGAAGATTATGATCTCCAAAAATGTGGATTTCTACCAAACCATTCTCAGTTTTTAGAAACGTTTTACCTCCTTCAATAATTGCTGGGTGAGCTTTATAAGAAGTTTTATCAGCATTAATTTCAATTTTTTCTGCCGCTTGTTTAACAAGTTGGTCGGATTCGCAATAAATCAATTCACCAGAGTCTGGTGTTTTCTCCATCAATTTTGAAAACTGATCTTTATATTCCTCAAAATCAGGAAATACATTAAAATGATCCCATGCAATACCACTTACCAAAGCAATGTCATGTTTGTAATGGAAAAACTTCGGGGTTCTATCTAACGGGGATGTAAGGTATTCGTCACCTTCTATAATGATAATGGGAGCATCTGAAAGCCTCACCATTAAGTCAAATCCATCTATTTGAGCTCCTACCAAATAATCAAAGTCTACTTTATTATCTTTTAAAACATGAAGAATGATAGATGTTATAGAGGTTTTTCCATGTGAACCAGCGATAACAATTCTTTTTTTCTTTTTGCTCTGATTAAAAATGAATTCAGGAAAAGAATATACCGGTATACCTAATTCCTGCGCCTTCAATAATTCAGGATTGTCTATTCTAGCATGCATCCCTAAGATTATCCCATCTAGGTCCGATGTTATTTTCTCAGGAAACCAACCGTAAGAATTGGGCAAAATTCCAGCTTTAGATAACCTTGTTTTTGAGGGTTCATAAATTTCATCATCAGATCCCGTAACTGTATATCCTTTTTCAACAAGGGCTAAAGCTAGATTATGCATGACTGCACCCCCCACTGCTATGAAATGATATTTTTCCATTTAAGTTGGTTTTTGTTTTTCAATTCTAGTTCAAACTTAAAAATAAAAGTCATGCGCTTTGTCCATATCGTTTCTTAATTCCAACAATTTTTTTGGGAGAATACTTTTTAATTAATTTCGGATACGTTTTGAGTTTTATGCTAGAAGATAAGTACGCTTACTTTTGTCTATCCATCATGTACACAATTGCCTGGGCACTTGTTTTTTGGAAGAGCCCTTGGAAAGCAGGAATGATTAAGGTAGGAGTGGCTGGTGGATTAATGGGAATGATCGCTGAAGTTTGGTATTTCAGAGATTATTGGAGGCCTCCAACACTTTTTGGGACTGGGATAGTTGGGATTGAAGACTTCATCATCGGATTTTCATTATTTGGAGTTGGTGGTTATATCTATTCATCTTTTACAAATAGAGAGATAGATTACTCCAAAGTATCAAAACCCATAAATCTGGAGTTCTTTTATCTGTTTTTAGTTGCATGCCTGAGTATGTCCTAGTTTACTTTCGGATTTGGAATTCATTCGGGCTATGTTACTATCTTGACGTTTCTTGTTCTTTCAATTTACATTTGGAAAAAAAGACAAGATCTAATCAAGGTGTCATTAATCTCTGCAATTGCTACCCTGACAATATCTCTTTTGATTTATTATATCAATTTCAATATTCTATTTCCTCATTTTTGGGATACCTATGGAATGTTAAACAAACCATATCTTGGTTATAAAATTCTAAATATCCCTATTTCTGAAATGCTGTGGCATTTTTCATGGGCGATGCTTTGTAGCATGTTTCATGGATTTAGAAATGGAGTTTATTATAAATCACAAACTTGATTACCAAGGCTTGATTTTTGTGGCTTAGTAAGTGTTGATAAGTCTGGCAAAACTTGTTTAAAACTCATGGCTATAAGACCATACATTTGTTAATATGA
The DNA here is from genome assembly GCF_024642405.1 of Algoriphagus sp. GTDB lineage: Bacteria > Bacteroidota > Bacteroidia > Cytophagales > Cyclobacteriaceae > Algoriphagus. Next base: position 1,744 of record NZ_JAHEBC010000003.1, on the reverse strand, counting down.
CCGAAAAAAGTACCAATCCTAGAATTTCTCGTAAGCATTCTGTACAGAATCCCACCAACATGCTTGGAAAAGTGCCTCCACAGGCTATAGAGCTTGAAGAGGCTGTACTAGGAGCCTTAATGTTAGAAAAGGATGCATTGACAAATGTGATCGATATTTTAAAAGTTGAAAGCTTTTACAAAGATTCACACCAAGCAATTTTTCAGGCAATCTTGGATTTGTTTACAGACAGCCAGCCAATTGATTTATTAACTGTTACCAACCAACTTAGACGAAATGGTTCTTTAGAAATTGCCGGTGGGGCTTTTTACGTAACAGAGCTCACTTCAAAAGTGGCTTCTGCTGCGAACATTGAGTACCATGCCAGAATTATCACGGAACAATCGATTAAGCGTGAAATGATTCGTATTTCTTCTGAGATCCAAAAAGATGCTTATGAGGAAACAACCGATGTTTTTGAACTATTGGATAAAATGGAGCAATCGCTTTTTGAGATTTCTGAAAAGAATATTAGAAAGAATTATTCAGACATGAAGTCTATCATGCGTGAGGCCATCGTAGAGTTGGAATCTCGTAGAGGTCAAAAAGATGGTTTAACCGGAGTTCCATCAGGATTTACAGCTTTGGATCGAGTAACTTCAGGATGGCAAAAATCTGATTTGGTTATTATTGCTGCTCGTCCTGCAATGGGTAAAACAGCTTTTGTTCTTTCTGTTTTAAGAAATGCGGCTGTAGATCATAATAAACCCGTTGCTATTTTCTCATTGGAAATGTCCTCTGTTCAGCTTGTGAATCGATTGATAAGTTCAGAAGCTGAATTAGATTCAGAAAAGATTAAAAAGGGTTCTTTAGAAGATCATGAATGGGCTCAATTAGTCCATAAAACAGCGAAGCTTTCAAAAGCACCGCTTTTTGTAGATGATACACCAGCTTTGTCTATTCTTGAGCTTCGAGCCAAATGTAGAAAACTCAAAGCTCAGCATGACATTCAAATGATTGTAATTGATTATTTACAATTAATGTCAGGTGACTCAAAAGGAGGCGGAGGCGGTAATCGTGAGCAAGAAATTGCTAGTATTTCCCGAGCCTTAAAGAAAATTGCAAAAGAATTAAGTGTTCCGGTTATAGCACTATCTCAGTTATCCAGAGCTGTTGAAACACGCGGTGGGGATAAGAGACCTCAACTTTCGGATTTGAGGGAATCTGGAGCTATCGAACAAGATGCCGATATGGTAATGTTTCTTTACCGCCCTGAATATTATGGAATTACAGAAGATGAGGAACATAATTCGACTCAAGGTGTGGGAGAAGTGATAATAGCAAAGCATAGAAATGGATCTCTTGATACTGTTAAACTTAGATTCATCGGTAGATTTACAAAATTCCAAGACTTAGATCATTTCGGTACGCCAATGCTTAATCAGCCTGTTTACGGATCGAACTTTTCTAAACAATCCTCCGGAGTATCATCTTTTGATTCTGGGCAAACGATAAAAAGACAGAGTAAAGCTAATTCTGATTTTGATGATACAGATGATCTTTTAAACCGACCAAATTCACCTGCAGATTTTTAATAATATGAAAGCAATTACTCTTAATAGTAATTACTCTAGTAAACTTTTATTGACCGATATTCAAGAAAGGTCCTTAAAGCCCGGAGAGGCAAGAGTTTCCATTCGGGCAGCGGCATTAAATCATCGAGATGAATGGTGCCGGAAAGGTTTATATCCAAATATTAAGGATG
>NZ_JAHEBC010000120.1:4109-11143 GCF_024642405.1 Algoriphagus sp. | reverse complement strand
CATCAAAAATACTGACCGCTCTTTGAACTTCATTGCTTTGAAGTAACATCTCCTGCATCAAAGTTCCATTTTCTTCAATTGACAAGAGTGTTGCATCAGGGCAGATGTACATCGTTGGTTTTTTCTCATTCTTTAATGAGGCAACTCCATTGATCAGAGCATTCAATTGCACTTTTTTGTTGATAATTCCTTTTCCTGGCTTGATCGGTTTTTTAGAAGGCTTTCCATAGGTTCCAACTGATACGATATAAGCTTCACTACCACCATTCTCATAGAAAAGCCTGATGCTGTTGTATAGATAATAAATTGTATTCGGATCAGGAAGTATGGAATAAAAGCTTCCGTTTATTGAGATAAAGTTTTCTCTTTCTGGCTGGGAATTTTGCTTTATGAGATAATACTCGGGGCTGTATTGTTTTGCAGGATCTAAAGCATTTGGTACATCTGAAAAACAATAAATCTCTTGAAATTCTGCAAAAGAGGTAATTTTCTGCGGAATATTTTTATACGATCTTTGTTTAAATTTTACTCTTGGTGTATATCCAATAAATGCTGGTACAGCTGTTGGAATAGGTACAATGGAATTTGGAAATGCATTGATTTCATTGATATAAACACCTGGTTTTTTGATTTCACTCATATTAATTTTTTTGAAAAAAAGTATTAGGTTTAAAATTGAAATAATGGATTTAAGGAAATTCTTAGTAGTATATAAAACTAACTAAGAACAGGATAATTGTCCAATCCATTGACACAATCCTTAAGGTAATATTATTTAGAGAATAAAAATTTAGTTTGTGCTGGGTAATTTCAATTCTTCAGTTAAAAAACTTTATTATTAAGATGAATTTCCTTGTAATTTATTTCAATTCATTTTTTCAATTTCCCGATCGATAAGATTTGTCATTCCATCAATATATTCTATTGTCTCTTCGCCAATTCTTATAGCGCCCTCGAAATGTTGTTTTACTGTTATTAACTTGTTTCGATATTCAACATCATCAATGATTTTCTCAAATCTGTCTTGTAGGTCTTCTGGAGATTTATTGTGAAATTGATTTCCTAAGAAAGGGAATCGTGTGTCGAAATAGTCTGAAAATCTTCTATGCCCATCAAAAGAACTTTTTTCAACAGACATAAATACCGCTATAACATCTTTCCAATCCGTGGCTAAATATTTCAAAGAATCATTAGAAATCAAATTGACTTCTCCTGATGAAATTAAAGAATTAATCACCCCAAAGGAAGGGGAAATTTGACCTGAGAAGAAGTTTACTTTATGAATTTCTAAGAAATCTAAAAAGGGTATACTATCTTCTTCCATCAATTTCATATATCTATCTAAAGGATTATAACGATCCTCGCGTCTTTCGATAGCCGCTCTGATTTTTTGTTTGTTTGTCTTTAACTCTTGTCGCAGATCTGTTAAGATCTTTTTTTCCATTTTCCTATCTATTCGGTCTTGATTCCAGGTATTTAACTGAAGTGCAATCAAAATACCGATAACCACCAGCACAATTTCACCAATAGCATAAATCATATACTTTGTAATCTTATTCTCGCTTAAGAGACGTTGGCGAATTATTCGATAAAATTTTATCATTTGTTAATATTATGACCATAGTTATTTTGGAAAAAAAAGACTAAGGACCGAATAAGAAAAATGTCCTTAGATACTTTAATTAATACAATCTAACCTATTAATGAATCACTTTCAAGTACCTGAAAAATAGATGTATATGAAATTATATTTCAAAGTATAACTTCTTGTCTAAAATTAATATCTACATGATATCTCAAATAGGTAATTGTTTAATTGGAATGCAGTTAAAAAATAAGGGTTTGATTTTATTCCAGTTATAAATCAATTTTTTAAAACTACTTTTTGATCCTCCCCATAAGTTCTGATTTCTACTTTGATACTTGCGTCCTTTTCTGCTTTGTCGAAATTGCTATCTACAGTAATCACATTCTCACCATTATTAATCTTCAGATCAGAAAGATCAATATTGTATTTCCGAATGATCTGCCAGTTTGAATCAAACAAAACCACTTCTTTGCCTCCAGAATATTTCAAGATTTGCCCTTCTTTGATAGTTCCCGGAAGTTCTATTTTCTTATATCCATTGATCTCAAGCGAAACGCCGCTTACATCGCAATTAATAGCTGTCATGGTGAAATTTAACACTTGCTCTTCTCCGGCATTATTGAATTCTAAGGTGGAATACAAAGGTTCTCCTGGTTGTCTTACTTTTTTCTCATGACTGTAAATTTCTGAATAAACTTCCTGTAAGTTCCATTCTGAGTCATTCACTTTTTTTAGGGTGAATTCTTTTTCGCTATCCCGCATGCCTTCTTTTTGAGCTTTGCTAAAGGAGTCAGAAATTCTCAATTTTTCCCAATCACCAATCAATTCCAATATTTTGTCTGAATTTCCATTCTGATTAACAGTTGGAAGATCGGCGACCAGTGCATATCCGGCATCATACCCAGCTGATTTCGCGAGCATCCATTCCATGTCTTCAACACTGGTTTCAGGAGTCATTTTAAACCAACCCAACATGCCAGGCATAAAATTTCTTTGGAAATAAGCCTGATTGTTAAATCTGTATTCTGTCTGACTTTCGCGGAAACCCGCATACCAAGGTTCTCCCCAGTTCATCCGGCTGTAAATGTGCCAGAAAAAATGAGTGGTGCGACTTGCATCGATTATCAGATGATTTTTTAATTCATCAGACAAGTTATTATACCATGTATAGGGCATTAATGACTCACCATAGGTACCCAATCCAGTAGACCGATTTCCTTCTAAACCATCAAATGAAATTTGACGAAGACCAGTTTTGTTGTATAGGTTAGCCATGGTTATAGACATCTCTTTGGTCAAGTCAGCATCACTTAGGAATACCTTGTATCCATGATCGAGCAACTTGGAGATCTTTTCCCCTTTCATATGACTACTGGCTTTTGTGTCAAATGCACCTCTTTGACAATCAAGCAATTGCCATGGTGACTGTTCTGACACACTGCCATAACGGATCAATTCCTCACCAATCATTACTGTTTTTAAATTGTTATTCTTCATTTGATTGAAGAATTCAGGAGATTCGATTGTAATCACGGAAGCATTGGCGTCAATATTTTCTAGGATGGTCGAACTCCCTACTTTGGCGAGTCTTTCATCTGGAATCGGTGTAACGTATTTATCATCTGTTGCAATAAAATTCGATAAGAAATGAGTTCCCATGTGAATTCCTTCCTTTTCGGCTTTATCAACACATTCTTTTAAACCCTCAATTCCATTTGGAAATTCACCTTTATATAATTCAAATTGCCCCCAGGTTTCGAAAGTCTTTCCATAATGATATAGATATTTCAAGCCTGCCTTTTTGGTTAATGCTATTGCATCATCCACTGTTGATTCAGTGAAATTAGTAATGAGATAAGCAGCTGCTGCATTTCGGTTTGTCTTCACCCATTCTCCGTCAATCATTGGATGGGGGAGTCCTTCGGAAATTTCAATAGCACCAATTGTTTCCAATGTTTTGGGTTCCGGACTTCCAAATAATGCTATTTTTGAACCAAGTACTCCCCCGTCTTCATAAGGTGGGGCAACAATTTTTTCATGAGCAACATCCGAGTATATTCTTTCAGAATTTCTATTTCTGGTATAGGCTTGAAGTGTACTGCCATTTTGAAGAGGAGCAGCTGCTTCAACCCTATATAGAACACTGCCATCTGATTTAGGATGCATATTGTTTAAGTCGGCCTCTCGAACAAAGTCGAATTCTGGCATGCGGTCACTTTCATTCCAAGGATATCCTCCAAGAGTTTTAATATTTAAAGCTTGAATACCAATGGCAAAATTATCATCTCGTACCACACCAACGGTTTCAGAGATAGTTTTTTGTATAGAAGTTGGGTAAGGGCCCCAGACAATTAATTCAACAAGATCATTATTTGTGATAGAAATTAACTCGAATGTGAAATGAGTTTCTTTTTCCTCAATTTTGATATCGGCAACAACATCATTTTCAAAAGCCAAGCTAATCAAGCCATCTTTTATAGAAGCTGACTTTGGTTGGATGTATTGATTATTAATCCTAACCGACAACAAAGAGGCTATTGTATCCTCTAGTGTATAATTTACCCCTGTGTTTTGATCAGTTAGTTTTACAATCTCCCCTTTTTCATTAATGCTGATTTTTAAAGGGCCTGCTGAACCATCAAAAATGAGAGTTTGATTTTTTGAACAGGAGAACACAATTGAACTTACCAGAATTAAAAGTAGTATCGAGAATGGTTTCAATTGAGTTATCATTTTGAGTATAGTTTCTAAAGTTGGGATATTAGAAGTCGATTTTCTATAACTAATCTAGGGAAATAGTAATTCTTTTAATGGGCAAAGGATACAATTCGGAAGGAGATTAGTTCTATTCTAAATACTAAAAAGGATTTTCTATTTATCCGAAAATTCAAGCTATCCTTTAGGAATTATTCCTGTGCAGCTTTATAAATCGCGTCAAGAAGACTTCCTTCTTCTTTGGTATCATTTCCTAACTCCCAGAACATGATTCCACCTAGTCCTTTTTCCATGGTGTACTTGGTTTTTAGTGCCACTGAAACAGTATCATCATAGGATACCATTAAGCTGTCTGTAGAATTATACATAAAAGGTGCTTTAGCTTTCTCATCCCAGTACCGCTGAAAATTCGGATCCTGTTCATAAGTTTCCCTAATTCTATGATAAGCCATCCATCCAATCTGAAGTCCACCGCTGAGCTGATATAATCCATTGTTTGCAGGTGGAACACCTTTCCAAACTCTTCCATAGAAAGCACTTCCAATTACTATCTGATTTGGGTTTACGCCACTATCGATCAAGAAATCCACAATTTTTTCAGCAGAACGAGGATCAGGATCAGGGCTATTTCCATTTTTATATAAGCTATCCAGATGATCATGAAATGGAGTACCAGATATTTCTCCACTACTCACATCTCCCAGAGGAGTATGATGACCGGTGTATATGGATACTCCAGAAACTTGATCATAGGTCATCACATTGGTGTAATTGGCATATTTCATCACCTGATCCATATCTACAAAATCGTAATACCGCTTCCAACCTGCTGATGCAAAGGTCAATACTTTAGGAGAATCAAATTCATCAAGCATCTCACGCAATCCCTTCATTAAAGAAGTGAAATTTTGGGTGTCCTCTGGACGTGCCATGGTGCCTGCACCTGATATTCCTGGATATTCCCAGTCCATGTCCATCCCATCGAGTTGATATTTTTTTATGAACTCTGAGGCACTATTGATGAATTTTGTTCTACTTTCTTCAGTGAGTGCCATATCTGAAAACCCATCGGCACCCCAACCGCCACAGGCAATCATTACTTTCAGGTCCGGGTTGCGATCTTTTTGTTTTACAAGTGCTTCTAGCTTAGGTCCTGCAACTTCTTCGTTCCTGAATTTCATTTCCCCGTCAATCACATTTGTAAAAGAGTAGATAATGTGAGTCAACTTTTCCACAGGTATTTTTTCTGGCTGATAATCCCGTTCTGCTACGTAATAGGCCATGATTACCGGCTTAGATGAAATTTCGGTTTCTTCAGCCCCTTCATCTTGATTAGTAGATTTTGGAGAACAGGCGATTATAAAAATTAGAAGTAGAAGGTGCGGTTTAACTATGTTTTTCAAGTTCAATTTGGTTTTCTTTAGCCTTAATTAATAAATTTTAAGAAGTAGCAATTACTTAAATTAAAATATTTTTTAATAAAGTAAAGAAGAAAAATATTTTTTCTTTGAAATTAAGTCAGTACAGTAATTGAAAAATAAGAGTTAGGGCTAACTGATTTTGATAAAAAAGAACTGGAGTTTCTTCTATAAAAAGATGAGGTGAATGTCAATATGTTTTATTTGTCCCTGATAATCCATGGATAGGCTTTCCTAAATCCATTTCTCCATGTCATGTGAGAATGTCCCAGATCTTTTTCGGTATCAACCATTAGATTTTTCTTTGGGACTCCGTATTTGAGAAGTATCTCATACATTCTTTTTACATTTTGAACGGTTGATGGTTCTAAATCGCCTGCATTGAAATAAATCCGTTGATTAAAAATATTTTTGTTGTTTTCATGCAACTTGAACACTTCTTTATTTATCCAAAAAGAAGGTGAAAATACAATGGCACCTCCAAAAACAGTAGGATATTTCATAAGCATATAAAAGGACATTAATCCTCCTAAAGAAGCACCTCCAATCACTGTATATTTTGCTTCTTTTTTTGTGCGGTACCTTGCATCGATCCAAGGTTTAACACTTGAAACAATCCATTCTGCATGTTTATCACCACTATAATCTTTTCCTGAAAACCATTGGGTTGAGGGGAGTGGAGAGTATTCCTTTACTCGGTCTTCTGAATTATATAAACCCACAATAATGGATTGTTCCTGAGAAATCCTTCCTAGGCTGTCCAATACTTCATCCAACTGCCATTCGTTTCCTTCTTGGATCTTTTGGTCAAATAAGGACTGCCCATCTAAAAAATAGAGAACCGAATAACTAGCAGTATCATCCTCATAATTTTCTGGTAGATAAATGCCTAGTGTTCTTTTTTCATTAAGGTATTCAACTTCTATGGTATCAATCAGAATTCTCACGTTTTGAGATGCTGTATGCTCCATATTCATCACCTTTTCTTTACGCTTCTTTTCTTCAATTATATCAGAGACTATTTTAGTTGTCAGGTAAATTCCGATAATAAAAAATATAAAACCTATTAAATAGAAAATCCTTTTTTTCATTTTTTGAATGAGAAACAGTCCTGAATATAGTTTATTGAATTATGCCTTCCAAAGGCTGAAAAACCTGAAATTTCTAAAAAGTGAACGTTTCCATGTTGGATTGGTTATTTTCAATGTTTAAAAATATCGATTTTGCAATGGAGGAAATTCCCGTAACTAGTGCCAATAAACTTAAATAATTGACAGAAAAGTAAAGATTAAGGGAAGAGTTTAAATAAACAT
>NZ_JAHEBC010000120.1:0-4099 GCF_024642405.1 Algoriphagus sp. | reverse complement strand
TTCTTCAATTATATCAGAGACTATTTTAGTTGTCAGGTAAATTCCGATAATAAAAAATATAAAACCTATTAAATAGAAAATCCTTTTTTTCATTTTTTGTTAATCAGATTAACTCTTTTTGGCTTTCGACACCAGTGTAATAATGACAATGTCAGCTCCTTTGAAATTTCCGTTAATTCTGCCAAATAAAAAGGCATGGACCTGTTGATCTTATCAATCAGCTGGAATTATTTTTTTTAGATCCACATGACAAGGGATTGAACTCAAGAATATCATAATTAATCAGTCCTCTTAATATACTTTGAAATACAATGAACTACTCCTTGTCTTTTCGCAAAACTGTTGAAGTCTCCTAGCTGATGAACATTAAACCCATATTTCTCCCACAATTTTTTCATTTGGTCATCCAATGCAGAAAGACTTAAATATTCTCCGTGCCCAAACGTAGGGAGGTATACATGTTTCCCGTAAACCTCGCTATTTTCTACCAAGCAGTTATTGCTAGTAATGTGATGCCAATTTCTTACGAGCGCTACATCATTATCTCTGGCTCCAAGATTATTGAAATCCTTCACAACACTTAGTATATCCCTATCTGTGGGATTGCTAATCGCTAATTCACGTAAATAATTAATTGAGATTTCCCTACCCGTGAATTCAGGGAAATGAACAAGTGGATTTCTATAGACTTTTATCCCTTGCTTTTTGAATGAACGAGCAATCTCATCATATGCCTCCTGTAAATTGTGAGCTCGGTCAGGAAGACCTAAAAGTTTATTTCCTAGTTTTGGCGATCCAACCATCATTTCAAATAATCCATCTTTATTTTTGCCGATGAGGCTGATAAACATATCAATATGGAAAATGGGTTGGTAAGGTCCCGTGCCAGCTCCGACAATGTCAAGGATGAATTCTCCGGATTCTTTTGTCCCCACATAAGCTGGTAGCGTAATTTCTTTTTTGGTTCCAGCGACAAACATGGGTCTGCGTTGATCAACAAAATCGCTAAAGCTTTTTCTGACAAGATCCTCTATGGTTTGTCCTTGAGAAGGCCTTAAGGGAAGTGTATTATCGTTGATCATATTGATAGTGTCTTGATAATAATCCTTACCAAGAATCCAGAAATCATCTGCTACCAGACAATTTCCACCTTGAAAAATTAATGGTGCTTGACGAGAATTGAGGAATGTATATTCATCTACAGTGTCCGCAATAATTTGGTCTCCTGATCTTGGGAATTCCCAAGGTTCCATGAGATAATAAGTTTCATCGTATGCGTCTTTCAGCGCTACATATGCATCTTCAGCCCAATCTGTAAAATCCACATAGCTAGGTAGTGGAACCCAGTTTATTGAAGAAATTCTATGGCCCAGAGTCGTAAACCAATTTTCAATCACTTCTCTATCTGCTTCATAATGAACTACGATGAAATTTGTTCCTATTCGAAGAGCCTTAATCAAAGATTTATAAGCCTCCGCAGTTTCATTAGTTTCAAAATGTGGAGCATTTGGAAAAGCAAATAAGATGGTATCAATTCCTCCTTTATAGGAACTGATAAGTTCTGGAATTTGAAGACCAGGAGTTGGTTGATTATCTCTGGATTCAAATCCCACTGAATTGGTAGTACTTCCCCGGGTATTAGATTTCTTTTTTGTGGGGTCATAAACTTTGTCACCAAATACTCTCATGTTTTTGGGAGCATCGGGATGGATTGCAAAAAAAATTGATTGATTAAGCATGCCCTTTAGTTTGAAGTGAAAAATCTAGAAAGTAAAATTTACTACCTTTCAACTGAATTTCAAATTTCTTTTAAAAAGTTAATGTGTTGAATATGAGTTAATATGTTGGTTTAAAATATTTAGATAAAATAAAGAATGAGAAATAGGATTTATATAAAACAGATAATTCTTTATCTACTCTTTTAAATTCCTAATTCCAAACAATACCCTCGGCTATATTTACGGTTTTTCTAAAAGATTGAATCCGTTTTTTATAAAATAATTGCTGATGAATTTTCCCTAAGTTAAATACTAAGGATATTTTAATTTTGGATCATCGTATTTTGACAAAAAAAACCAGATGCAATAAACATCTGGTTTTATATTTTCAATAATCAATTTGTTACTGATTGAATAACCTACTATTTTGCTTTGCTATTATCTTATAATTGCAGGCAGGGTAGGATTCTTTTGAAAATCGAAGGTGACTGGCATCACTTCAAGTGAAGATACATCGACGCCTTCTACCTCTGCAGGCTCCCAGTTCCCGGAAGTTGCTTTAATAGCAGAAACAGCTTGATTTTCTAAATCTTCAAGATAATATTCTACCGAAGTATCAATATTGGATGCAGTTGTTGCGAATGGTATTTCCCCATTTTCATCCACTACAAATTTTACAAAGATGGTTCCTTCAATTCCCCAATCTTTTGCATCGGCAGGGAATTTTAAATTACTAAGTACATCTTCTTTTAGATCTCCTTTGTATTCTGCGTTTTCATCTACCGAATAAAAAACTCCGACTCTATTTGATTTATTCTTCAACTTATTTTTGTTGCTTTTAAGGTCAAATAGGATTACTTCTAACCTTTTTCTGTCCATATCACTGTTTACTCCAGTGACAATAACATCAGTTACTTTACCATCATTCATGGTATATTCGTATGCGAAAGCGGGATAATCTTTGGTGATTTCATGAATCTGTCTCAAGTAATCCATATCTCGATCTTGCAAATTCTCAAGATCAGCAATCGTATTGATGTTTAAATCTTGAGCTTTAACAGGTGATAAAGATAGTAGCATAATAAATACTACTGTTAATGATTTTATAAGATTGATATGTTTATTTAAAAATGGCATTATTAATTCCTTTCTATATATATTATTTATTATAAATTATTATGTGCAATACTTTATTGCATCACATTTATATTACAAACATTAACTAAAAATAGTTCCTAATATTATATATATTTAATTTGAATAATTTTTTGTTATATTTTTTTTATAAAAAACTATTGTGAATTAATTAATTTTATAGTGTGTCTCTATTCATAGAGTCTTTCCCTGAGGGCTTTAAATATTATTCTAATATAGATGATTATATAAAATTTAGATTGAGTTCAAACCCTTTATTTATTGAATTCTTTTGGTTTATTCCAATCAATCAAAAAAAAATCATTCCAAGAAAAAATTACTTGGAATGATCTTTAATTTATTTCTAGAGTTTAATAAGTTAATGTTCCCTCTCCATTTAAAATAAATGTTCCAGCTAACCCAGTTTCGTCAAAATTAATATCTACAATTTGCGTAAAATCTCCTGTGGCATTCTCAAAGCGCCCGGTTCCCCCGTCGAAGTTGTATCTTTCTTCAAATGAGATTGGTGAAATCCCTTCAAAAAAATAATGAGTTCCCCATAACTCATCACCATTTGCAGCTGTAAATGTGACTGATCTTGTGCCCAAATCATTAGGTATTGAAGGGTTATAACACCATTCCTCAAACACGGTACTTAGCCCAAGATGTGGTACCGTTCCTTCGCCAAAAGCATTTAAAACAAAAGCTGAACAAGTTACTCCATCACTAGGAAAAAGATTAAAATCACCCTCTAGGTTTTTTATTCTAATATTAGTAGGGGACTGCCTGTGATTTTCTCCTCCATTTATGGGATTATTCACATCTGTTTCATTAGACCTTAAACTTGCAATATCTTTTTGACTTGCCATGTCTATGTCATCATTGAGTGCTAAATCATTGCTGCAAGAAAATAGGATTGCGGCAAAAACGGACAAAATTAAAAATTGATTTCTTATAATTGTTTGGTTTTTTGTTAATAAAAATTGAGTTTTTTAAAATATTAAAATTGAAATATGAAAAAGGCTGAACTCTTTAGAATTCAGCCTTTTTAGTCTTAAGAATAATTAGAAATCTATTCTTTGGTTGTTTCAATTACTCCCCGGAAATATCCTAGGGATTCTGCTATCCCCATAAATGGATTGTCCATATTTCTCTCGTGCTCCAAACTGCACACACCTGTGTAACCTACTTTTCTGATCATTTTTACCATTGCCGGAAAGTCGATTATCCCACGGCCTACCTCGAGT
>NZ_JAHEBC010000119.1 GCF_024642405.1 Algoriphagus sp. | reverse complement strand
AGAGCATTAGAGAGATATCCAGAATATGCAGATATTCTGATTCTTGTCGGTAGAAGTTATGCCTGGGAAGGGAAAAATGATTCAGCTTCAATCTATTTAGAAAGGGCCATAGTCTCATCCCCAAAGTATGATGATGGGTACTCCGCTTATCTTGATAATCTTATGTGGTCTGATCAATACGATCAGGCAGATAATGTTCTTGCAAGAGCCAAAGAGAACTTTGGTACTCCGCTCCCTGACAATCTTAGATATAAAGAGTCAAGATTATTTTATTATCGGGATGAATATGATCAGGCCTATGAGATAGCCGAAGAATTATTTGATAAAGACTACGCACAAGAAGGTTTGCTAGGGTATATCCAAAATCTGCAACGGTTAAGAAGAACCAATGCAATAGGGGTAACTTATGATTATGATAATTTCCAAGGAGATCTTACACCTTGGAACACATATTCCTTTTATGGAAGAACCCGTACTAACTTAACTGGTGCTTTGATTGCCAGAGTCACTCAAGCTTATAGATTTGATTCTCAAGGGACTTTATTTGAATTAGATGCTTATCCTTCCCTAGGAGAAAATATGTATGCTTATATAAACATAGGAGGCTCAGGAGCTGGTTTTTTTCCAAAAATAAGATTTGGCACCTCCATCTATTATAGCTTGGAAAAAGCTTGGGAAGTGGAAGCAGGTTACAGGTATTTGGGTTTTGGAGAAGCAACGCATATTTACACAGGTTCTTTAGGGAAGTATATAGGTAATTGGTGGCTTAACCTTCGGGCAAATGTGATTCCTGATAATGGACAAGTGAGCACCTCGGCAAATTTTCAAGCAAGATATTATTTCAAAACAGCAGAGGACTTTTTCAGCTTGCAATTGAGTTCCGGCGTTTCTCCTGATGAAGAAAATAGAGATCAAACCCAACTATTAAATTCCTATAGGGCCAGAATTGGTTATCAGCAATTATTGACCAGTAGGTTTATGATTTATGCCTTTACAGGATATAGTAGAGATGAACTCTCCACAGATATCTTTAGAAATGACCTCAATTTTACGCTCGGCATAGAATATAGATTTTAATATTTCACAGAATGATCTCAGAAGAGCTAAAAATCTTACTCAGGCGTATTTCTCCATTTCTATTGATTTTGGTCTTGGTCCCATTGCTTAGCTATGTGATTTGGTTAGTTTTCCCAAAGAAAAACTTAAATATTATCGTTGTCGACAAAACAGTGCTGGGGCCAGGCCTCGTAGAGCATAGTTCTCTTTTTTGGGTTTTAGAACATCTTAAGTTTACTAAAGAGAATGATGATTTTTATGATAGAAAAACGGATTATCTAGGATATTACCCAGCAGGAGAAAAGTCAGAACCAGAAATTAAAGACTTATCAAAATTAACCAATCAGATGGTTAAGGAAAAGGTAGAAAAAAGTGATCTAATTTTTATTGCCGACACCTATGGAGTGATGGCCTCTGCCGATGAACTTGCAAAGAGTGGATCATTAAGACCGAGAGTCATTTATGGAGGCCTAGATGCCAAAGATCTTGAACTCCTACGCGAGGCAAAGTCCCAAGAAAAAACAATAATTGCAGAGTTTAACTCTATGGCTAGCCCTACTACCAAGGCCAATAGAACAGAATTTGAAAATCTGATGGGGTTAAAATGGACTGGATGGATAGGTAGATATTTCGATGAATTGGATACTTTGATAAACAATGAAATTCCAATTTGGCTTCGCAATCAATATAAGGAACAACATGAAGGAAATTGGATGACATCCGGTCCAGGCCTTGTATTTATTCATGAAGATGGAATCATTGAAGGATTGAAATTTGAAGAGGATTATTTGAATAAAATCCCCCTAATTCGCTCTCAAAAAAGAAACCCACTTGCAGAAAATTTACCTGATATCGTACCTTATCCTGATTGGTTTGATGTAGTATTGATCGAAAGAGACTATCAGGTTATTTCCTATTATGATATTAATCCGACGTCGGAAGGGTTAGAGAAATTGAGAGGTTTGGGATTACCAAGATTTTTCCCTGCTGCAGTAGCAAAACCTAATGGAAAGGGACATTTATATTATTTTGCAGGAGATTTTTCTGACCTCAGAACAAACTTAGGATCATCGAGATTTTCAGGTCTGCCTTTTTTATGGAAAGGTCTTCATTTAGTGACTGATTACACAGATAGAGAAAGTTTTTTTTGGAATTATTATTATCCTTTGACCTCTAAAATCCTTGAGAAGGCGTATTCTGAAAAAGAGTGAAAATTACTCTAGTTCATCAGGCAATAGTTTAGAGGTCTGAATTAGGTAGTTGTTTCTGTTCTTGAACTCTTCAAACTCACCTATCAATCTTGTCAAATTCTGATTATCGTTTATTGGATCTATGTTTAACCCATCACTGATCAAGAACAATTGTCCGTCTGAAAGGAAATATTCTTCATTAATATAATCTACTAATTGGTTTTTATTTCTCATAAGCGGCATTGCAACTTTAGACTGGAAAACTTGAGCCGTATCAAAAACTTGACCTAGCCATACTACTTCATCCGGTTGATTCAGCCCGACTTGTTTATCTAAAAAAGATAGGAGGGAAGGTGAAATTTCGAAATGTGAGGTAAGACCCTTAAAATGAATATTTCTTTTGAGTTTTGGTGAATAAATAATCAAAGGGACATGAAACCTATCCAACCTTGAGGACATCGGAACTTCAGGTAAACGGTGGTCGCCTGTTATTACGAAAATTGTATTTTCAAACTCAGGTCTTTTACTATACTCTTCCATAAATTCCTTTATAGCTTCATCTGCATAAAGAATGGTCATGTATATGTCTTGATAGGACAAATAATCCTGAATTTTATTTTCTGAAAACTCTAAATAATTTTCAAGATGATTTCGCAATTTAGGACCAAAAACTTCAGGTGTAGGAACCCTATAGGGATCATGAGAAGTTTGAGTTTGGAAAATTCTTACCTGAGGTAAAGTATCAGAGGCGGGAAGTTTATCCAAGCCATTAGAAAACATATCCTTATCGGGATATCCCCAAGAAAAGCCTGTTGATGAGGGAGTCTTTTGATATTGAGACCCGTATTCACCTTGATCGATAATACGATCTACATTCTGGTAGATTAAAAAATCTCCTTCATTGTCAAAGTTTTTATCCGAGCCAATATAGAACTCAACAGAATAATTATTTTCCTTCAATATACTTAAGAAAGAATCGTGTTTTGGGAATTCGGGAGCGAATTCAAGAAATCCATTTTGTCCAAAAGGCAATCCGCCAAATACCCCTGGTAGTACCCCAAAAGTTCTTCCAGTTGATGAAATGGCATTATCCCAAACCAAACTAAAATTTGATAAGGAATCTAAATAAGGCGTAAAACTACCCAAATACGCATCTTCCCCGGAATAGGCTCGACCTAAGCTTTCTACAAAAATGAAAACTATATCCGGCTTTGAATTTAAAGTATCAAAAAAGGGACTTAATACATCAGGATAATTTGCGGTATGCATAAAAGGATAATTATTATCCGTGAAATTCTTTTGAACAGTCAGATTTTTCCCAGAGGGTCTTAAGTAAAAGTCAAAATAGTAATCGTCCGAAAACATGAAATAGTTAAAAGATTGCTGTACCAGAAAATTGGTTTTGTTCTGCTCTACATTAAATCTATTCTCATTGACACTTTCAGAATCAGATAAAGGGAAAATTAAAAAAAAGAACAATGAAACTAGACCTATTCCTGTCATCCATAGATAGGATTTTAGACTTAAGTTAATTCTATTTGAACCGTACCAAAGAACAAATCCTATGACTAAAAATGAAACAAATGATAGAAATATCATTAAGGGTGATAAGACACCGGAACTACTGACAGTAATGACTAAATCATCATAACTATATGCGAAAACATCACTTCCTAGAGGTTGTAAGGTTTTTACAAAATAAAGAATCAATGAAACCTGAAGAGTGATTGCAATAAGAAAAATTAAATTGAGTGTGATTTTTGAAATTTTTATTGATAGTAAACTTAGAATCAAGTAAACAATCATTAATAGACCGAAAAAATAGAGTAACCAGTTTAAATCTTTTACAAAACTTTTAAATAAGACATCTCTTAGAGAAAAATTTAATACATGCTGATCAAAAATGAGATACAGTTCCAGAAATCTAAATAGAATTACTATTCCACTAAAAATGAGGGCCATCCCCCAAAAATTCCCTAGTATTGTTTTTATTTTATCAGGTAGGGTAGACCTAATTTCAGCTTTCTGAGCCATATTTAATCAATAACTTTTTAGGATAAGACTCAAAAGATAGGCCAAAATCGGGTATCTTCACCGTGTCAAATTAAATTTATGGGTAAATCAGATCTCTTATTTGAGCTTTACAGTAACTTGAGTACTACTGGTGCACTTACTTTCAGTTCAAAATCCCTTGTAAACAAAATGCTTTCATTTTCAGACTTATCTAATGCAAAATTGATAGTCGAGATGGGAGGAGGGGATGGAAGCATTACTCAAGGCATTGTGGATAAATTAGCTCCTGATGCGGAACTTTTGGTTTTTGAGATCAGTACTTCTTTCTGCGAAGCTATGAAAAAGCAGTTTCCTCAAGGTAATGTAAAAATCATCAATGATTCCGCAGAAAATATTCATCTATATCTCAATAATAAAAAAGTAGACTATATTTTTTCTTCTCTTCCTTTCAGCTTTATTTCTCCCGAAATCAGAGAAGAAATCTTACGGCAAAGTAGCATTGCTTTAAATAGCAGTGGATATTTCATTCAAATTTGCTATTCCTACCTTTTAAAGAACTTATTTAAGAAACATTTCAAATCAGTGAGTTCAAGTTTTACTCTTAAGAATTTACCCCCAGCATTTGTAATGGTTTGTAAATAAAAAGATAATGGATATTCTTGAAACTGCTCTTTTGGAAATGTGCAGAAAAAGAAAGAAGATTTTTTTTAACGCTGAAGATATTATTCGTGAAATGTTTCCTGAGGATTGGGAACACTTTTTACCGGAATTGGAATCTCTAATAATATCTTTTTATAAAAGTGGGAAAATTGAAATTGAAGATTCTCCAAACGAAAACCCAGTTTCAATTAAAATGAATAGAAGTCTAAGAATAAAATGCATTACTAAACCTAAATCCTAATATATCTGTTCTACCTAAAATTAAAGAAGAGAAAATGGATGACGAGTTAAATTTGCCAAAGACTAAAATATCTGTACCTGATGGTCTTGAATTGATTACTTTGGGTGCAGGATGTTTTTGGTGTACAGAAGCTGTATTTCAGAGATTGAAAGGTGTGGAGTCTGTCATTTCAGGATATTCCAACGGAATTATTGAAAACCCTAGTTATAGAGAAATATGTACTGGAACTACCGGACATGCAGAAGTAATCCAGGTTTATTTTGATCCAAAAATCATCAGTTTACATAAGATTTTAGAAGTTTTTTTTGCAACCCACGATCCAACCACTTTAAATAAACAAGGAGCTGATACTGGCCCTCAATACAGGTCTGCAATTTATTATGGGACTGAAGATCAGTATAAAATAATAACTGATTTAGTCGATCAATTGAATGAATCCGGGGTATTTGGGAAGAGAGTTGTGACAGAAATAGCGCCACTTTTGAGTTTTTATCCTGCTGAAAGCTATCATCAGGATTATTATAATTTAAATGGACATCAACCTTATTGCCAATTTGTGATCAAGCCTAAAGTCAATAAATTGGAAAAATTCTTTAAAGAGGAGATTAAGTCCTAGAATAAAAATATTTTATGCTAACAATGAAGCGAACCAGAGCCCAAGAATCTAGAGCTGCTATAGAGCGCATGTATATTACAATGCGTCATTTATTTACTCGAGGAAGTTATAAACCAATGGGGATTTCTGGGGAAAGTCTAGTTAGTGCTCTTATGGTTTTAAGTCCTGAAATCTATGGTTCGGTTACAGATCCTGAAAAATTGGAATTAGATGGTCTTCTTTATGTGATGGAGCGCTTACCAAGAGGGATTGAAGAGTGTAGATACGTTCGATTGATCAGTAGAGAAGGGTATGAAATATCTCATTTGGAGCCAATTGTTCCTGCAAAAAGGAAAAGAAACTGCTATAGACTTGATGAGCAAGTGATGTATGTTGAAATGACTCGTGGACGGTCAGATATTTATGACATATTAACGCACCTTACATTTCTTTACATAGAATCTCGTAAAATCCTAAATAATAGTACTGATCCAAAGGGTAAAATTTCTCAGAATTGGATCATGCTTGAAGAATTGGTGAAAAAAGAAGCTGCGGGAGAAGTTTTTGAAAAAGAAGCGGCAAGTGCTTATTTAAGCCATTTGATAGGAAGAACTTTTGAAGAAACAGTTTCAGCTGTTGACAAATTTGAAAAATCCGCCAATTCTAATAGTTTATTCTCCATTGTTTATCACATGGGGAAATTGGCCTATGATGAAAACACAAAAAATCTAGATCGGGAAATATCCTTTTCAGCTACTCTTCGGGAAAGAATAGGCCATCATGTCTATGGAGAGCTATGGGCGAGAAGAATAAAGTTGGCTTTGGATAAACGCAATTTACTAAAACGTCCTATTCATGTGATTTCGGCTAATCTTCATTCTGTTCTCAATACTATTTATGCCCCACAACTTTTAGGCGTAAATGATTATGAATCACTTGAAAAAGTGGTGATGGACATCAGTGTTAAGGCAAAAGGAAATAAAGGAAAGGCTATTTATGATTATGCTATAAAACATGGTTTTATTGATTTACCCGATGAATCCGGGACGAATATCGGGACTCAAATAATAGATACTGCTTTACTTGAAAAAGAGGAATTGCTACCTGGAATCAAATTATCCAAAGAACTAGAAAAACGTCCTGTTTTCGTAGTGATGGATTATGCTTTTGGAGAACAGGCATATGAGTGCTTTGATGAATTATTAAAACCTTTCAAAAAAGGTGATAAAGATATTCCTTTGAATGTGGTATCAACCAGTATCATGGGTAAAGCAGGAATTCTTTATGGAGGTAAGGGGGATTTAATGATTCCCTCTTCTCATATTTTCGAAGGAACAGCTGATAATTATCCGTTTAAGAATGAGTTGAAGAAATCTGATTTTGAAGGATATGGATTGGGAGTTTATCAAGGATCCATGATAACAGTCCTAGGTACTTCACTTCAAAACAAAGATATTTTGACCTATTTCATGGAATCCAGTTGGCATGCTGTTGGACTTGAAATGGAGGGAGCTCATTATCAAAAAGCTATTCAGTCAGCCTCAAAAATCAGAAGTAGCATTCCTTCAAATGTAAAAGTACTTTATGCCTATTATGCATCTGATAACCCTTTGGAAACCGGAAGTACTTTAGCATCTGGAGCTTTAGGAATGGAAGGAGTGAGGCCAACCTATTTAATTACCTATAAGATTTTGGAAAAACTTTTTAAATAAGATTTTAACTATTATTGTTTCGGTTGGCAATCTTATTTCGTCTTTGTAAAAACAAGGAATTATGAAAAGGTATTTTTCCATCATTACAATTCTTTTGGCTTTGAATTTTCTTCAAAGCTGTGAAAATGAGAATAATCCAAATTTATTGGAAGTTTATTGGGATCAAACTGGATGTGCTGATCCTTGGGCTACAAATTCTTCTCAAAATGAAAATGATCTCATTAATGCAATTGAAGAATATTTAGCGACTGAGGGAGTTATTGGGGCTAAAGTTATTTCCATAAAAAATGAAGCTAGCCAAGCAAATTGTTTAGCATGCTTTTGCACGACTGGTATCAGGTTTTTTGTTGCAGCACCAAAAGATCAACTTGACAAGTTATTGGAACTGGGTTTTCAGCGTAAGTCTTAGCTAGCTAGTATAGCAATCTTTTAATTACTTCAAATAAAGCGTTTTAAAACACTGATAATCAATATATAAAAAAAGCCACTCTTCAAGAGTGGCTTTTTGTTTTTCTATTGTAGGTTAGATTTAATTGGAGGAGGACCTGGAGGTACCATCCCTTTATATACATAATTTCCCAAATGCTCTTTGAAATCAGCTTTAACAGCTTCGACTAGATCTGGGTTCTGAAATAAATCAACCATCGTCATTGATAAGGCTTTGGCAGCATAGGCCATTCCTTTGTGACCGATAGACATCCCTCCAGCTGCAACGACTGCCCATGAATGCCAAGGTGTTCCATTTGGCGCTGTAGTTGCAGAAAGTCGAATGGTAGGTACAACATAACTGACGTCACCTACATCGGTGCTTCCTCCCATGCTATTCTCAGCAGTTTCCTCCATCGGTTCAATTTTAGAGACTAATCCGATCTGTGGCTTACCAGTAGCTTCTTGGATTTTTTTAGCAAAATCCTGTTCTTCCTCGGTGTATGATATGGGACCTAAAGTTTCCAAATTCTTTTGCAATGCGGCCGAACCAGTTCTATTTACCAAAACTTCATGAATACCAGAAATAAGATTTACTTCATAATCTACATTGGCCATGATTGCCGCTCCTTCTGCCATTTTCTGAACTTGCTCATAAACAGGCATCAGGCCTTCACGACTACTATCTCGAACTCTTACCCAAATCCTACTATAGTCAGGAACTACATTGACAACTTGACCTGCATCTTGGATATGGTAATGAATTCTAACTGTTGGTTTGATATGTTCTCTATAATAGTTTATGCCTGTCGTATATAGCTCCAAGGCGTCAGAAGCAGATCTTCCATTCCAAGGATCAGCAGACGCATGAGCGGCTTGACCTTTAAATTCTACCTGAAAATCTACCAAGGCTAGACCCTTTTGTACTGCTGCTTTTGTTTCAGCAGCCGGATGCCAATCCATGACGACATCAACATCTTCAAAAAGACCAGCACGAATCATCCAGAGTTTCCCAAAGAACTTTTCTTCTGCGGGAGTTCCATAGAACCTGACCGTTCCTTTTATTTTGCCTTCGTCTATTAAATCTTTGATTGCTGCAGCAGCTCCGAGAGATGCTACTCCAAATAAATTATGTCCGCAACCATGTCCTGGAGCATCTTCATGCAAAGGGCTTTTGTAGGGTACTTTATTTTGAGACAATCCTGGTAATGCATCAAATTCACCTAATATTCCGATCACTGGTGAACCAGACCCGTATTCGGCCACAAAAGCAGTTGGAATCTCTCCAACTCCTCGAGTTACCTTAAAACCTAAACTCTCTGCATAGTCAGAAAGAGCAGCAGCAGATTGTGTTTCTTCAAAAGCTATTTCCTCAAACGACCAAATTTTATCACTTAAATTTGTGAGTGCATTAAATCGATCATCTACTGATTGGATTACCTCTTCTTTTAGAGGATTGGGTTTTACTTTTTTCTGTGCGAGTAGCGGTAAACTACTCCCTATTCCCAAAGTTATCAGCAGGAGGGAAGAATAGAATTTTCTCATAGAATTGATGGTTTTTAATGGATTTAAAGTAAGTATAAAGATTTACTTTATGAGTAATATTTTTATCTACAAAAATCAATACAAAAAAATAAAAGCAGCCTTTCAGCTACTTTTATTTACATTTTTTAATTAATGATTTTGACTCAATACATTACCATGCAATTCCATAATCATCACCATAATCGCTTGACCCACCCCAGAAACTTCCGTGTTTCCAGTCAAACCAAATTGCGTTGATAGGTCCAGAAGTCTTATTCCAGAGTTCAATATTGTATCCTTTCTGAGCTAATTCTTTGTTTATCCAAATTGGAGAATCCTCTCTCAATACAATAGCGCCTGGCCTTACTTCATGGCTACCAAAAGAACTTTGCATTTGGTAAGAATTGAAATTGGCGGCTTCTGTGGATTCTTGAACATCCATTCCGAATTCAACGATGTTAAGGAATAGTTGCAATAGATTCTGATCTTGTGAATCACCACCTTGTACAGCAAAAGCCAAGAATGGTTTTCCGTCTTTCATTGCCAAGCTAGGTGTAAGGGTAACTCTTGGTCTTTTACCGGGTTCAGGAAGATTGTATGGATTTAAGTTTTCATCCAATACAAAACTTTGCATTCGTTGAGAAAGACCTACGCCTGAATTTCCTGCTACTACAGCTGGAATCCAGCCACCACTTGGTGTAACTGAAACTACCCATCCTTCCGCATCCGCAGTTTCTACAGATGTAGTTCCACTCATAAAATCAGAAAGAAACTCTGGATCCAAAGTGCTGTTCATATTATCCTCGCTGAGAGAAGCCATTGCATTTTTGTTTTGGTTCAAGAGATCTAAATAAGGGTTGGTTTCTCCCTGAAAAGGATATGGATCTCCAGCAGAGATGGTAGGATCATTTTTATCTCCTATCAGTTTGGCTCTTTCTTTTGCATATTCTTTGGATAATAAACCCTTCATTGGGGACTTCACAAATGCTGGATCTCCATAATAAAAGTCTCTATCAGCAAATGCTAAATTCATAGCTTGATACACCGTATGAATGTATTTGGCAGAATTGTAACCCATAGATTTCAGATCAAAATTTTCCAATATATTCAAGGACTGTAATAATGCCGGACCTTGAGTCCATTCCTGAAGTTTATAAACATCAATTCCTTTATAATTTACGTGAAGTGGCTCTTCAATTTTAACCTTCCAGTTTGCAAGGTCTGCCTCAGTAAATAACCCACCTTGCTCTCTAGTACCTCGAACAATTTCTTTTGCAATATCTCCCTTGTAAAACCTATCATAAGCAGCATAAATTGCCTCTTTTCTTGACTTTCCAGCTGCTAAAGCTTCCTTTTCAGCTTCTACTAGTTTGGAGAGGGTTATATAAAGATCTTCCTGAACAAATATTTCACCTGGTGATGGAGCTTCCCTCTCTTCTCCAAGATGAGGAAGAAATATTTTTTTTGAATAAGGCCATTGTTTGATTCTTCCTTTTTGAGCTTCCATAGCATTTGCAGTTTGAGCCTCAATGGGGTATCCTTTTGCCAATTCAATGGATGGTTTCAAAATCTGCTCCAAGCTCATGGTTCCAAATTCAGCCAGCATGGTCATAATACCTCCTGGTGTACCAGGAGTTGTAGCAGCCAGAGGTCCGTATTGAGGAGGATAATCCATTCCTTGAGATTTATAAAATTCAACAGTTGCACCTGTTGGAGCGTACCCTAATGCATTGATAGCGATTACTTTTTTGGTATTTGGATTATAGATTAATGCTTGGG
>NZ_JAHEBC010000425.1 GCF_024642405.1 Algoriphagus sp. | reverse complement strand
ACGGTGCGATAAGGAGTTTCATCGGCCCAACACCAGCTAGAACTACTCCTAAGCCTCCGATTATAGTCCCGTCCAAATCTTTGGCAAGAAGTAATTCCGGCGTAAAGCCATACGAACGATAACTATCAAGCCAAGAATGAATTTGTAAATAAATTCCTCTAGGATTTCTTTGAATAAATTCATCCCAAAGTTGCCAATCTGTGTTATCCTGAGTCCAGTAAATTCTAATAGATTCCAAAAATTATCAAGTTTTCCTCCAAAGTTGCTTTTATCTAATTAAAGGTTCAAATGATTTTAAAAAAACATTTGAAACTCTATTGAATCATTCCTCAAGAACTCTGTTACTTTATATAATATCAAGCTAAGGCAATTTGTAAATGAAAATTTTTGAATGCGATAACTGTAGTTATCCACTTTATTTTGAAAATCTAAGATGTGAAAAATGTGGTCATTTTTCAGGTTATTCGCATACACATCAAGACATGAAAACATTTACGGCTGCAAATGGATTTTTTAATTCAGACACAGATGCCGATGTTTTTAAATATTGTAAGAATTCGGGTTCTGGGGTTTGTAATTGGATTTTACCCGCCAGGGAAGAGATTGAATACTGCCTAGCTTGTTCCTTGAATCGAATCATTCCCGATTTATCTATCAAGGAAAACACCGAAAAATGGCAAAAGCTCGAAATTGCCAAACATAGGTTGGTTTATCAATTGCAAAGGCTGGGATTACCCATCACTTCCCGATCGAAGGATTCAAAAAATGGTCTCTGCTTTGATTTTGTTGCGAAACAAGGTGATCCTAAAGTAATGACCGGTCACAATAATGGAATCATTACAATAGTACTTTCGGAAGCAGATACGGTGCATAGAGAATATGTTAAAAAACAATTGTCCGAACCCTACCGCACATTGATTGGTCACTTTAGACATGAAGTAGGGCACTACTATTGGAGCTTGTTAGTATCAGAGAATCAAAAAATTCTTTCTGAATTCCGTGAAGTATTTGGAGATGAAAGAGTGGATTATTCTCATTCCTTAAAGAATCATTATCAATTTGGAGCCCCATCAAATTGGACAGAGAGTTTTATTAGCCAATATGCTACTTCACATCCGTGGGAAGATTGGGCAGAAACATGGGCTCACTATCTACATATCATGGATATGACAGAAACTTCAAACTACTTTGGAGTGGAAGTAAATCCAAGAGTGAAAGATCCAACTTTTAAGGGAAAAGTTGATTTTGATCCTTATGAAATTTTAGACTTCCATAAGATTTATAAGTCCTGGGCTCCTATCTCACTAGTAATTAATAGTTTAAATAGGTCAATGGGCGTTTCTGATATGTATCCATTTGTAGTTAGTCAAAAAGTTATTCAAAAAATGAATTTCATCCATAACCTTTTGACAGATTAAAAATGAATAGATCAATCAATTTTTTTACCATTTACCACGACATTTTTTAATGTAAATCCACTTACACTAGAGGGATCAAAAGTTTCTTTTTCAGCCCTGATATTCAGATTTTCAAAATGAAAATCAGCTAAACGATCATGTTCCGTGATTGCCACGTCGAAAAAAATATTACATTCCAAATCAATATTCTTCATCGTGATATGATCGGAATATGAAATAGGTACTTCTTCTCTTCCTTTAAGGTCAAAAAACTGGGTCCATGGTTTTACATAAATAAAACTTCGGGCTTGTCCTGTGATATTTTCTACAGTTATGTATTCATAATGTTGAGGTGTATCTGGCCTCATTTTAAGCCAAAGTAGCCGAATAGCATCTTTTACTTTTACATTACGCATGATAATATTTTTATTATGAATGGACTCGCTTCCATTTGTTAAAGCAGAATGACAAAAACCAAACTCACTATCCTCAATAATGATATTAGTGTTTTCGCCATTATTTGGATCTTTATCAGCCCAAGGACCTTTTCCTCCTTTTAAAGCAATCGCATCATCATTCACGGCAAGATAGCATCCTTTGATGAGTACGTTATGAACCACATCCAAATCAATAGCATCTGTGCTTGGGGCTTTTACAGGTTCATGTGGGGATGTGATAGTAAGATCCAAGAGTTTGATATTATTACTCTGATAATAATGACTGCTCCAAAATCCTGCATTAATAAGCTTAACATCTTGTAATTGAACATCGTTACTTTTCCAAATAAAAACGAGTCTAGGGCGGGAAACTTCAAGATTGGTGCAATTGGGATCTTCCTTTCTTCTTTGCCAAAAGGCTTCCCAAAATTTTAAGCCATTTCCATTAATTGTACCCATTCCAGTGATTGAAAAGCCATCAACTCCATAGGCATTTACCAGTGCGGCAAAGTAATCCAGATTTTGCCCCTCCATTCTTGAAGGGATTTTAGGATAATCTGAAATGTCATCAGAGCCTTTTAAAACGGCTCCCTCTTCTAAATGAAGATGTGTATTTGGTTTGAAAAATAATGCTCCACTAAGGAAAGTTCCTTTTGGAATGATGATTACTCCACCCCCACTTTGGCTGGCTTGATCAATAATCCACTGGATTTTTTCAGTTTGCAAAAGGGTACTATCTGCAAAAACCCCATGAGAGGTAATAACATATTGTTTCCCTAAATCATCTAATTTTAATTTGGTGTAATCATGAAACCAAGGGGAAATAGTGGAACCATCTGGCCACTTGTTCTGTGAAAAAACTGGCGTTTGCTGTAAGAATCCTAGCAAAAGAAAGGCAGGAAGAGTAAGAAGTAACCAATATTTTTTCATGATAGGTTTAGGATTATTAAATCTCTGAATGGTAAAATACCAAAAAAAGGAAGGGGGACTGTACCCACCTATCCTTTTTCCAATTTTTAAATGGGATTGTTTTTTTAAAATCTAAAGACAAAAATTTGAAAAATCCTCAATTCATACCTTAAGAAAATTTCTCATTTTTGTTATTTAGAGATAGAGGATAGTATTCCGAAATAATCAAATTGATGCTTCAAGAAGTCTTGTACAG
>NZ_JAHEBC010000118.1 GCF_024642405.1 Algoriphagus sp. | reverse complement strand
AATGGTGTTCAGATAGGTTGTATTACCTATTCGTTCAGATCAATGCCGGATCAAAGTGCAGAAGCCACCTTGAAGTATGTAACAGATTCTGGGTTAAATGCAATTGAGTTAATGGGAGATCCTGCGGAAAGCTTTGCAGGTATGCCAGAATCTCCCATTAATCGAATGCGGATGTTTCAATTAGGAGGAAAAGCAAGAAGAGGTGAGGAATTGACAGCAGCGGAGAAAACCGAGTTGGATGAAATGAGAGCAGCTGGTGAAGCTTATGGCAAAGAAGTGGCCGAATGGAGAGCAAAAGTAGACATGAAAAAGTTTGAGGACTTAAGAAAAATGTACAAAGCTGCAGGAGTCAGCATTTATGCCTTCAAACCAAATGCTTTTGGTAAAAATAATACTGATGCAGAGATTGATTACGGGATGAAAGCAGCCAAAGCGCTAGGCGCAACGCATGTCACACTTGAACATCCTTCCGATGATGCTCATACTTTAAAGTTGGGCAAGATGGCTGAAAAACATAAAATTTCAGTAGGTTATCATGGACATGAGCAGGAAACATTTTCGTTTTGGGATACTGCAATTGCTCAAAGTCCCAATAACGGATTGAATCTGGATGCTGGGCATTACATCGCTGCAGGAAATACGGATTTAATTCCATTGATTGAAAAGCAGCACAAACATATCTTGAGTATGCATACTAAGGATAGACAAACTCCCGCAAATGGAAAAGGAAATCTTGCATGGGGAACTGGAGATACTCCAATACCTGAATTGCTAAACCTTATCAAATCAAACAAATATAAATTTCCAGCTACGATTGAATTGGAATATCAAGTTCCTGAAGGTTCAGATGCAGTGAAGGAAGTTCAAAAATGTGTTGAATTTTGCGAAAGAGCACTATCCTAAACGATTTCAACGAGTATCTATGTACAAAGAAAAACCGCAGCTTACACTGCGGTTTTTTAATTTGGTTGTGTTTGGTAATCTATTATTTCGCAAACATAGTAAACATCCACATTCTTTTTTCAAGATCTGCAACAAAAGCTGTCAACATATCTTCCGTAGCAATGTCACCAGCTTCACCAGCTTCTTTTGCTACTTTTCTGTGAGATTGAGCCAAAATCCCTAAACCGTCAATTACATGTTTAACACATTCGTCACCATTGCTTACATCAGTGATTTCTTTATGGATACTATTTTTCAGGTAATCCGAATATGCATGCAGAGGTCTAAAACCTATGGTTACCACTCGTTCAGCTAAATCATCAATGTTCTCATATAATTTAGTATAAAGTTCTTCGAACTGTACGTGTAGATCAAAGAAGTTTTCTCCTTTCACATTCCAGTGAAAACCTCTTACG
Organism: Algoriphagus sp.; assembly: GCF_024642405.1. Classification (GTDB taxonomy): domain Bacteria; phylum Bacteroidota; class Bacteroidia; order Cytophagales; family Cyclobacteriaceae; genus Algoriphagus. The sequence goes on along the minus strand of NZ_JAHEBC010000118.1, from coordinate 9,908 downwards.
TTCTGATAAAAAATATGATAATCAGAAAGCAAATCGTTCATATTAGCAGCCATGTTTTTCATAGCCTTATCATCAAGTTTTAAATGATTTGAAAGTGTTGCTTTATTGGTAGTCATTGTATTAGTGTTTGTTAAGTTATTCATGTCTTATTTAGTGCAAAGGCTTTTCCAAAAAATAGCAACCAAAAGAATCCATTACTCTGAACATAGATTTCCTTAGATTCTTTTGAAAAGCATCCAATCTTCAACACAAACATTTTTTAACTCTTCAAAGCTTCATTTCATTACTAAGTTGTACCAGAAATATATTCCCCAATCTGTTGAATCTATAACACAAAAAAATAGCCTTCACAGATGGAAGGCTACATTATTTTACCGCTGTAAATATTTTATAAATCGTATTGTTTCATCTTATTAAATAGCGTTTTTCTATCAATACCTAGCTTTTTGGCTGCTTTTGTTCTGTTGTATTTGACTTCTTCAAGAACCTTTCGTAAAACTTCAACTTCAGCTTCAGCAGCAGCATCCTTCAAGCTAACAGGAGACTTTTTAGATAGTGCACTCCCACCTGTATTTTTTTCATCTGAATTAGAATCTGTGAAATTAAATTTCCTGGCATAAACTACTTCAGCCGGCAAAGCTGATACAGTCATTTTATCACCATCTGTCAATAAAGTAGCTCTCCTTATTACATTAAGCATTTCACGAAGATTACCTGGCCATACATATTCTTTGAAAACTTGCATGACTTCCTCATCAAAACCCTGTACAGATTTATTCAATTCTTTATTTGATAGTTCCAGAAAATGCATTGCAAAAGCTTCAATATCATCGACTCTTTCACGTAATGGAGGAACTGTAATGCTAAATTCATTAAATCTAAAATAGAGATCCTCTCTGAATTTATTCTCCTGCACAGCCTTTCTCAAATCTTCATTAGATGCAACAATGATTCTAACATCAATTGATTTATCCTTGGTGCCACCTATCCTTCTCAGTTTTCTTTCTTGAACTAATCGCAATAAGCCAACTTGAACTTCATAGGATAAATTAGAAATCTCATCCAAGAATATGGTTCCTCCGTCTGCCAATTCGAATTGACCCGGTTTTTCAGCATGAGCGCCAGTAAAAGAACCTTTCTCATGACCCCAAAGCTCACTTCCTGCAAGCTCTTTTGTCAATGCTCCACAATCAACTGCAATAAAGGGCTTTCCTGCTCTCTCGCTTTGATCATGGATCAGCCTGGCAATATTTTCTTTCCCTGCACCACTTTCCCCGTAAATGACCACACTCAAATTTGTCGGAGCTACTAATTTGACTTCTTTATATAGTTTTTTGGATTCTTTACCTGTCCCTTTTAAAAAATCTGAATTAGCTTCTGTTTTTTCCTTTTTTTCCTTGGGTTTAGAATCTGCCTTATGAAAAGTGACGGATTTCACTTTTGATTCTTTTTGAACAGATAAAGCTCGCTCTATCAAGCTTAAAATTTCATCAGGAAATAACGGTTTTGTTACATAATCAAAAGCACCTTTTTTGATAACCTCCACAGCAATTTTCACATCTGCATATCCAGTAATAATTGCTACTTGTGTACCTGGAGAAATAATCCGGACTTTAGCCAAAATATCACGACCCTCCATATCCCGCAACTTAAAATCGCAAAAAATAAGATCATAATAGGTGTTTTTAACCATTTCGAGCCCATCTTTTCCTGAAATGGTAGTTTCGACATCGTAGCCTTTTTTGGTTAAAAAACGCTCTAGCAATTGGCAAATGTCAATATTGTCATCAATTACGAGAATCTTTGCCATGTGATTTATATTAATTGGTTGATATATCTTTTTGAATAACCTGTTCGAGCTTTGCCAAATTAAATGGTTTGCTCAAAAAATGAATGGCACCTGAATTTAAAGCTTCATCCCTAGCCTCTTGATGATCAAACGCACTCATCATTATCACTTGTAATGACTTAAAATCCTGAGACCACTTTTTCAGCTCCTTCAAACCATTTCCATCAGGTAGATTTACATCAAGAAAGATCAGATTGGGACTCCTTTCATCCACTAATCTTCTTCCTTCCGACAAAGTACCTGCTGAAAATACTTCAAAACCTTTTCTAGCGAGAAATCTAGATAGCAGTGCTCTGATTTCTAATTCATCATCCACTACAAGGATCACTTTATTCTTCATCACAATTCATCATTTTGAATGGGTTTTCAGAGTACTATATTCAAATTTACTCTTTTAATTATTTTGGGTGTTTTTAGATTTAAAATGAAAAGACACAATTAGAAACTGTGCCTTTTCAAAAGCTTAAAAATCTATTTATTGTTTACTTTTTCTTTAGTGGTTTCTTTTGCTGTCTGCAGAGCGGATTTGGTAGCATTGATTCCTTCTTGACTTACTGTAAGCAATTTAGACTTTAAATCACCAGCGACATTTTGTAGTTCCGTCAACAAACTATTTAGTTTTTCCTTTTGAGGTTCATACTGATCTTTATTCTTATAAAGATATACTCCTACAATTGCACCCGTGATTAGTCCTCCTAACCATATACTAGTATTTACTGCTTGCTTGTTCATCATTTTTTTATTTTCTAGAGTTTTAAATTTTTTATTTTCATTCTTCTTAAGTAGAACTTTCTACTACTTTTCGTTATCATCAATCGATTTTAACAATTGAAAAATTAAAATCGATTGATGATATTAATACGAAAATGCCGATACTTTTTCAAGGAACTATACTCCTCGTCCGCCAATCAGTCTGAATAAGACTGCGATCACCGCCAAAACTAATAATGCGTGAATTAAACCTGTCGCACTGTAGGCAAAAACTCCGATTAGCCATCCTATCAAAAGGATAATTGCGATAAAATATAATAGAGAACTCATGGTTTTGTGGTTTTGGTTTAAGTTTTATTTAATTCCTTTAGACCAATGCACATGCCTATATAATGAGAATTTAAAAAAAGGGCCTTAATTTGACAAAAAAGCACAATCCAAGCTTCTGAAGTCTACAGGATTTTAAAGAAACCTATAAATAATGAGAAATAAATTCCCCAATACTGGGAATTCCCAGCTATTTGAAAGCAGCAACTCATCGATTAATCGAATAAAGTTGTACGCTATCATTTCACTTTTCCTAATCATCGTCGGAAGCGGGATTTCTTATTGGACCTCTGAAAGAATCGAATATTATACCTCTGCTTTGATGGAGACTCAAGATATAATCCAAAGGACCAGTGAGCTATATTCTAGTATACTAGAGCGAGAAACTAACATCCGGGGATTTGTCTTAACAGGAGACGAGAAGTTTCTAACTAATTACAGACAATCCCTGATTGATGCAGAATTACTATTGAATAGTTTAAAAGAGCTTAAAGAAAATAATCCTTACCAACTTCAAAATCTTGAAGAATTAGAAGATTTGATCAAAATTCGAGTAGATACTTTTGAACTTACTATCAAGTATTATCAACAAAATGGAAGTTTAGATGGCTTTGTTAGTCCTGCCCGTGTTTCTAGTGCTTTAGATGGTTATAGATCCATCAAGGAAGTTGTAAAAATCATCAACGATGAGGAAAATCGGGTTTTTGTAGATCGAAACAGATCTTTATTAAATAACATAAATGCCCTTCCTTTCATTGTCGGTATAATATCTTTAATCTCTATTTCCGTAGGGTTCATTACTTTATTTTCCATATTCCATTATAATAAAGTTCAGAAATTAGCCTCAAAAAGGATCAAAAACTACCAAGAGAAGCTTCGTGACCAATTATATCTATTAGATGATTCTAATAAAGAATTGGAACAGTTTGCCTATGTTGCCTCCCATGATTTACAGGAACCATTAAGAAAAATCACTGCATTTTCAGATTTACTAAAAGAACAATATGCAGAAATTTTGGAAGGTGAGGGAGAATTATACCTTTCCAGAATGACAGTGGCGGCAAATCGGATGAGAAGACTCATTACTGATTTATTAGAGTACAGCAGAGCTGGTAGAACTAATTCTGAAGAAGAAAAGGAAATAGACCTCAATGCAGTTTCGGAAAGTGTATTAGACGACCTGGAAATAGCCATTTTAGAAAAAAAGGCAAAAGTGGAAATTAATAAACTTCCGGTGGTGTTAGGAAAAGAAACAGAGTTTAGGCAGGTTTTTCAAAACCTTATTTCAAATGCTTTAAAATTTTCAAAACCTGGAGTCGAACCTGAGATTAAAATCAGTTGTGAACAAGCAAATGACAATGAAATAAAGAAATTTTCTCAGCTAGATCCTGAAATTGATTATTACAAAATCGAAATTCAAGATAATGGGATTGGTTTTGACTCGAATTATTCAGATAAAATCTTTGCGATTTTCCAGAGATTACATGGAAAAGAGGCATTTGAAGGAACTGGAATAGGGCTTTCGATATCTAAAAAAATCATAGAAAAATACGACGGAGCTATCTATGCTACCAGCAAACCAGGAGATGGTTCTAAATTCATAATTCTATTACCAGTATTAAAATCTTGATGTAAATCCATTTCTAACCGATGATACAAGATCACCTTTATTTATAACCTAAAATCAAATAACTTTTTATTTATAAAACACCTTTATGCTTGTGAAAAAACCCATTAACATACTTATTGCAGAAGACGATGATGATGATAAATTATTAATCATAAAAGCTTTTCAAAAAACACTTCCAAAAGAAAACGTTACCTGCGTGTCCGATGGGGAAGCCTTATTGCAGTACCTAAATCAAGTTGCTCCTTTTGATCAAGTAGAAAAATTTCCAATTCCTGATATTATTTTATTGGATCTCAATATGCCTAAAAAGGACGGCAGGACTGCTTTAGCAGAAATAAAAAGCCATGAAAATTTTAAAAAAATACCTGTGATCATATTTACAACATCCAACCTAAAAGATGATATTGAAATCACTTATAAAATGGGAAGCAATAGCTTTATCACCAAGCCGGGATCATTTGAAGGACTTGTCAAAGTTGCTAAGGAAATAGAAAACTATTGGTCAAAAACGGTCATGTTGCCGGTATAATTTTGCAAATATGATTTTAGAAACCATTCGAATTCTTTACGTTGATGATGACCCTGATGATTTATTACTTTTCTCAACCATCCTTAAAAAAATTAAAAATCCAGTTTATCAAATCTATTCGGCAGCATCATTTGAAGAAGCACTCGAAAAGACAAAAGAACATTTTGATGTTTACTTAGTGGATTACAAACTGGGAAAGGAAACTGGTTTAGAGTTGATCAAAGAAATTAAGTCAATTCAAAAGCATGCTCCGGTTATCATGCTTACTGGTATGAATACAGGCACCGTTGATCAGGAAGCTATGCAAGTGGGAGCATCTGATTATCTGATCAAAGGAGAATTTGATGCCAAGACGCTGGATCGAACTCTAAGGTACGCCATTCGAGATTCTCAATTAATGGAATCCTTGGATCATGCTGCGATGAAATTTCGATCTATTTTTGAACGAGCTGGTGATCCATTTTTATTAATGGATGGTACGAGCAAAATTTTAGAAGCCAACCCTATTTTTACAAAAAAATTTGGAATTGAACCTCATTCTGAAGACTCAACTGATGGATATTTTTTTAGTGATTTAATCACAGACCAGCTTTCCCAAATGATTTTGATGGATGTATTGGGAAAAAAATCTGAATTATTTGACTTGGAAACTGAGCTAAAGATCAATGAAGAAAATCAAATTAATGCATTGATTAGCATTGTGAAACAGGATGTAAATTTATTTCAGGTTATGATCAAGGATCTTACCGCAATGAAAGCCAAAGAAGAGGAGGAATTAAATCTTAAGAAATTTTCATCAACAGGTAGAATTGCCAGATTATTGGCTCATGAGGTAAAAAACCCACTTACTACGATTGTTCTTTCAGCCGACCAGCTTCAGATGGAGCTGCCAGAAGATACTCTAAAGGAAAGCGGAGATTTGATTGACGTGATTCAAAGAAATTGTAATCGAATCAATCAACTGGTTACTCAGCTTCTTGAAAGCACTCGTTTTACAGAATTGGATATTTCCAATCAATCTATCAATGATTTGCTGGATGAGGCTTTGGAACAAGTAAAGGATCGCATTCAAATTAAAGGATTTGAAATATTCAAAAACTATCAAGATTCTATCTGTAATATCGATGTCGATGCAGAAAAGGTAAAAATTGCTTTAATTAATTTATTGGTAAACGCTGTTGAGGCAATGCCGGAAAATGGCGGAAAGCTATTTCTAAAGACCTATATCAAAGGCAAACAATGTCGATTAGAGATAAAGGACAATGGTGAAGGAATTCCAAAAGAAAATCTCGAGAGGCTATTTGAACCTTTTTACACTAGTAAAGAAGGCGGATCGGGTCTTGGCTTAACAAACACCCAAAACATTATATTAAGCCATGGCGGCTCTATTCGAGTGAAAAGTGAAGAAGGAACCGGAACTACTTTTATCATCAGTTTCAGTATAAGTTCTTAATTATTTCCCTCTAAATCCTTTAAAATGATAGTATTTCAAGGAAAATTAGAAAGTTTTGATTTCAATCATTGGAGTTTTCATGTACCCGTTCCAGAAAGTATATCCAAAGATATTGTTGAGAATTATAACAGACGTGTACTGGTAAAAATCAATGATCAAGGTCCATGGCATATGGCGTTGATGAAAGCTAAAACCTACTGGTATATTTTAATTAATCAAGAAATACGGAAGACCCAGAGTTTGGAAGTGGGAGATTTACTATCAATTTCCCTAGAAAAAGATGCAAGTGAATACGGGCATGAGTTGCCGGAAGAATTTCAGGTATTGATGGACCAAGATGAGGAGGGCTACAAATATTTCAAATCTCTCACTCCAGGCAAACAACGTAGTTTGGTTTACATCGTCACCAAAGTAAAGAATCCAGAAAGTAGAATGAAAAAATCACTAGCCATTATGCATCATCTCAGATTGGCTAAAGGAAAATTAGATTTCAAACAATTAAATGAGATGATCAAACATTATAATAATTTATAAGGAACCTTCGGGAAACGAATTGTTAGAAGATTAAGCTTAAGGCAAAAAATGAAAACCATTAAATAACTAAAATTCGCAGTTGGTTTAGATTTAAAAAGGGGCTGAATTAAACTAGCCCCTTTTTAAATTTATGTTTTCTTCAATTCAAATTTTTTCTTCCTAGCCTCTTTATTGGAAACTTTTTTTGGTCTACTTGCTCCGAAAGTTCCTCTATTTGTTTTGCCTTTTTTAGTTTTAATATCTCCCTTTCCCATAATTTATTTGGTTTAATTTGACACATTCAAAAATAAAAACCAGTTAAAAAAATGTCAAGAAGTATCCTAAAAGCAGTATTCCAAAAGTTTATCTCAAAGAATTCTTGGCACTGTTAAGTGGAATTTTCATATTTCAGAAATGAAAAATTTACCTGAAATAAATTGTGATCTAGGGGAGGGAATTCTTACCGAAAGTCAAATATTTCCTTGGATAGATACTGCCAGCGTTGCCTGTGGTGGGCACTTTGGTGATCAAATCAGTATTGAAAACACACTGACTCTAGCAAAAAAATTCAAGAAGAAAGTGGGGGCTCATCCCTCCTACCCTGATAAACAGAATTTTGGAAGAAAATCAATGATAATTTCGAATAGCGATCTGCTTTCAAGTATTCAAAAACAGATTATTCTATTTGAAGAAGTTTCAAAAAAACTTGGTTTAGGCCTTGACCATATTAAATTTCATGGTGCATTATATAATGATGCTGCTTCAAACCCAAAACTTGCCGATATTTTAACTAACTTTTTAAAATTAAACTATCCTCAGACTCCTATTTTCACTCCCCCAAAATCCCAGATGGAGTTTTTTTCAAACCAAAAAGGATTATTGACAAGAAGTGAGGTTTTTGCTGATCGAGCTTATAATTCTGATTATACTTTAGTTTCGAGAAAAAACCCCGGTTCCTTATTAAGCGATGAAAAATCAATTTCTGAACATTTAATTCAGATTTTGGATATTGGAGAAATTCAGGCAGTTGACGGTTCAAGGTTACCTGTAAAAGTAGATACCCTTTGCTTCCATGGGGATAATCCAGGCTTAGAAAAGTTTCTTCCAAAAATCAGGAAAACGTGGTGGAATTGAACCTAGAACACTATAGCATCACTCCCAAATTATCTGAGATAAAATGGAAAGAGGAAGTTTCAGACCAACTACTTCAAAAACAAATCGCTTTAAAAAAGCATCTTATAAACCAGTTCCAAGAGAGAATTCAGGAAATTCGAATAGGTTTTAAAACTTTGGGGATTTGTTGGAATTCTAATTTTTCACTTGAAGAGGTTCAAAACTGTATCAGACATATAGAGCAACTACAAGCTTTCCCAGCCTTATCAGAAAAGGTTTGGAAAATCCCGGTTTGCTACGATGGAGAGTATTCCAGAGATCTGTTTGCTTTGGCAAAAAGCAAAAATCTGACGGCTCAAGAATTAATTCACTTACATTCCTCTAATCCTTACAGATTACATTTTTATGGTTTTTTGCCAGGTTTTATGTACCTCCAAGGTTTGCATAATAAATTACATTCTCCTAGAAAATCTATTCCTGAAATGGAAGTACCTGCGGGCTCTGTTGCTATTGGTGGCTCTCAAACAGGTATTTACCCTTCAAGTAGCCCTGGGGGTTGGTATATAATTGGACAAACTCCAATCAAATTTTTTGATCCTCATAAAGTACCGCCGGTTTGGGCAGAACCCGGAGATAAAGTTCAGTTTATGCCGATCACTGAAGAGGAGTTCTTGAGGTTAAAGAAAAATCCAGAAAGCTACTTTGAAGATGAATAAAAGAACCTCCTATTTCACAATATTAAAAAGCGGACCCGGTACAAGTATTCAAGATCTGGGAAGAATTGGTTTTGGCCAATATGGAATACCCGTTTCCGGGGCCATGGATGTTACTTCAATGAAATGGGTCAATCACCTTTTAAAAAATTCAGAAAACGATGCTGTATTAGAAGTCTCCCAACCGGGCTTTAAAATAAAATTTGAGTATCCAACTACTATTTGCATTGCAGGTGCAAAGTCACTCATATCTATAAATGATCGGACAGTCGCTTCTGAAGGTCTTCTATCCATTGATTATGGAGATGTCTTGGAAATTGGACCAATAAGTTTGGGAGCTCGGATTTATTTAGGAATTAAAAATGGAATCGATATCCCCTATACTTTAGATAGCAAAAGCAGCTATTCTGGAATTACAAAATTGGGTATGTTAAATAAGGGAAATCAAATTTCATTCTCTTCGGACCAATCGATTCTTCCATTTTATAGAGCTAAAGTGAAATTTCCTAGAGACTGGATGGAAACCAAGGAAATAGAAGTATACCCAGGAGCTGAATGGAAAGAGTTAAAAAAAGAAGCACAATCCCAGATCTTAAATACAAGCTTTACAATTTCCAACCAGCAAAACAGAATGGCTTTCCAATTGGAAGAACGAATCCCTAATGAGCTAGAAGAATTGGCAACTGCTCCAGTTTATCCCGGAACGGTGCAATTAACTTCTGGAGGAAAATTAATTATTCTAATGAAGGATGCACAAGTGACAGGTGGGTATCCCAGAATTTTGCAATTATCAGAATACTCAATTTCTCAGCTAGCTCAAAAGCGACCTAATGACAAAATAACTTTTATCTTAAAGGAGATAATTTTTTAAAAAGAGCAGGAATTCGGAATTTTTAAAAAAAATCTCTAAAAAACAGCTCACAATTTTGAGCGTAGGTCTTCTGCCTATTATCTTAACATATCACTATTTCAACCCAAAAACCATGGATGCTGGCTTAAAATCAAAGATTTTATCGCAGGGTATGAACCCTGAAATTGTAAAACAACAAATTAGCCATTTCGAGAATGGC
>NZ_JAHEBC010000117.1 GCF_024642405.1 Algoriphagus sp. | reverse complement strand
AGTATGCGCTTCTTTTAGAGGAGTTCCAATGAGTGGTTCCAATTCTTTTAACGCTTCATTTTGAGCAAAAGTAGGATTTACTAGGAGCAGGAGAAGGGTAGACCAAAGAAAATAGATGAGATTTTTCATGATTATTTTGGGTTAAGTCGGTAGAAGTAAATGATTAAAAATCAATGACTAATATGCCTAATTTAGCAAAAACCCAAGGTCCTGAAAATTGTTTTTTTTGAAAAGATGGGTTGAAAACCAACTTGAATAAAAACTATTCAGAGGGAACATAGAAGTATGTCTTGAGAAAAAGTCTTTTCATATCCTAACTACCCAAAGTAATTTTTGCCCACCAGCGGACGAAAACGTCCGATTGATTTTTTAGTAAAGTGTCTTTATCCTGCTTTGAAGCCTGTTTTGAGGGCTTTTTTACTGGCATAGAAATTTGATAATAGGGGTAAGGGATAGTCTTTTCAAAATAAGTGTTATTGACTTCCTGAAATTGGAAAATCGAAATTGAAATGCTGAAAAATTACATCATCATTGCTTGGAGGAATTTGACAAGGAACAAATCCTTCAGTTTTATCAATATCCTTGGTCTGGCGGTTAGCATGTCTGTATGTTTGCTGATCATTATGGTCATTGTTGACCAGTATAGTTTCGATACCTATCACAGCAAAAAAGATAGAATTTATAGAGTACATACCACTAGATATCAGCAAAATAATGGGGAATCTGCAAGCTCGGCTTTGCCTTTGGCAGAGAAATTAAAAAGTGAATATCCGATTATCGAGGAGGCAGCAGCAATCAATAAGGAAATCGGTGGAGACATTATTTACGAAGATAAGTTTGCCACGGGCGGTGGATATTTTGCAGATGGTAATCTTTTTAAAATTTTGGATTTCTCATTTAAAGAAGGTGACCCAAGAACTGCCCTCAATGAACCCTATTCGCTGGTAATTACTTCTGATATGGCGGAAATCCTATTTGGAAATGAGTCTGCAATAGGCAAAGCGGTAGCTTTTCATGACAAGGATATCAAAGCCACTGATATCGAAGAAGGAAATATTGAAACCGATTTTGGCTATTTCACCATTACCGGAGTGCTTAATCCAACTCCAGGAAAAACTCATTTGCCATTTAAATTATTGGCTTCATTGAGCACCATGAATTCTCTCCCTGAAGGAGCTTTATTTAATAATGGAGAGGAAGATTGGGATAATGTCTGGACTAATTATACCTATGTTTTATTGAAAGAGGGGCAAGATAAAGGCGATTTGCAAGCAAATCTGGATAATATTTCAGAGGAAATTTATGGTCCTAAATATGAGAATAAACATTCTTTCAAAGCCATAAGTTTGGCCGATATTACGCCAATTGGTTTTATCGGTAATACCACCCATGTTTCTGTTCCCAAAGTTGTTTTGTTGATTATGGGTATTCTTTGCCTAATTGTGATGTTTTCTGCCTGTCTGAATTACACCAATATGTCAGTGGCTAGAGCTTTGACACGGGTGAAGGAAGTAGGAATTAGAAAGGTGTCTGGAGCGAATAAAAAGCAGATTTTCGCCCAATTTATTACCGAAGCAGTAGTGATTTCTCTTTGCTCTTTAGTCTTCGCATTTTTGATTTTGCAGGTTCTTGAAAGAGGTTTTTATGGCTTGACTTTCAATCAATATTTGAAAATTTCCTTCCAGCAAAGTATTCCTGTTTTCTTGATTTTTATAGGATTCAGCATTTTGGTGGGCATAGTAGCAGGGCTACTTCCTGCAACTTACGTTTCCAAACTTAATCCGATTAATTTATTCAATAAACTCAGCGGCGTAAGACTTTTTAAAAGAATGGGGATTCGAAATGTGTTGATGGTAGTTCAATTTTCTATCTCCCTGATCTTTATTATTTCAGTTGTACTGATTCAATCCCAATCCCGACATATTTTAAATTTTGACTATGGATTTGCCAAGGAAAATATAGTAACTGTCAAGCTTTTTAATACTGAAAATTATCAGCGTTTTGCGCAAGCAATCTCCTCAATTCCTTCTGTTTCCGAAGTTGGAGCATCTTCTTTGATCCCTGCTGGAGGATATAATTATGGTACGGAAGTAATTAACCTGGATAATCCATTGGATAGTATTTCCAGCAATTTCTTTGATATCAACGCCAATGCTACGAATGTCCTTGGCTTGCAATTGGTCGCTGGAAAGAATTTGCCTGAAGAGGGGAGCGAAAATCTGATTCTGATCAATGAATTGGCTGCGAAGAATTTCAATTTTGGAACTAGTCAAGATGCCGTCGGGAAACAGTTGGTCGTAGAAGATGGTGGTGCATTCAAAAATGTAGAAATAGCTGGAGTTGTGAAAGACTTCCAATTTCTTTCCCCAGACCGGGAAATTGAAAGTTTGGTCTTGAGAAATAGAGAATCGGCTTTGGGATTTGCATTGGTAAAAATATCCGGCGAGAATCAAGCTGAGACTTTGGCTGAATTGGAATCTGCATGGAAAGAAGTGAACCCAAACTCTAAGTTTTCATATAAATTCTTAGATGAAGAATTGCTGTTTATCCATCAGGTACTAGGAGATGTGATGTCTGTCATTGGGCTGATTTCCTTCTTAGCAATTTTCGTTTCGTGTCTTGGTTTGTTAGGAATGGCGACCTACACTGCTCAAACCCGAATTAAAGAAATTGGTATTCGAAAAACCTTAGGCTCCAGTATTCCTGAAATCATTATCCTTCTTTCAAAAGGATTCTTAACTCTTCTTGGAGTTGCGATTTTGATTGCTGTTCCTGCAGCCTATTTCATTAATAATTTATGGTTGAACTTCTTTGCTTCCCGTGTCGGAATTGGTGTTGGGGCAATCAGCATTGGGGTTGGAGCCATTCTGTTAATCAGTATAGGAATTATTTTCACGCAAGCTTACCGAGCGGCAGTTGTAAATCCGATCGAAAGTTTGAAAAATGAATGATATGGAAAGTGTGAATGTTGAAGTTTAAAATCTGAAAATATTAAAAACACCTAGATAAAACCATTCGATATTTTAATTGAATAATATGATAAAGAACTACCTAAAAATTGCTTGGAGAAACCTAATCCGACAAAAGTCATTCTCGTTGATCAATGTCTTTGGATTATCCATTGGCTTAGCATGTTTCCTGATTTTATTAACATTTGTCAAGTTTGAGAAATCTTACGATTCCTTTCACCCCAATGGTGAGCAAGTTTTTCGGGTGGTTCAGGAAGTTGGAAATGAAAGTCGATGGGCATGGACAGGAGGAGCAGTTGCGCCTATGCTTCGCAAAGAGTATGAGGGTAAACTTGATGAGGTGGTCAGTATCATTAAGATTTCTACTTATGCCAAAGCCCCAGAAGGCCTATATCCAGAGGATCGATTCAGAGAGGATAAGTTTTACTTTGCTGATAAGGGTTTTGATAAAATCTTTCAATTTGAAATGCTTGCAGGAAGCTGGGAAGGAGTTTTTGATAATCCTTATCAAATTGTCATCACAGAAGATATGGCTGCTAAGTATTTCGGGATGGACAGTCCAATAGGAAAAGTTTTAACCCTAACCGGAGACTTTGATTTTGAAGTAAAAGGGGTCTTGAAGAACCCACCATTAAATACTCACTTGGATTTTGATTTTGTTACAGGCATTGTTTCTTTCAAAGCCACTGAAAATTTCCCGGCAAATGCAGACTTTGGGAGCTTTTGGTGGCCACAGACCTATACCTATGTGAAGGTAAATGAAAATCAAAATCCAGAAGCGATCAGTGCTTCAATTCCAGATATTAATCCAAAATATAGGAATCCCGAAGAAGCGAAACAATATGTTCATTTTTTGCAACCTATCTCTGAGATTCACACCAGCCCCGATTTTATTGGAGAATTGACACCCGCGATGTCTGAAAAAACACTCTGGATTTTTCTTTCCATTGGGGTTTTTGTTTTGGTTTTGGCTTGTATTAATTATGTGAATCTAGCTACTGCAAGGGCGATCAAACGAATGAAGGAAATTGGGATTCGAAAGGTAAACGGTGCTCAAAGAAGTCAACTGATTGCCCAATTCCTGATGGAATCTATCTTGATCAACGCCATTGCGATGCTGATTGGAATAGTCTTGGTTGTATTGATAAACCCTCTTATTGAATTAAATATAGGATTAGAAATCCCTGTTGATTTTCTATTTGAGAGAGATCTTCAAATCCTTCTTTTTGGCATTTGGCTACTATCTTCCATTGTTTCTGGGATATTTCCAGCTTTCTATCTCTCTGGCTTGAAGCCAAAGATGATTCTCAAGGATTCATCCATTACTAACGGTAGATCTGTGCTTCGAAAGAGCCTGGTGGTTTTCCAATTTGTGTTATCCACCATTCTCGTTTTTTGTGCCTCTGTAGCATATTTTCAGCACAGTTTCATGAGTAATGCCTCAATGGGTTTTGAGCCAAAAGGAATGATTTCTGTAAAAATGGGAGAGCTGGCAAAAGCCAATGCAGAAACAATAAGTCAAGAGCTGACAAAAATTCCCGGTGTGAAATCAGTCAAGTTTACGAGTGATAGACCCGGGATAGATACAGGTTGGAACCCACCTGCAGAATATCCTGGAATGCCAGAAGGCTTGAGCAGAAACATCAATGTCCAATATGTAGATTTTGGGTATTTCGAGACGCTTGGGATCGAAATGGCAAGTGGTCGGGAGTTTGAAGAGGAAAGTGCAGACGGTGGTACTTCTTACCTAATGAGGGGTCAGTTTGCAGCAATGAATGATGTGGCGATGATTGTGAATGAATCTGCGCTTCCTTGGCTTCAAAAAGATGCAGCGGAAGTGATTGGCTCCCCAATTCGGGTATATACAGAAGAGAATGGTCAGTTGTTTTCAGATTTTAAAGGAAATGTGATTGGAGTCGTAAAGGATTATCATACCAGAGACCTGAGATACTCTATCGAACCTACTCTCTTTATACCTGTAAAAAATTCTGCTTTCGACGGAACACAACATTTGATTATCAAAGCGGATAAAGAGGTAAATGCGCAGCTTTTAGAGCAGCTTGAGACTACTTGGAAGAAGGTAGTTCCCGGTTTACCATTTGACTATGCTTTTATTGATGAGTCCATCAATTTGCAATATCTGCAACAACAAAAAACAAGTTCTTTGTTAGGGTTATTTGCCTTCTTAACCTTATTAATTTCCTGTTTGGGGATTTTCGGATTGTCGCTTTTCAGTTCCGAAGCAAGGAAAAAAGAAATTGGAATACGACGAGTTTTGGGAGCTTCGGTTTTTGGAATTATGAATAAACTTTCCTCTGAATTCCTGGTGCTGGTTTCTATATCACTTTTAATTGCCCTGCCCGTTGGTTTCTGGTTAATGAATGATTGGTTAGATCAATTTGCCTTTAAAGTCCCAATTTCTGTGTGGTTTTTCCTTTCTTCAGCAGGAATCTCGGTACTTTTGGCTTATGTCACAGTTTCTATTCAATCCTTGAAAAGTGCTTTTGCAAATCCTGTAGAATCTATTAAAAGTGAGTAGAAGGATAAGTGAAAAAGCTAAATTCTAAAGCCTTAAAATTATAGATGACATAAGATATGTGGATGAATTATATAAAGATCGCCTTTCGAGGATATCTTAGAAATCGAAAGTTTACTTTTTTGAATTTGGTGAGTTTGATCGCAGGACTATTCGTAGCCTATGTTGGGATTTCCTACATCAGTTTCGAACGAAGTTATGAGGACTTTCATAAAAATTCAGATCATATCTATCGACTTGCAAGAACTTACCGCTCTCAAGATTATAGCGTGATCGGATTTCCAAACTGGTCTGATGGCACAGCAGAAGAGCAACAACTACAGGCGGAGACTTTTAAGTCTTCTCCTGGAATTGAAGAAATCACTCAATTCATTTCCTCTCCCTATACTGAGTTTATTCGATCTGGAGAAAGCCAGATTCAAAATGACGGTATCCTTTCTACTAACACTCCGAAAGGCTTTGTAAATATGTTTACTTGGGAACCTTTGATGGGTACTTTGGAAAATTTTTCTTCGGGAAATCAAAAGATTTTACTGACAGAGTCTGTAGCTGAAAAGCTTTTTGGTTCAGGATATTCTACTCAAACAGGATTAATTTCGAGTTCCGTTCAAGTAGGAGGGGTAGACTACGAACTGGCGGCAATCATCAAAGATGTTCCAGTCAATTCGCATTTTGACTTTGATATTGCTCTCAATTCTGATAGAATCGATTATTGGGGAAGTAGGATTTATGTGCAGACTAATGCGAACAGTAATTTATTCGAAGTTCAGAAACAACTCAATGCAACCATTGCGAACTTTAATCCACAGTTAGCGAAAGATGAATTGTATTCATCGCATTACTTACAGCCGATTTCAGATATCCATCTTAATTCTGAAATTCTTTACGAATCAAAAACTCCTGGAAATAAAAATTACATCACACTGATCGGGTTTTTTGCAGGTTTTATTTTGGTGATTACATTGTTTAATTATGCCAATCTGACCCTAGCAATCAAGTCAAAAGAAAGCAAAACGATAGGAGTAAGAAAAGCGATGGGAGCTCAAAATTCCATGATTACCACCCAATTCATTTTAGAAGGAGTGTTACTTTCATTGCTAGCCATTCCTTTTGTGGGGCTATTGATTTCTTTAGTAATACCAGCTTTTAATGAATTGATGGGAACTGCAATTCCTAATAACTTCATTTCAGAACCTACAACTTTTATCACGGTACTTACTTTGGCATTGATAATGGGTGTTTTGGCAAGTCTGTCACCAGCTATTTACCTAAGTATGAGAGGTGCTGTGAGTCTTTTCAAGGAGGATTTAAATCAGTCTAATTTCCAGCAGTTTTCTATTCGTAAATATTTGGTCATCAGTCAATTTGTGATTTTGATTGCGATTACCTGTGTTTCTTTTTTTATTTCCCAGCAGCTAAGCTTTGTCGAAGGAAAAGATATAGGCTATAAAAAAGATGGAATTCTATATGCTTATTCCTCTCCCGAAAATCGTCTGGTTTTCCAGCAAAGACTTCGTCAAATCCCGGGTGTCATAGCAGTAGGAAATGGAAGTTCATTTGGGTTACAGACCTTCAATCAAGGAACCTACAAGTTGGAAGGTTCTGAAACGGTATTTGATGATTCCAATCAATTGTATCTGGATTTTGATGCGCTCAAAGCCTATGAATTAAAGACAACTTTACAAGGAAACTCTAGCAATCGAATCACCCTGATTAACAGAACTGCTGCTGAGAAATTTGCGAATTTTAAAGGAGTAAACCCGGAAGATTTGATCGGAACTCAAGTGATCACAGAGCCGGAATACATCAATGAAGAGACGGGACAAGTAGGATTTCCCTTTACCATTGAAGGTATTTTTGAGGATATTAATTTATTTTCTCTTCATGAAAAGGTTGATCCCTATTTTTTAACAGTGTCTGAAGATATGGAAATGAATGGAAGAAGTATTGTGTCTTATAACCCTGAAAATGCAGCAGCTGTTATTGCAGCTGTGAATTCGATTTATGAAGAGTTGGATGAGGCATTTCCTTTGGAGCAGGAATATTTAAGTGAAAATGTTGCGCAACTCTATGCTCAAGATCGACAGACAGCTGATCTGTTATTGTATTTCAATCTGATTGCTGTTCTTTTAGCGGGCCTGGGGATTATTGGAATTACCATATTTTTGACACTGGCAAGGAAAAAGGAAATCGGGATCCGAAAAGTATTGGGTGCATCTGTATTTTCAATCATACAATCTTCTACTAAAGAGTATCTGGTTTTAGTTGGGATTGCATTCTTAATTGCCTGGCCTATTGCGTATTATTTAGCTAATTCCTGGCTTGAGAATTTTGCGTATCGAATTGACATCAATCAATTTGTATTTGCTTTCATCGGTCTGTTGACTTTTGCTTTCACCGCTTTAATTGTAGGAATAATTGCATTCCAAGCGGCACAAGCAAATCCGGTGAAAAGTCTAAAAAGTGAATAATTTATTTGAAGCCATTTTCTAAAATAGGATTCACCTTATAAGATGAAGCTGGATTTTGTGAAAAAGTTTTGAAAGGTTTCTGACTAAAGTGCGATAAGCCTGTTTTAGGTTTTGCCCGTAGGCGGACGATTTTGTTCGAGCTTATGACGAGCTTTTTTTAAAAACCTCGTTTTTTATCGTTTTGAGCATGTTTTAGATGGCATAATAGTGGAATTGTAGTTGGTTCTGATGATTGAAAGAAGTAAGCTGTGTTAATGCCATATTTCATTTCAAAATTTAAATCCGAACCGATATAAATTTTAATCCACTACCAAAACGATTAATAAATGATTAAGAATTATTTCAAAATCGCACTTCGAAATTTATCAAAAAACAAATTACATACAGGGATCAACTTGATCGGTCTGACGCTTGGATTGGGAGTCAGTATTCTTATTTTCTTTTTTGTACAGTTCGAAAGTAATTTTGATAATTTTCATGATGATGGTGATCAGATCTACAGAATTCGCCGGCACCAGGAAGAAGAAGGTGAGAAATTTACTTCATTTTCTACTCCAATAATTACAGCACCTACTTTTGAAAATGAGTTTCCTCAGGTAGAATATACCACACGGATGGTTTCCAGTGTCGCACAAGCTTACCTGGATGAGTCCACTACCCAAAGCCAACGGTTTTTGATGGTAAGCCCTGACTTCTTGGAGATTTTTAATTTCCATCTTTTGCAAGGTGATAAATCCAGAGCTTTACAGGATAAATTCAGTATCGTGATCACTGAGGAAACATCTGAAAAATACTTTGGCGATTCTAACCCAATCGGAAAGTCCATTCGATTAAAAATGGGAGATGACTACCAAGCTTATCAAGTGGTTGGACTTTTGGAAGATATTCCGGCCAATTCCAGTATTCAATTTGATATGCTGTTGAATGATCAGAATCTGGATTATTCAATTGGTGAGGAGAGTCAGAATAACTGGTATAATGTTTTTGGCGACACCTACATTAAAGTTAATGATCCTAGTGCCAAAGCAAGCATAGAAAGCGGCGTGGAAGACATGATGAAAAAGGTACTTGGAGAAGAATATACAGAAGGCGAATACTTTTTTACACTTCAACCAATTTCCGAAATTCATCTTACTGATGATGTGAACACCGGATATGCCGAAACGACTCGCCCTACACTTCTTTGGATTCTATCTGGTATTGCGTTTTTGATTCTTTTGATAGCCTGTATCAATTTTACCACGATGGCAATCGGAAGATCGACGACACGAGCCAAAGAAGTTGGGGTAAGGAAAACCATGGGAGCTGATTTTGGACAATTGGTTTTTCAGTTTTTAACAGAAGCTTTTTTGACTACAGTGATGGCTTTGGTTTTGGGTTTAATTTTGGCAGAAGTACTATTGCCAACATTCAATTCACTTTTTGAAAAAGAACTGATTCTTGTTTATGGACCAACCCAGATTTTTATTTTAGTGGGTTTGGTGGTATTAATCACTGCAATGGCAGGTGCTTATCCGGCGTTTTTCATGTCTAGTCTGAGACCGATCAAAGTCCTCAAAGGCAATCTTTCCATTCGCTTCGGAAAACAAGCTTTGAGAAAAGGCTTAGTAGCTTTTCAATTCTTTATTTCCTTTTTGTTGATCGCATCTACCTTGATAATGGTCAATCAGATGAAAGCCATCCGAAATTATGATTTGGGTTTTGATCAGGAAATGGTCGTCATCGTAGATGTGCCGGATGTGCAAAGTACCAGTTTTGTTAAATCCATATCTGAAGGCTTTCAGCAGGCAGAGTTATACAGACAGGCATTGGTCGGAAGATCGGAAGTACAATCTGCTGGGATTACGATTTCAACTTATGGTGATGATGCATTTTGGAATGCAGGTTTCCCTACTGATCAAAAAGAACAGTTTGATTTCCGGGTGAATTTTGTAGGAGGAGATTACGTAAAAACGATGGGCTTGGAGATGGCAGAGGGTAGAGATTTCAATCCTGATCCAGGAGCGGATAGCAGTGCATTTGTAATAAATGAGACTTTTGCCAAAGCGATGAATTGGGATGATCCACTCGGGGAAATGATGCCAAATTCTCGATTCAATCCTCATCAGATCGTGGGAGTGGTGAAGGATTTTCATCACAATTCTTTATATAAAGAAATCGAACCGGTCTTGTTGGCGAAAAGTCCAGCCACTTTTTTCAGTGGAATCAATTCGCTGAATATCAATTCTGCAACCAATCCAAAAGTAATTGTAAAAGGTACAGGGACCGACTTTGAGGCTTTCCGGAATATCCTGGAAGAGGAATGGAAACGTGTATTTCCTTTGGAAGCTTTCAGTTTTAATTTTATGGATCAAACTGTGGAAGATCAATACAAGGCAGATGAACGCTTGGGTAAAATGGTATTTATGGCTGCAGGAATTGCTATTCTCATTGCAGCAATGGGTCTTTTTGCCATGGCGGCTTTGAGTATTGCTGGACGTACGAAAGAAATAGGAATCAGGAAGGTTTTGGGAGCATCCAGTTTCAGTATTTCTTGGATGTTTAATAAGGAGTTTTTGGTTATCACGGTGGTAGGAGTACTTGTGGCCTTACCAATCAGTTTGTATTTGATGAGAAGTTGGATTGCTCAATTTGCTATCAAAGAATGGCCTTCCTGGATTTATTTCACGGTTTTGGCGATTGGAGGAATTGCTTTTACGCTAGCAATTGTTTCTGCTCAGGCTTTCAAGGCAACTCAAATGAATCCAGTGAAAACACTGAAAGACGAATAATCTCTAAAATTAGAATTATGAATTCTTAAGTCTAAAACCCAAGAGAAATTAGATTTCAATTAAAACCATTAAACCATGTTGATAAATTACATCAAGATTTTTTTCAGACAATTACTCGCCAACAAATTGAATTCCTTGGCGAATATTGGTGGACTTACGATTGGAATAGTTGCTGTATTGTTGATTGGAATTTACCTCAATTACACTTTGAGCTTTGATGGTGACCTATCTCAATCTGACCAAATTTATAGGGTAAATCTGACTTCTTCAGTCGATGGTGTTGAAATGGAGAAAAGCGCCAGAACCTCCCCAGCTATGGGAATGCACTTCACGGAGGATGTAGTAAATGTTGAGGACTTTTCGCGATTTGTGATTATGGGGGAAGTGATTGCCGGGTATGAGGAGGACTTTGTCAGGGAGTTGCAAATTTTCCTGACTGATGAAAGTTACTTTGATTTTTATGATGTAAAACTCAATGCTGGAAGTTTATCTGGAATAAATAAGCCACTCACTGTTTATTTATCTGAAACGAC
>NZ_JAHEBC010000424.1 GCF_024642405.1 Algoriphagus sp. | reverse complement strand
TGAATTTGCTCGGATGATAATATTATCATACTCCTCTGACGTGCTAAATCTTCCTTTATAGGTTAATACATACTCTAGTGATTGTGCTGCGATACCCGAACTTTGACCAATTCTACCTGGACGGCCTACAATACTTTGCTCTTGCATAGCTTCCATTACCTCTTCAACAGAGATATTGTAAGCACGCATCCGATCAGGGTCTAACCAAACTCGCATGGCATAGGTTCTACTTCCTAATATTTGAGATCTTGCTACCCCTTTGATTCGGTTGATCTCGGGAATCATATTCACATTTGCGTAATTGTATAGGAATTTCTCATCCATACTTTCGCTCGTTGAATAGAGGTTGACATACATCAACATACTTGGCTGGATAGGGGTGATCACGACACCCTCACGCTGAACAAGTTCAGGTAAAAGAGGCATAACTTGATCGACCCGGGTTTTTACCCTGATAACCGCCTGATTGGGATCAGTTCCCGGTTCAAAGATTATGTTAATTGTGGCTTCACCTGCACTGGTGGCGTCTGTAGCCATATATCTCATTCCTTGAACTCCGTTGATAGAATTTTCAAGTGTGATCAAAGTTGATTTCACAAGTACATCTGCACTTGATCCTGGATAGGCGATGAAAATACTTACCGTTGTCGGTGCGATCTCTGGGAATTGTGAAATAGGCATCTGCTTCATCGCCAGAGAGCCTACAAACACAATGATGATAGAAATAACAATCGCTAATACCGGTCTTTTTATGAATTTGCTAAACATTAATTCTAGGTTTTAGGATTCGAATTATTCGGCATACAAACTCAGATTTGACAAGGCATAATCTGGCTTGACGAATTCATAATGGATCTCATCATTTTCCCTTACAAGACGAAGTCCTTCCAATAGAATTTTATCAGTTGGTTCAAGACCTGAGACAACCGCATAGATGTGAGGAAGCTCTGCTGCAATGGTGATTTCCCTTGAGTGCACAACACTATCTTCATCGATGACGAACACATATTTCTTATCCAAAACTTCAAAAGTGGCTTTCTGAGGAATTAAAAGAGTGTTTTCCAATGGAATACTCATCTGGATATTTCCAGTTTCTCCATGTCTTAAAAGACCGTTGGGATTTGGGAAAGTAGCTCGGAATGCGATGTTTCCTGTTTCGTTGTTGAAGTCTGCTTCGATTGTTTCTACTACACCGGGAAATTCAAACTGTTTGTGATTGGCCATCTGGAACACCACCTGTACATTTTCATCGGTATTTACCTGAGCTTTATAATCCAGGTATTCAGCTTCTGGCACATTGTAATAAATCCACATTTTACTATTGTCTGATAAGTTGGTCAATAGTTCTCCTTCTTCTAAAAGGCTTCCCTCTCTTACCAGAAATCTGTCAATGATTCCATCAAAAGGGGCTCTGATATCGGTAAATTGTAGATGAACTTGCGCTAATTGAAGTTCTGCATTAGCCTTGTCAACCTTGGCTTTCGCCATGGCTAATTCGTTTGGTGCGACGATATTTCTATCGGCTAGGGACTTGGTGTTTTCGTATTCGATTATTGCAAATTCTGCCTCAGCTTTGGCGCTCTCCAATTCTGCCTGATAAATGTTAGGCATGATTTTAAAGAGCAAAGTGCCTTTCTTGACAAATTGGCCTTCATCGACATAAATTTTTTGCAAGTAGCCTCTTTCTAAGGCTCTCATTTCGATGTGTTGAATAGAATGTACCTGAGACACGTATTCTTTGGTGATCAGAGTGTCCATTTGTAATGGACTGGTGACCTGAAAGGTCGTTTCAGCTTCATGGTGCTCCTCTCCATGTGAGTTGCAGCCTGTGTGGAATAGCAATGCACACAAACCTGCGAGCATGAGAATTCTCGATTTCATAAAATAGATTTTTAAACGGTAGTAATTCTTAAATTATTAGACGTGCAAAGAATTCGTGCACGGGTAAGTACTCTTTCCAAATAGAAAAGAAGAATACTTTTCAGCGAAAATTTGCTGGTAGTTTTAGTTAGGTAGGATTACCCAAAAAGTAGTATCATATAGTAAACACCTGATAAAGGAGGTGCATTCTATAGGATGTAATATGAAAGAAATGTTTACTTAAGAATAATTTCCGCTGAATGAATTTTAGTAAAAATCCTAAAATCAGCGTACAAAAAATTGCTGAGAAATAGATACTATTCTCTACGTACTTTTTAAATGAAAATAAAACATCATCATCTTCCTCTATCTCTGTTGGATCGATTTTGATATTTCCAGAAATATGAGTTGAGATAATGGGTAACTGAACAGGATGCTCGGATGAAATACTTGAAGTTTCTTGTCCAGGTAGCTCTGTGGTTTGGGCATAAGGATGATTTTCCTCCATCTCATGGGAATATAGTTGGCTATATCCGCTGGAAAGAAGAATACAAAGTGATAGTACAATTCTTGTAATCAACTTTATCATCAGGGTGCGAAATAAAATAAAGTTTTACTCAGTGTCAAGTAGTTCTCGGTTAATTCCTGTTAATGGTTTCGAGTTTCCAACTAATAGATATGATTCTTTCCCATTTGCCTTTCTCGGTTCATTGCACTTAACCAAATCAAATCAATAATCAGCTTCTTTATTAACAAATTTTTATAAAATTCTATATTTTGTTGAACATCTTCAAACAAAAAGCTTAATATTTTTTATTTTTTTTAGTTTGGATATTTTGCTCCAGCTGAGGCTTTCCATTTTCAAGGCCAGATTCGAAATCTTGGACCAATCGAATTAGATTCTTTATTTACATATAAGAATACTAGCGCTTATATAAAAATCTTTAAACAGATAGAATAGATTCTTAAATTTAAACTTAACCCAAAATAAATTGAATGATGAAAAATAGGTCCTGTCTTCTTTTTTGTCTCATTATGATGATTGCATCCTATGAGGCTTTGGCACAAAACTCATACACCCTTGTCGTTGAAGGTTTTGATTGGGGGCCTGCGGTGAATAAAGTAGTCCTTTCAAAAAATGGTGCTGACCTAAGTACAGATCC
>NZ_JAHEBC010000116.1:8656-11303 GCF_024642405.1 Algoriphagus sp. | reverse complement strand
TCCGCTAATCAAGTTAGGTACAGCAGTTTTTCCTCCTTGGGGTATAAATGTACAGTCTCGTATAATTAGATTCCCTTGCCAAGTACTTCCATAATCTGAGCGCAAATTGATTATACTTCTGCCACGGATTGTAGAGTTTTCAACAGTTAAAGTCCCACTTCCAATAGCATTGATTCCCATATGGCCCATAGTTGAATTCCGGATTGTAGCATTCGCTACACCCATGTGAGCATCAAATCTGGATAGAGTGCAATTGTCATATAATAGATTTTTACAGTAGTTGGAGCCCATAATTCCCCAAAACATACTGTCATCAATATCGTTTGTCTGACTGCAATTTATAAAGGATACGTTCAGTGCTCGACCTACCGAAATATCATAGCTTCCCATGGAGACTGGCTTTCCTGCCGCGCCTATGGTCTGGTAAGTTTTATGACCAGTTAGAATGGTGTTCTTTACCGTCACATAAGCGCATTCTCTAATATTAAGGAACCCACCATAAGGAGCGCCTTGTTCCCCCTCTCCTGTGATGCGATGCTCTAATTTTTCAATAATCACATTAGAGCGTTTGATAGTAATATTTCGGCTATAATAATTGTATTTGGATTCCTCTTTATTGGCAATTGTTGTAAATATTCCACCAGAGATTGTAAGCGTCTTTTCGTCGATTGGGAGTGCGGTTATTTCTGTAATTTGGTCAAAATCCCAAATTATCGGAGTTTCCTTATCCACCTTACCATCTTTATCTACCAAAAAAATATCTGTTTGAGGAGCTCCATTATTTTGGTTCAATCCAAAGCGGATGTATTTCATTTCATTGGAATTGGTCACACTTACCAAAGTAGGTCCAGGAAATGTCAGGTTGAGTTTCTTCTGATTTCTTTTCAATGATGATATTGATTCTAGTTCATATGATTCTTTATTTGAACTGACCAGAAAAATAGGTGCATTCCTATTTTCAACTTCTGTATCATCGATAATAAAAGAGGCTGTCCCAAAATCTGTATCTGTTTGGATAAAAGCAGTCAGGTCTTTTCCTCCAATATAATAAGTCGCCCCATCCTCTGCCTTCACTTTTAGGTTCTCCTTATTTGCAAATGAATGTGCAGCTGAAATTGCCTCCATATCATCTGTTTTACCATCTCCTTTGGCACCAAAATCGCTGTAGAAAACTATTCCTGAGCGAATAATTTTTAAAGAATCCTCTTCTGATATTTTTTTTGAAGGATTTTTCGTTTGACTAAAAGCAGATAAATAGCAAGAGAATAGGCAGAATAAAATTAGAGTATGAATTTTCATTTTTAGAATTAATTTTTCTCTTTATCAAGCCATAGAAGAGGGAAGCGTAAAGGCATATTTCGGACGATTTCGGGTGTTTCGAAATCAGAATCTAGCCTTTCCCATAGCAGCAAGTATTTTTCTTGGTTATATGCAATCCCTGCAAAAAGAAGAAATGAATGTCGAACAGGCCATTTATCCCAATACATCACATCTTCATGATAAGGCCAGGTAGATTTATCATTTACAAAAGGATATAAAAATGAAACACCTAAAGCGATGGATTTACCGTCACTAGTTTGATAAGTAAATAGGTTATCCCTATTATCTTGAAAGACCTGACAAAGTGTGGCCATGGCATCCAGTGTGAAAAGTGAATATCCATATGGTTTGGTTCGCTTTAGTTCTTGTGGAAAGCTTCCATCTGTCGCCATTTGTTTTGGCAGAAGAACCGTTTTATACATTTCTTTACAATACTCCAATACTTCTTGATTTCCGACAAGATTTGCAAAAACTGCTGCCTGCATTGCCCAGCAAATGCTATGATTATTTCCATGATCCCGTTCATCTATTCCGTAAGGATGAGTTGTGATCCATGTTAAATATTCACTAAACCAATCTTTGATGGGTTGGATTTGGGAAGTGGGGACTAAGCCAGATTCTTCAAGTACCTCAATAGCCTTGGCGACGTCAATAAGTTGAATAGTATCAATAATCCCAATTCCACGTCCAGTAGCTCTACCTTTAATAGCTTGTCCATAAAGTAGATTTGGATTCATTTTGGTTTCTTTGTCAACAAACCAAGCATTTAGATGAGGTAACAATGCTTCTAGGTATTTTTCTTCCTGAGTCACCAAATAGGCTGAGGCAAAGGCACCAGAAATTTGGCTAAATCTGATCATTGCCTCGCGGTGGGCTGTGAAATTATCTGGATTCGTAAGACCATCCCGTTGGATATAAGGCCCTTCTGGATTGTCTGGATCAGGCCACCAATAATCTCCCTCTGAATAAAAATCATGGTTCCCGCCAGCACTTCTAGGACTGGTTTCTGAAGTTACTGTAATGGGTTTTAAAGAATAATACTCCTCAGCTAGACGAATAACTCTAGTTTTTTCTTTTGCTAAGTAATCAGTCTTTTTGATCTCGATTTGTTCCTGATTCTGGAACATTAAATTGAAAATAAAAAATAGTAAAAGAGGGCTTTGAGTCATCTATTGTCTTCACTTTAAAACCGTAATGATTATAATTTGCAATTATTTGATCAGATTAAAAAAATCATTTTCAAAATGCTGAATTGTACCAAACCTTAATTCATTCTTTCGAAATATCTAAATAAGAAATCTATGATTAAAATAGGTTTAGTTATTTT
>NZ_JAHEBC010000116.1:0-8646 GCF_024642405.1 Algoriphagus sp. | reverse complement strand
ATGATTTCCTTGAGACATATAATCAGCGACACAGTCACATTTTTCTTGAATTTGTTTAAAAAGGGTATAGCTATCCACCATTCCAATCTCATATTCTTGAGATAAACTTGTGATTTGATTACGGTGTCGTTCCAACTCGTTATCAGCTACTGTGAGATCAACATTCAGATCGGGAGAAGGTGTAAGAAGTATAATTTTAACCCCTTCTTTTAATGCCATTTTAATCATCTTTTCCCATGCTTTCTTTGATTCAGTCAGACCAATTCTTCGATCATTTAGTGCGTAGTCTATAAACAAAACATCTGGACTATGGGACAATACCTCTTTTTTGAATCGTTTTTCACCAATGGTAGAATTCTCTCCACCAATTGAGGTGTTGATAACATTGATTACTGCAAAAGGGTATTTCTTTTTGAGTTCTTTTAAGACTTGAAAAGGGTAGGAGTCTAGAGTATTGACAATTGGGGTTTTGAAATAACCAGCCGGAACGCTATGTCCATGAAATACTAAGTTAATTGTTCGGTTATTGGGCCATTCCTTTGTCATCTCGTGTTTGATCTCCTGCAGATAGTCAGAAGTTTTAGGCATGAAATCATTGGAATAAAAATCATTCGTGTTAAGCAAGAAAAAGTAAACTAAAGCCAGTAGAAATTTCATAAAGAGAATTCAAGTATCAGGATGTAAAAAAAGATTCAGTTTAGTCACTTTCATAAAGCCGCAATCTATTTTTCAGGGTAATTATTTCCTTTCTTAAATCCCTTTCCTTTTCTAATAAATTGAAAATGATATCAATTGCTTCCAAATTCAAATCTAATTCTTGATGAAGACGGATAATCTTTTCTAAATCACCTATTTGATCTTGGTGGATAAATTGGTCTTGCTCAATTTCCTCAATCTGGATAAGACCCATTTTGCTCAATTCATTCACAAACGAAATTTCAATTTCATAATGGATGCAAATGGTTTTTGTCGATATGAAATGTGCCTCAATCATCCTTTCTCAGTTTTTGTAGTTCCGTAAATAATTCTCTTTCCTTTTCTGATAATCCAGTTGGAGTCTTTATATGATAGGTGAGGATTAAGTCTCCAAATTCTCCTTCTTTTTTATAAACGGGGAATCCTTTTCCTTTCAGCTTCACCTTAGTTTCATTTTTTGTTTCTGGTTGTATCTTTAGTTTGACTTTGCTATCAAATGTATCTACAATGATATCTCCACCTAAAATTGCGGTGTATAAATCCAAATCAACAACCTTATAAAGGTTGTTTCCTTCCCGTTTGAAATCAGTATTATTGGAGATTATAAATTTGATGTATAGATCTCCATTTGGTCCTCCATTGATTCCTGGCCCGCCATTCCCTTTGATTTTTATTAATTGCTCGTTTTCAACTCCCGCTGGAATTGTCAATCTGATTTTCTTTTCATTGACTGTTAAAACCTGTTTTTGAGTAGTATAAACATCTTTTAGGTTCAGATGTAATTCGGCATTGTAGTCTTGTCCTTTGTATTTTGGAGCTTGTCGATTTCTCGAAGAAGTCCTGCCACCTCCAAACATTGATTCAAAAAAATCTGAATAATCCTGACCAGAAAATCCTTCTTGATCACCAAACCCTCCTTGGGATCCACTGAATTGGGAATGTTGTTGTCTTTGGCGCTGTGCTTTTTCAAATTCCTCCCCATGCTTCCAATCCTTTCCGTACTTATCGTATTTCTTCCGATTTTCAGGATTGCTCAAGACTTCATTTGCCTCATTGATTTCCTTGAATTTTAATTCGGCCTCTTTATTGTCTGGATTTAAATCTGGATGATATTTTCTGGCAAGTTTTCTGTAAGCGACTTTGATGTCCTTTTCTGTAGCAGTTTTTGGAATTCCCAAGATCTGATAATAATCTATAAATGCCATTTGTTTGATTTTCTTATTAGGAAGCTAATAATTTCTGTTTTTCGTTGGGCTTGTTTTCGATTAATCAATTTAAATAATTTTTAGCAAGACAACATTTTTTTAATCTAAGAATTGTATAGTTCAATGATATTCAGGACTTGCTGTGGAAATTCTTATTTCCCGCATTTAATTGCTCTTATGAAAAAATAGTAACCAATTAATTCTAAAGTGATTTAAATAAAATTCTCATTAACTAATTGGAAAATGGGTTTTTGCCCCATTCGTATCGTTTTAACTGATCGAATTCAGGGTTTGGAATTGGGAATTTTGCATTTGTGCTTTCTTGCCATTTTTTCAAATTTTTTTTCATCTCTGAAAATTTTTCAGGAAAACTGAATTTAAGGTCAGTCATTTCACTGATATCAAAGGCAAGGTTGTACAAATCAAATTCGCCTGAAACTAGGTTTTCTATGATTTTCCAATCCCCTTTTCTCAGTGCCGACATAGGTGCCTCATGATGATAAACAGGGTAATGAGTAAATATTTCCCGCTCCAAATCAAATTCGTTTTTTGTCAAAGCGGAGATCATTGAAAAACCATCTAAAATCTGATCTTTTGGTCTAATTCCATTTGACAATTCCAAAAAAGTCGGATAGAAATCAACACTAGAAACTATAGCATCAGAGGTAAATCCAGCTTTGATTTTTTCAGGCCATCTAATGATTAGAGGAACCCGAATTCCTCCTTCATAAAGGGTTCCTTTTCCAGCTCTTAAAGGATTATTTTCTGTGGCAATAAATTGTAAAGGGTGTCCTTCCGGATAGGTATCCTTACTTTCTCCCCCAAGTAAAGGAATGTTGTCAAAGCGGTTGTCAACACCACCATTATCCGAGAAGAAAATAAACAAGGTGTCATCAGAGAGCCCCAAATCTTCAAGAGTCTTCATAATCTTTCCAACGCTGTTATCTATGTGTTCAATCATTGCAGCATAAACAGCGTTTCCAGGATAATCAGGTACTTTTTCCTTTTTTAAGTATTTATTAATTAAATCCTTGTCGGCATCTAATTGTACATGCACATCATAGTGGGAAATAAATAGAAAAAATGGGGCTTCTTGATTTTCTTCAATAAAGTTTACCCCCATGTCTGTCAATGCTACACTTAATCGTTTATTTTCATTTCCTTGATATTCTGGTAAAAACTTGGGGTTATAAAAACCTCCTCCTACGTAAGTATGAGCTTGGTCATATCCTCTATTGTTAGGTAAATGCTCTTCATTGTTTCCTAAATGCCATTTCCCAAAATAGCCTGTTTTATAACCGGCTGATTGCATAGATTCTCCAATAGTAGTTATTTGATTAGGCAGGTGCTGAACTTCATGATGTGGTACAATCACCTCTTCATAGGGTCTCCAATGTCCTGGGATAAAATCAAAAATCCCAACTCTTGCTGAATACTGCCCTGCTTGGATGCTGGCACGAGTCGGAGAGCAAACAGGAGCTGCATAAGCATTTCGAAATAACATTCCTTGAGATGCAAGTCGGTCAATATTTGGAGTTTCGTTGAATTTATTTCCATAAGAAGGAAGATCTCTTCCGCCCAAATCATCTGCCATGATCAAGACTATATTCGGCCGCTTTTGAGCAAAACCGATGAAAGAAATGAAAGCCGAAAAAATGATTATCAAAACGATTTTAAAATTTTTCATTTGATTTTTGGGTAGATTATCTAAAGGATTCTTCATTAAACTCTTTTCAATTGTTGATATTAAAAGAAGATGATTCTCATGTGTTGTAAAATCAGTACTCGCTTACTTTGTCTACCTGAAAACCTCTTATAGCTTCCCCTTCTTTTAGCTTATAAGAAATCTGTCGAATCTTTTCGGTCTTTTTACCATTCTCAAAAATCGGAAACCGCTGTACTAGGTGTGTTTCCACAATGGCAAATTCATCATGGCCCTGATAACCTTTTGAGAGTTCCTCATTTTCCGAAATAGGAGGAAAATAAGTTTGACTCATCGATTTCTTATTATTGGTACTGAAGCCTAGGACATTCCCATACTTGTTTTCTTCAGTAGTCTGTGTATAGATCATTACTTCCGGAGAACCGTCAGAATTTAAATCCTCAATTTCTGCATTGGTAACCTGACCACTAGTTTCCAAGGTTACTGTCTCATTACTGATTTCTAAACCAAAAGGCATGACTGTAATGAGTGTTTTGCCGTCTTTTTCTACAGAAGAAATATTGAATCCTATGCCTTGGAGCATCATGGTTTTATTAAAAGCAGTAGGGTCTATTTGAGAAGAATCCAGCTCTCCTTCAATTTTCATATATGATCCAGCAACGGTAGCTCCACCGGAACAATAAAAAGAAAGTACTCCTTCATTCTCAGGGTTTTCGAGAGCGATAGTAAGTTGATTTCCATTAAAGTTGTAAAAAACAGCCTGATCTTCGATCCAGGATTTGTATGTGTTTTCGTCTACTTTTTCTGCAGTGGCATCAAAGGTGCAGGTGGGTCTTTTTTTATCGGCCCTAGATCTGACAATGATTTTGATTTTATCCCCTTCCAATGCAGTTACGGCTACAGAAACCCAATCATATCCTTCAGATTTTTTGGAATATCCGTCCGAAACATAGTTGCCTAGTACTGGATTAGATTCTGGTATTTCTTCGGTCATAGGTACCTCGAGCAATGTGTTTTCACTTTTTTGACTTGCTGGATTACAAGATGCCAGAATTAGGGAAAGAAGTGTTCCAATAAAAAAGCCATTGATTCTCATATGGAAAAGAGTTTGATCTATATATCTAATTTAAGTTTTTCTATGGGAATGCTTGATCAAAAGTTCAAATTTCATTTTAGTTGTCGGGTTATAAATGACAAAGATTTTTGGGGTTTTTAAATAAAGTAGTTCGTTTTGAGTTTTGTGTTTTAAGCCTCAAAATAGCATATTCTATAATTAATTCAGTCTATGAATAGACCGCATCAAAAGTTGGGATTGCAGTCTTATTTCTTCAATTTTTTAAAAATCTTTCCCATACTTTCAGGATCTAAAGCATCCATTTCTATCAACTTTAGTGATCTAACCATATTCAAAGTGGTCGTTTTATATTTAAGGAAATGAGGGGTTTGCAAATGTGCTTGATATGCTTCTTTATTAGCATAGATTTCTAGTATTTTCACAACATTGGGATTTTGCTGCTCATACATCGGAAAAATAGAAATCACCCCTTGCTCTAATCGAATAGAAGCCTCGGATTCCTCTTGAAGAATCTTTTTATATTCTTCCAAATCACTCTCATTTACCTCGATTTCGGCTATTCTGATCATCATTTCCTTTGGATTTGAAGGATTTTGAGCCAAGCAGGAAACCTGAATAGCCAAGGTGATTAAAAATAAAAATAATTTGATAAAGTGATTCATATAAAGAATTTTTGGAAATGAATAAAGAATAAAAGCTTTCAATCGATTAGCGTTTTGATTTTCCTCTCCTTTAAGTCTTAATCAAAACAAATTTAAAACTTGGGCTAACCAATATCCTGTATTTTTGATCATTTCTTTTTTGCAAATTTTGAAGTAAAATCTATCAATGCATGGTATTAGGATTAGCTGAGGTTTCTGGAATTTTTTGAATCGAATCCCAATGCTCACAAATCTTACCATTTTCATCAAATCGGAAAAAATCCATAGTGATGTATTGGTCATTGTCGGGCCAAGTTTGATGGGTATGTAAGGCCACTAAATCACCCTCTGCGATGCATCGAACAAACTCAATGGATTTGTTTGGATACTCTCTTTGCATCCGATCAAAATAATCTATAAATCCCTGTTTCCCATCTGACACATCTGGATTGTGCTGGATATATTCTTTTCCTACATATTTTTCAACAGCCCCTTTAGGATTTCCTTGATAGGCTGTTTTGTAGAAAGCGATCGCATTTTCTTTATTCTTTTCTAGGCTCATATTTAAAGTTTTTGTCTTGATAAAAATAAGTTGGTGAAAAATTCAATTAAAGTACTGAGCTTCAAGATATAATTTGACTTTTATTTCAGACTTTCTAATACCAATCTCACCAGTTCATTTTTATCATTGTTAGGAATCCATCGAGCCACTATTACCAAATCATTTTCTTGGTCAACATAGATCATATTTGTACCTGCACCGATATGGGCAAAAGCTGTTTTAGGGGCTGCCGGAATAAATTCTTGATCATTATTTAGGAAATAGTTCATAAAACCATAGCCAGGATTCGCAGGAGTAGGGGTTTTGGATTTGTTAATCCAAAAGCTTGGGATCAGTTGTTGGTTATTCCATTTTCCATCATTTAAGGTAAGGTATCCAAATCTTGCCTGATCCCAGGCAGAAAGCATCATGCCACCTCCCCAATGAGATCCACCAGAGACAGATTGCATGATTTGTCCATCAATAATTACGAACGAATTCTCATAACCTGTCCATCTCCAGGTATCACTTGCGCCAATCGGATCCATAATTTTGGATTTTAAAATAACCGGCAGAGGCTTCCTCCATACATTCATCAGAGCCAATGCCAAGACATTTACTCTTGTATCATTGTATTCATAGACTGAGCCAGGTGCATTTTGAGGTCTTGTTCTTTTCTCTTTGACACCTTCCCTTGGTCGGTCAGCCCAGTCTGGTTTTCCCCATAGACTTCCTTCCCAATCTGAAGTTTGTCTCAATAAATGATCCCAGGTGATAGTCCGATTATGTTCTGTATTAAAGAGCTCAAATGTATCTTCATCTTCAAAATGATCCGCCTTGTTGATCATCAATTTGGTAGGTTCATAGGGATAGATTGGGGCCATGTAAGGGTAGACCAAGTCCATTTCTGATGTGATCAGTCCTTCTTCTACTGCCAATCCAGCCGTAGTGGAAAGAAAACTTTTTGCTACTGAAAATGTCAAATCTACCCGATTAGGATCTCCCCATTTTCCAACAACATATCCTTTGTAAATTATTAAACCTGTAGCAGCTCCTCTAATTTTCATTGGGCCGATTGGGTATCCAAAAGGCTCTCTGCCAAAAGCACTTTCATAATGTGCAATCTTTAGGTTTGGATCAGCATCGCTTTCATGTTCAATTGCATAATTTATAGCCTGTTGAATTTTATCTGAATCAAGACCAAGTTCAGTGGGAGATTTTTCTACCCATTTTCCTTTTTCAGGAAAGTATGTTTGTGCAGAAAGGATTGAAAATAAGCTTAAGAATATTAGAAGGGTGAAAGTTGATTTTTTCATCATGAAACAGTTTTATGCGAGTTTACACAAATTTTATTTTGCTATTTAAACCGCTTGTCAATTCTAATTCTTTAATTTTTTAAAACTCTTTTACTTAAGCTATGTTAAATTCAAAAGCTTTGAGTTTTTTTTGTAAAAGGGGAATTTGAAAGCTTTTACAACCCCAACCTAGAATGAAAGATCAGAAAATTTATATCATTGGAGCTGGTTTATCCGGTCTTGTTGCTGCCATAGAGTTAGAGAAAGCAGGTTTTTCTCCTGTTATGTTGGAAAGTACTGATAAAGTGGGAGGAAGGATGAAAACTGACAAGGTAGACGGCTATTTATTAGATCATGGCTTCCAAGTGATTTTGACTGCCTATCCAGAGGTCAAACGGTATCTAAATTTACCAGCTCTGAACCTAAAGACCTTTGATCCGGGTGCAGTTATTTTTGACGAAAATGATTCCTACATTATTTCAGATCCTCTTAGAAATCCCTTAAAGGTAGTTGGAATGGCTTTCTCTCGAGTGGGGACATTTTTGGATAAGGTTAAAATGTTTACGCTTACCCAAGAACTTAAGAAGAAATCCGTAGAAGATATTTTTAATGAACCTTCTATGCCTACGCTTCAATATTTGAAAAATTATGGATTTTCTGAATTAATAATTTCTAACTTTTTTAAGCCTTTTTTCAGAGGAATTTTCTTGGAGAAACATTTGAATACATCTTCCAGAATGTTTGAATTTGTTTTTAAGATGTTCTCATTAGGCCATGCCGCTGTTCCGGAAAAAGGAATTCAGGAAATCCCAAACATGCTCAAACAGCAATTAAGTACTACTCAGATTTACTATAATTCACCAGTTGAAAAAGTTGAGGGTCAATCCATTACATTGAAAAATGGAGATATTCTGGAGGCCGATAGAATTTTGATTTGTACCCAACCGGATTACGTCATGCCGCAAATGCAGGGGCAATTTGGAAAACCTAAACAAGTCATCAATCTTTATTTTTCGCTTCAAAAATCTTTCATGGCTCGACCAATGATTGGATTGTTGCCAGGTGAAGGACATATTGTTAATAATATTGTCTTTATGGATGATGTTTCAGAAGCCTATACCAGTAATGACAGATCCTTATTATCAGTTTCCGTATTAGAAAGTGCATTGGAGGAAAAACATCTAATTAAGGCCGTTCAAGAGGAATTGGAGAAGATTTCTGGAGTGAAAGCTGAATATTTTAAGTTTATCAAAGCCTATTATATTAAACACGCATTACCCCATTTAGACGATTTGAAGGCATCGATTTCTATCACTGAATGTAAAATAACTGATCATATTTTTTTAGGGGGGGATTACCTGCTGAATGGTTCTTCCAACGCTGCAATGACCTCTGGAAGATTAGTTGCAGAGGCTGTTTTGTTGAGTTACACGCCAACTCATTGATTGTTGAGATAAGATTTTAGATATAAGAAGTAAAATTCTGTTGAATAAGATTCTTCTGATGTATCTAAACTTGAAGAGATTCAGC
>NZ_JAHEBC010000423.1 GCF_024642405.1 Algoriphagus sp. | reverse complement strand
AACAACAGTCTTAACGGTGCTCTCAATCGAAACTTTTCTCTTTTAGGTGATCCAAGCCTCAAACTTTCTTTTCCAGAATTGGAAATAAAAGTTACTTCCCTTAAAAATAAAGAAGGCGATAACTTAACTTCCGTAAAAAGTGGACAAGAAATTCTGCTGGAATCAGAAATCAATGACCCGCTTACAGGATCCTCTCAGATTGGTTTTAATGGCTCTTTTCAAATAGAAATTAGGGGGGAAGAAATCTCAAAAGAAACTTTAGGTGATGAAAACAATCCCTTTCAATACACTGAAGAGGATATTGTTTTATTTAGAGGAACCGGAGTTGTGATAGATGGGAAAATTAACTCAAAATTTATTTTACCAAAAGGGATCACTCAGGAGGAATTTTCAGGTAATCTGCGAATTATTGGAAAAGACGAAAAAAATGGAATTGAAGCTTTTGGGTTGGATATTCTGAGTGTCGAAGGTTCCATTGAAAATGACGCTGATGTATCTGGTCCAGAAATTAGTTTGTTATTAAATGGGATAAATCCTGAGGGAATTAAATTCCCATCTAAATCTTTATTTGCACAAATTAACCTTGAAGACATCAGTGGAATTAATATTTCAGGATTAATCCCAAATCAAGAAATCCAGGTTCAAATAAACGGTGAAACACCAATTAACTTAAATTATGATTTTGTCGCTTCTGATAATGGATACCAAAAAGGAAAAATTGAAATATTATTAACGGGATTAGTAGAGGGAGTAAATCAACTAACAATCCAGGCTTGGGATAATTTAGGAAATCAAAGTATCTTAACTGTTAATATCTTAGTAGAAGGAAGTGAAAAACTTAGAATCATTGATTCTAAGACATTTCCAAACCCAACAGATGCAATTAGTAATTTTGTAATTGAGCACAATAGACCGGGAGAAAATTTTCAAATAACACTTTCAGTTTATCAAACTACAGGACAGACAATATTTACGGAATCCTTTCGTTTGATTCGTGCATCTGCTCGGATTGATGATTTATCATGGATATTTTTTCAGAACCAAACAAAATATCCAGCAAAAGGAACTTATATTTACAAATTAACGCTTCAGTCAGAAACCGATAATTCAATGGCGGTGGCAAGCGGTCAAATAGTTATTAAATGAAAATAATGGCCATTAGAAACAGGAAACACATACTCCTATTGATTTTCACCCTGGCTAGTTTTGCAACTTTTGCTCAGAATAGCACCATTATATCTGGTCAAGATCCATCGAGACGAGTTATTACTACTGCTGTACCATTTCTAAATTTTGCACCTGATTCTAGACATTCTGCTATGGGAGATGTCGGTGTTGCTACATCACCAGATGCAAATTCAGCACATTGGAATTCCGGTAAACTAGCATTCGTTGAGGACAAGATGGGTTTTTCGCTATCGTATTCACCTTGGCTTGGTAAGCTTGTAAACGACATGTCCTTGAGCTATCTAAGTGGTTTTGTCAAAATAGATGAAGTTTCTGCATTTGGGTTTGATCTTAGATATTTCAATATGGGAGATATTCAATTGACAGATGGACTTGGAAATGAATTGGGTGAATTCAATCCTAGAGATATTGCAATTGGTGGTACCTATTCTAGAAAACTTTCATCAAATTTGGCTTTAGGTATTTCTGCAAGATTTATCCATTCAAATCTTTCTGGAAACATCTCTTCTTCAGGCGGAAACGAAAGTAGACCTGGAATTAGTGTAGGAACAGATGTTGGACTTTATTATCAAAAACCAATTTTCTCTGGTTCTAAAGAGGGAACATGGTCTTGGGGTGTAAACATTTCAAATATAGGACCAAAAATCACTTATAACAGCGCAGATGATTTAGATTATATCCCAACAAATTTAAGACTTGGGACAGCTTATTCCTTAGATCTTGACCCTCTAAACACCATTACTTTTGCTTTGGATTTCAATAAGCTATTAGTTCCAACACCACCAATTTATGCAACAAATGAGGATGGAACCTTGGTAACAGATGAAGATGGAAATTTGGTGATTGCAGAAGGAAAAGATCCAAATAGACCTTTGATTTCAGGAATGTTCGGTTCATTTGCTGATGCCCCCGGAGGATTTTCTGAGGAAATGCAAGAAATTACCGTCTCTTTTGGTGTAGAATATACGTATGCAGAAAAGTTTAACTTAAGAACAGGTTATTTCTTCGAAAACCAAAGTAAGGGAGGTAGAAAATACTTCACAATGGGAGTGGGATTCGATTTAAAAAGAATTGGATTTGACTTTTCATACTTAGTTCCTCAAAAACAAAATCATCCTCTAGCAGAGACCCTTAGATTCTCATTACTTTATACAATTTCAGATCTATAATGGGATTAGATAGGTCGAAAGCTCCTGAATTTAAAATTCCGGAAGATTTTGAGCTTATTCCACCTTTTCAAACTACACTTAAAAACGGAGCTAAGATTTTTTTCAACAACACTCCGAGTTTGGATGTAGTAAAAATTGAAGTGATAGGAAAAGGAAGAAAAGCATCATTACCTCTTTCTCAAAACTTAGTCCCCTCTTTTACTCTTGCCCTGCTTCAAGAAGGACTAAAGAATAAAAAAAGTGAAGAACTGGCTGAGTTTTTCGATTTTCATGCAAGTGAAGTCAGCCCTATTTTAACTTTCTCCAATGAAGGTTTGGGATTATTGACTACTAAGAAGCACTTATTTCATGTCCTCCCGGTTTTTATAGAATTATTTACTGAGGCTACGTTTCCTTTGGAGGCAATAGAAAAAAGAAAGTCTCAAAAACGATTGGGTCAAAAACTTGAAAAAGAGAAAACTTCGGTAAGAGCCGGACAACTTTTTCGAAAATCCTTATTTGGCCCTTATCATCCTTACGGAGTAGAGCCAGAAGAAAGTCATGTAAATGAAATAACTAAAGAAAAATTAATTTTTTATTACCGCGAAATGCTTTGGCAAAACATTGAAGTTTTCGTGAGTGGAAATCTTTCAGATTTTGAATTTCAATTACTTGAAAAACACTTATCAGAATTACCAAAT
>NZ_JAHEBC010000422.1 GCF_024642405.1 Algoriphagus sp. | reverse complement strand
TTTCCTGAGGAAGCCCAAGGCTACTTGCAATGGTCTGTCTGATCAATTCAGGTGCTTGGGTTGGTCCATAAATAACCGCTTTATCTCCTTTTACATCAGCAAAGCAATTCATCGGTTCCATCGTATTATGTGCTAGGAATGGGGCTGAATAAGTTCGCTCCATTACTTTAGCGGCTTTCTTAAAAGCTCCTTCCGGATCACCGTCTTTTCTTAACACATTACCTGGCTTGGTAACATATTCCGCCATTTTTGCTTTGTGAGTGCTGGTATTTTCTAATCCTCCAGGCACTTTAATATCCATGTTATTTCCACCTCTTCCGGCCATGAGGAAAGTTGACTCGGGAGCTTTTTCCCATTCCACTTTCAGGCTTTTCTTTGCTTGCATCACTTCCCAGGTAGAATTACCAACGATGGCGATTATTTCTGGAAATGTGGTCGTATCAAAGAAGTTTCTGCCATAGTCGTCTTTGAAAATCTTTACCTCGAAAGCATCTTGAATTCCGGGCATGGAAGTCACTGAAGTTTTATCAAAGGATTTTAATTTCATTCCAAAAGCAGGAGGATGAACGATGGCAGCATATTTCATTCCTTCCACTTTGTGGTCTAATGCAAACATGGGCTTTCCGGTAACGATTTTTGTACCGTCTACATTCTTTTTGGAATTTCCTATGATTTTAAAATCTGAAATATCTTTGAGTTTAACTGTTTCAGGATCTGGTGCTTCTAAGGTTCCAGCTAAAGAAGCCATTTCACCATATCCAGCTGATTTTCCTGATCCTTTATGTTCTACCTTTCCAGCATTAGTGGTAATTTCAGAAGCTGGAACATTCCAGGTTTGTGCTGCTGCATTCACGATCAATTGACGTGCCGTGGCACCTGCAGTTCTTAATGGCATCCATGCTTGTCTCACTCCTTGGCTTCCACCTGTAAACTGTCTGTCAAAGCGCTCTGGATAAAAATCAGCTTGTTCTACAAAAACATTTTTCCAATCAATGTCCAATTCCTCCGCCAGAATCATGGGCAGCGAGGTTTTTACATTGGAACCAAATTCAGGATTAGGGTTGAATAGGGTAACTGCTCCGTTTTCTCCGATTTTAATGTAACTATTGAGTTCAAACCATTCCTTTGGCATCGTCAATACTTCCTCTGGGGTTGGTTTACATCCGGCTAGCCAACTAAAACTTAGCATCATTCCACCTCCTGCAAGTGTTGACACTTTCAGGAATGATCTTCTATTTAATTTTTTATCTATTAATGTCATGATATCTGGGTTTAGGCTGATTTAGAAGCTGTTTTGATGGCTGCTTTAATTCGGGTATAAGTTCCGCATCGACAGATATTACCGTTCATTGCATTGTCAATATCTGCATCTGTTGGAGATGGATTTTCTTTAAGTAAAGCTACAGCAGACATAATTTGACCGGCTTGGCAATAGCCACATTGAGGGACATCATGCTCTAACCAGG
Source organism: Algoriphagus sp. (assembly GCF_024642405.1). Taxonomy (GTDB): domain Bacteria; phylum Bacteroidota; class Bacteroidia; order Cytophagales; family Cyclobacteriaceae; genus Algoriphagus. Next base: position 1,595 of record NZ_JAHEBC010000422.1, on the reverse strand, counting down.
CTTTTTGAACGGGGTGATCGCCATTTTCTGAAATACCTTCAATAGTAGTAATCTCAGCGTCTACAGCAGCAGTTACTGGAAGTTGACAGGAGCGAACGGGATTTCCATCCAAATGAATGGTGCAAGCGCCGCATTGAGCAATACCGCATCCGAATTTTGTACCTACTAAATCCAAGTGATCTCTTAATACCCAAAGCATAGGAGTGCTCGGATCTACATCTACACTTAGGGATTTTCCGTTGATATTTAAATTATATTGTGCCATTGGTTTTGTATTTGTTTCTAAGTTAAGGAATTACAAAAGTTCATTGCTTACGAAAATCAAACGAACATAATGTTTATAAAGCTGATTCGAAGACTTTTATGTTTGAATTATTAAAGATTAACTATTCAACTGATTGATAAAGGGTTGATCATAATACCTTTTGCCAGTTGCTTGATAAAGGGCATTCGCCAAAGCAGCGAACACTGGTGGATAGGCGGGTTCTCCTAATCCTGTTGGATCTTCACCATTTTCTACAAAATAAGTATCTATGGATTTCGGCGCTTCTTTCATTCGGATCTGTCGATACTGGTCAAAATTGGATTTGCTGACTACTCCGTTTTTAAAAGTCAACTCACCAAACATCGCTGTTCCTATTCCATCAACAACCGCTCCTTCGCAAAGGTTTTTGGCGGCATCTGGATTGATCACCAATCCACAGTCAATTGCATTGGTTACTTTTTCAATTTGAACCTCACCATTTACGATTTTCAAATCCAATACTTGTGCTGCATAACTGTTATGACAGAAATAGGCAGAAATACCTCTTGAAATCCCTTCTTTTGGAACTCCTAAATTCGCCTTTTCTTTCACCAGTTCCAAGACTTTTGAATATCGTTCAGGATCGTAATCATTGTTTTCTCCAACTGGATTTTCTTTGGCTTTTTGTAATAACTCCAATCTGAAATCAATCGGATCCTTTCCTGCAGCTTCTGCCACTTCATCCAAAAATGATTGTTCCACGCTAGCCATAAAATTAGACCTTGGAGCTCGAAATGAGCCCGTTGTAATGTTGGACGGTACTTCCCAGCCTTCGGCTAAATAATTATCAACAGCTCCAGCTGGGAATCGATCCGGATATAAAGGATTCTCTGGAAGCCCTCCGGCATTTACATGAAAAGCAATCATTTGATTGTTTTCATCCAAAGCTGCCCGATAAGTTGCTTGATAACGGGAACGGTAAACACCCCCGGTCATATCATCTTCTCTGGTATAAATCAGCTTAATCGGAGCATTCATTTTTTGAGAAATAACCGCTGCCTCGATCAACCAATGCGCATAGGATCTTCTTCCATATCCGCCTCCCAAGCGAGTCATGGATATCTCAATATTTTCAACTGGGATTCCCAATCTGGATGAAAGTGCCTGTTCAGTCAATTCAGGTTTTTGCAAAGGTCCTGCACATTCCACCTTTTCACCTTGCACATGCGCAAAGAAGTTCATAGGCTCCATACAGTTATGAACCAGAAATGGTGCTGTATAGCTTCGTTCAATCACTTTTGCCGCCATTTTAAATGCAGCTTCAGGATCTCCGTTTTTTCTTAGGGTCTGA
>NZ_JAHEBC010000421.1 GCF_024642405.1 Algoriphagus sp. | reverse complement strand
ACAAGCTCAGGGAGAAAACATTGCTCAGATTCTTGTAGATGGGAAACCTTTTTTTGGAGGCGATGTCCAAACAGCTTTACAAAATCTTCCTGCAGAAGTAATTCAAGGGATAGAAATTTTTGATCAAAAGAGTGAGAAGGCACAATTGAGTGGATTTGATGATGGGGAAAGGATGAAAACCATCAATATCATAACAAAACCAAATAGAAGAAAGGGGCAGTTTGGAAAGACATCAGCTGGTTATGGAACTGACGATACATATCTTTTGGGAGCAAGTATCAATGCTTTTAATGAAGATCAACGAATCACTTTTACTGGCTTAAGCAATAATATTAATGTTCAGGATTATTCTTCTGACCCAAATGCCCAAGGAAATAATAGACCCCAAAATGGAATTATTAAGACGAATATATTAGGTTTAAATTACTCCGACCTATGGAATGAAAAAATCAAAGTCAGCGGTAGTTACTTATTCAGAACAAGGGAAAATAATGGGATTTCTTCTCTTTTCAGAGATTATGTAACTGATTCAGAAAATGGTCAGATCTATAATGAAAATAGTAGAAACACTAGAACGAATCAGGACCATAGGTTTGATATGAGACTGGAATATAATATCGATGAAAAAAACAGGATCGTTTATCGACCTAGACTTTCTGCAGAAAATGACAAAGAAAACTCTGCTTTCATAGGAGAATCAACCAATCTAGATGGCCCTTTGAACAAAACAGAAAATGTTCGTACGGCAGATAATAAAGCATTTGATTTTGATAACAGACTCTATTACGGTCATAAATTCAATAAAGATGGAAGGTCATTGACAGTCAGACTGAATGCAGGTTATCACTGGGATAAAGATCTTGCCTTTAGGAGGGCTGAAAACACATTTTTCCAACCAAATGAAAGATCTGAAATCATAAACCAAAGAATTTCAAGAGATCGTACAGGAACCAATTGGGAGACAAGCGTATCATATACCGAACCTATTGGAAAGAATGGGCAGATGGAATTGGAGTACGAAATAGGAAATCGTGCGGATGATTCCGATCAATTAACTTTTGATATTATTAGTGAGGATCCGTCTGGCTTAGATTTGGAATTGGACACCGCTCTAAGTAATACCTTTGAAAGCAAATACCTTACGCAGGAAGTTGAACTTGGCTACCAGTACCGACTTGAAAAAATGCAGATCCAGGTTGAAGGGCAATACCAAAACGCCCAACTTCAAAATGACCAAGGGTTTCCTGCACCTTTTAATCTAGAAAGATCCTTTGAAAGCTTTTTACCGACAATTCGGTTTGATTATAAGTTTTCGGATAATACGAATATGGAATTGGATTATGATACCAATACAGATGCTCCTTCTGTTCAGCAGCTTCAGGGAGTTATTGATAATTCTAACCCATTACAACTTAGAACCGGAAATCCTGATTTGGATCAATCATATTCCAATAGAATTCGGTTAAGGTTTAGGAGTAGAAATCCAGACACCGATAAATCATGGTTCATATTTGCTCAATCCAGAATAGTAGCTAATTCAATTGCGAATAGCTCCTTCATCGCTGATCAAACCACAGAACTTCCAGGTGGAGTTATTCTAGAAAAAGGGTCACAATTATTCAGACCGGTAAATTTAGATGGATATCAAGATTTTAGATCTTGGGTAAGTTATGGAATGCCTTTCGGCTTCATTAAATCTAATCTAAATATCAATGGTGGGTTTAGTTATGAAAAAAGGCCAGGTCAAGTAAACAATGAATTAAGTTTCAATAATTCAAGTAGGCTGAGTACAGGTATTTCTATCAGTAGTAATATAAGTGATCAAGTTGATTTCAACATTTCTACAAGAATGTCTTTTAACAATGTTGAAAACACTCTTAATCCTAATCTGAACAATAAATATTATAACCAAAGGACAAGGCTTAATTTCAGCTGGATAATTTGGGAAGGTTTTATCTATCGACTGGATCTTAATCATCAGATTAATTCAGGCCTATCAGAAGGTTTTGACAACAATTTCTTACTGATGAATATGAGTCTTGGTAAAAAAGTGTTTAAAAATCAACGAGGAGAAATCTCTTTGAATGTTTATGATTTATTGGGACAGAATACCAGCGTCAGAAGAAATGTAACAGACGTTTATATTGAAGATATTCAAAACAATGTACTTCAGAGATATTTCATGTTAACTTTCTCATTCAACATCAGAAGGTTCAGCAAAGGAATGGACATGGATGATTATAACGACATGGTAAATTCCGGAGAAAGTGATAGAGGAAGAGGTCCAGGAGCTATTTAAAAAAGTGTATGGTCCGAAAATATTTTCGGACCATTTTTTTCACTCAGATCATTTTTTGAAGAATTAGAAAGTTCCATAATTTAATTAGAGGAAACTTTTCAATACTAATTGCCATTAGCATATAGGTTTGGTTTATCTCCAAACTGATTCAGAAATCCCTTTTTGAAATCACATCCTTTATGTCCATACCTTATTCTTTATTAGAATTATCAATCATTAGAGAAGAATTTGATGCAAAAGACGCTTATGACAGAAGCTTATCTTTAGCCCAAAAAGCAGAAAATCTCGGTTTCACCAGAATGTGGCTAGCCGAACATCATAATATGGCCTTTGTGGGAAGTTCATCCCCACAGATACTGATAGGCTATATAGCCAACGGTACTAAAACCATAAAACTGGGTTCAGGTGGTATTATGCTTCCAAATCATAGTCCTTTAATCATTGCAGAGCAATTTGGAACGCTGGCAACTTTATTTCCTGGTCGTATAGATTTAGGATTGGGAAGAGCACCTGGAACTGACCAAACCACAGCAAAAGCTCTTCGAAGGGGAAGAATGGAATCAGTTCAGGAATTTCCGAATGATTTAGATGAATTGAGTAATTATTTTTCAGAAGACAACATCGATCAAAAAGTTCGTGCCTTTCCCGCTGAAGGACTGGATGTCCCAATATATCTGCTTGGCTCAAGTATGAACAGTGCTGTATTGGCTTCGGAAAAAGGTTTACCGTATGCCTTTGTAAGTCATTTTGCACCAGGTTATTTGATTTCAGC
>NZ_JAHEBC010000002.1 GCF_024642405.1 Algoriphagus sp. | reverse complement strand
TTTTTAAAACTTTGAATTATTTGATGTTTAGTTGCTCATTATTTACTGAAATAGTCCTTCCATTTTCAAAAATGAGCTGCAAACTGAACTCAATAATAACCTCTTTTTTAGGGTCTTTAATAAAAGTTAATTTGTAATAATCATCTAAATAGAGGGTATTGTTTTCAGAAAGAAACTCTTCAATAGGTTTTGTCTCTGAAACGAAGTAATAATTGATTTGAAATAAATCATTTAGGATATCACCGGCTTTTAAAACGGTTCCATCTCCCAGTGTTACCTCTTTTAAATTAAATAATTTTAAATCTTCCAGTCTTTCTTGAGATTTGGGTGGTATTGGTGAACAAGCATAAACCACACCTGGCACACCAAAAGTGGAAGACTCAATATTAGAAAGCACTTCAATGTCTTTAATTTTGAAAGTTTTTAAAATCTGTTGGTAGGGTTGTGGTATTTCAGGGTTAACTTCCTCTCCTTGAGTATTTACTGTCAGCATCTCAAAAGAAATTATTTTGAAATCATTTACTTGTGTCTGAGAACCACAACCACATGTATCATTGCATACTATATCACATGAAATAGGAAGCAATGCTAAAAGCATAAATAGAAAAGCTGTTGCTAATGAATTTTTATAAGTCTTTCTCACAGAAACTAAACATTCGAATTATTCAAATTTGTAAAATTCAATGAATATTTTTTAGCTTTTCACGAGATAACTTTCTAAAAATTAGCTTTTAATGAAAAAATAAAGTTTCTACCTGATGCAGTAAGTCCAGAACTATAGGGTCTATATCTTTTATCTCCTATGTTTTCTAATCCTGCCATGAGGTCAATAAAATTCGTCACTTTAAAAGTACTATGAAGATTGAATGTCACCCACGAAGGCGAATATGGATTCCCATTTTCATCCTTTGCGTAAAGTTGAGGCTTACCTTTTTCATCGAGAGGCATCTCCTCATAACTAACTTCTCCACTGTAAATACTGCTAAAATCAATTTTTAATCTTTTTTTAGAATAAGTTAGCCTAGTTAAACCGAATAAGGGAGCGGCATGCCTTGAAGGGCTTGTGCTTTCATCATCGAGTTCTTCTTCACCTTTCTGCCAATTTATTTTAGAATAAAAAAGCCAATTTTGGGTAGGTGACCACTCAATTCCAGCTTGAATTCCATACACTGTAGCGGTTGCGGCATTTTGAATTGCCAATACTTTACTTTGTACGCCTTCATAAGGGATGCTATCCAATCCATTTAATTGGAATGGCCTTCTTACCATAGCATTATCCATTAAAGTGTAAAATAAAGAAGCATCAATTTTTAAGAAATTCCCCCAAAATTTATTGATGTTGATTTCTGCATTGTAAACATATTCTGGTTTTAAATCTGGATTAGGGACAATTATAGCTCCTGGTTCAGAGTCAAAAAATTTACCTAGGTCATCGACATTGGGAGCTCTAAATCCAGTAGAAAGCTGTGGAGAAATTAGCCATGTGGAAGTTGGTTTAAAAATTAAGCCAATAGACCCTGTTAATGCATTATTATTATTGGTTGTCTTTTGATATGGAAGAGGGAAAAAGTCATCATTAGATAAAAAATCAGCTGAGAGTAAAACCTGATTATATCGTAATCCAGTCTGCAATTTTAAACTTTCTGATAAATGGGCATGGTAAGTACTATAAATGGCTAAGGAGGTCCAATCTGATTTAGGGTATCGGGATGATGCCGGAATTTCCTCCATAGATTGGATATTGATTTCTGTTCCTGTTGACTCTACATTATTATAAACTGTTTCAATTCCATAGCTTAAAAAACTTTCCTGATTTATATTTTTTACCCAATCTGCATTTAGGGACCAAGCATTTACTTTTTCTACTCGGTCAAATAAACTAGAGTTGTTAAATCGTCTATTGAGCCTGCTTTCTTCAAAATATTGCTGGGCAATTTTTATACTCATTTGATCATATAATCTGCCATTTCCTAATTGATTCAATGTTAATTGATTCATCATCCAGATCTGAGGCCCGTAATTCCAAATCGCATATTTTGGGTTTTCATAAGTTCCCTCGATCAATCGATCATATCTGGGAATATCTGAAGATTTCGAATAATGAAATGCATATTCCCAATCCGTTTTATTGGAAGGTTTAAATCGGATTTTTTGCATTATGTTCAACTGAGAATACCCACTTGTCTTTTGTTTTTGAGGATCTGGATTTTCTAAAACCTGATCTTGGTTTCGAGAAGGAATCACATACCAAGGCCGTAAATAGTCATCAGATCCATTTTTACCCATTTTCAGATCTCCATAATCAACATGAGAAACACTGGTTAAGAATGCCCACTTTTCCTTTGCAAAAGAAATATCTCCATGGAAAGACTTTTCATTATTAGATGAAGAAAAACGACTAAATAGATTCCCGCCGACTGAAAGTCCTGAATCTGAAAAACTTGGTTTTATGGTTTCAAAGGCCATGACGCCTCCTAAAGCATCACTTCCAAACATTACGGAGCCAGGACCAAATAAAATCTCCGTATTTTGTACCGCTAAAGGATCAATAGAAATTACATTATGAAGATTGCCCCCTCGGAAAATGGCTGTGTTAATTCGTATGCCGTCCACAGCATAAAGTAAGCGATTTGCAGAAAACCCCCTTATCATTGGGCTTCCGCCTCCTTGTTGACTTTTTTGAATAAAAACATCGCCATTGCTTCCCAACCAGTCTGCGGTATTGGAAGGGGATCTTAATTGAAGTAAATCTTTGTTTAATACGCTGACTTTTCCAGGTATATCTTGATTGCTTTGCCTCCATCTACTGCCAGAGACAATTGCTTGATCCATTAGGATAAGACCGGGTGTTAGATAAACATTAAAACCTTTCTCTTTTAGTTCTTTGATTGAAAATGAAGAAGATTCGTATCCCATTAATTGGAAGTGAATTTCTCCCTGATTGGAAAAAATCTCAATATCTATTTGGCCTTTTCCATTAGTTACTGAACTTCGATAGGGCTCATTGCCAAAAACTAATACTCCTGGTAAAGGAAGATTTGTGTTTTTTTCAAAGACTGTTAAGATTTGCCCAAAAGAGGAAGAGCAAATGAAAAAGATAAAAGAAAACAGGAATAAATATTTCTTCCTCATAGAAGTTTAAGGGAATTAAACAGGTCTGGATATTGAAAAGTAAATGTTTGAAATTACAAATAAATCTTCCTTTAGATAGAAAGTGATTAATTGGTTTGGAAGGCATAAAAATAAAAAAACCGGTCTATTTTAGACCGGTTCCGCATTAAGCTTTTCCTTTAAGCATTAGATTCCAATACATAAAGGGCAGCCCATATTTTTTGAGTAGCCACATGGAATATTGTTCCTTGGTGGTATCCACGAATTTTGAAATCAAGGGATCACTATCTCTGACATTATCATATTTAAACTCTGCTAGGACCATTTTTGAATATCCTGTTACCAGTGGGCAAGAGGAATACCCATTATAGGATGCAGAACCTACCTGGTTGCTGTGAATCAATTTCAATAGATTTTCTACCACTACAGGTGCTTGTTTTCTGATGGCTGCTCCAGTTTTTGCAGTTGGCAAAGCAGCGACATCTCCGAGAGAGAATATATTTGAGAATCTTTTGTGCTGCAAAGTGTGGATATCGACATCTATCCAACCTTTATTGGCTCCATCTTGAATGGATACTATAGAATCCCTAATGAATTTCGGAGCGCCTTGTGGCGGAGCTAAATGAAGAAAATCAAAAGAAATTTTTATTTCTGATTCACCGACGATCTCTTCACCTATTTTATTTCCTTCGGTTACTACACATCCATTTTCCCCAGGTTTGGAATATCTAAAAAAGATCTCTTTTTTCTCTGGGTCAATTCGGACTGGTGCATAAAATGGTTTGAAAATAATATCACGGTCATGAATAATTTTATTTAGAGTTTTGGCGAAATCTGGCACTCCAAATATGACTGTTCCGGGAGTCGCGAAAATGACATTTGTTTTCTCTCTGACACCAGCTCTCCTGAAATGCTCTTCCGCCAAATACATAATCTTCTGGGGTGCTCCACCACATTTAATCGGAGTGGTAGGTTGAGTGAAAACTGCATTTCCTCCCTCAAATTTTTGAAGTAATTCCCAAGTATGTTCGGGGTCAGTATAATTGCTACAAACAATTCCTTTTTCCATTGCCTCAGGCAATCCTGGTAATAATTCAGGCATCATCACTAAGCCTGGTGCGATTACTAGGTATTCGTAAGATATGGTACCTGAAGATTTTGTATTAATCGAATTTGAATCAGGATTTATCTCAGTGGCATAATCTTTCAACCAGTCCACTCCATCTGGTATATAATCAGCCTCATTTCTTTCGGTGTCTTTAAAATCGTAGGTGCCTGCACCAACCAGTGTCCAAGCAGGTTGATAGTAGTGTTTTTCAGAAGGCTCTATGATCGCCATTGAAAGGGATTTATCTTTCCTTTTAAGTTGAGCTGCAACAGTTATTCCTGCTGTTCCTCCTCCGATAATAAGTATTTGATAATGGTTCATTTGCTGATAACTTGATTTTGAGAAATTTAAAAAGACTTTGGGAAGTAAAAGGTGACATTTATCACCTACAGAAAATTCTCTATATTTTTTTGTTTCAATTCTTTCCTTGCCTGATTTTCTAAAAGGCCATTTTACTATGAAATTTTATTGTGAATCAATATGAAAAAGATTCATTGTTTGATTTTTTGAGGAAGTTGGAATTAAATACCAAAAAAAGAATAAACACTAAGATTAAATCGACATTTTTAGCTTTCCTCTTCTTCCTGTTATTCAAATACATAGTTAAAGAAATGACGAGTTTTATCTGCCGCCTTGAATTTCAAATAATTCATATCTTCCATAATATAATAATATGAAATTCAGTTATTTATAGAAATTAATTATAGAAATAGATAGAAGGGTTTTTGAATTCAATACCTTCAGTTGTCTAGCATGTAACATATCATGAGAATGGACTTTGTTTTGAACAGAATTATTTAGGTAGCGTTTTGTACCTTAAAAAGATTGGTTTTATTTGCAATATGTGATGCAAATCACCTATATCCTTTTTATTGAAACTTAACTTTGATTTTTTACTGACTAATATGAATCAAGAAGAGCTTAAATCTTATTTGCCTAATTTTACCGACCCAAAATTACTTCAGGAAATTTTGGATAAAGGTCAGATCCTTCATTTGCCTCCAGGTAAAATATTAATGGAACCAGGGCAATTTATAAAGATGGTACCCATAGTCTTGGAAGGATCAATTAAGATTTTGAGAATGGATGAAGAGGGTAAAGAATTGTTTTTATACTACTTGGATGCAGGGGAGACCTGCGCACTTTCTTTAACCTGCTGTTCAGCATCGAAACCAAGTGAAATCAAAGCAATAGTTGAGGAAGAAACTACTTTAATAGGGATTCCTGTTTCTGTCCATGAACAATGGACTGAACAGTATAGACAATGGAAAGATTTTGTTTCAAATACCTATCAAAGCCGATTTCAAGAGATGTTGGTGGCATTGGATGCTGTAGCTTTTAAAAGAATGGATGAGCGTTTGATGCGGTATATCGTTACTAAAATGAAGCAGCATAAGGCAAATGAACTGCACACAACTCACCAAGAAATAGCAAATGAGTTAGGGACTTCACGAGAAGTGATATCAAGGTTATTAAAACAACTTGAAAAAAAGAAATGGATAGAATTAGGCCGAAATGTGATTTATATTCGGGATGATTTCGAAGAATTGATTAATAAATGATCAATTCATAATTAACAAGGGAACATGGGTATGATATGCCATCTGGATTGTCTTGCTCTTGGATAAGATCTGATCCCAAATATTTTTTTGGTTATGGCACATGACTAATATTACATTTTTATTTCTTCCAAGGTATTTGTCCAGACCATCAATTAAGTTTTCGGATTTCAAAGTTTCTAATTTTGAGTCAAGTTCAGGATATTTATTTTGAACATATGCTTCTAGACCAAGCACTGTTAATTCTTCCTTAAAATTGTGACGAATCTCAATGTGGAGGAAATCTATTTTCAATTCCCAACTTTTGCTTATTTTAATTACCCTTTCTAAAAAAGGCTCTTCATGATCAGAAAACTCTAATGCCAGCGTCATTTTCTCTATATTTTTAACCTTTGCATCGGCAGGTATCAGTAAAACAGGACATTCGGAGGCTTTAATTACATCGATTGAAGTACTTCCTAGTAAGGTACGCTTGATTCCAGTTAAACCTTGAGTACCTATAACGATGAGATCTGCATTAATTTCTTCAGCTGTTTTAGAAGTCATAATTGAAACTGTACCATCTTTTATCATTCCTTGCACCTGAACGTCTTCTTTTTTGTAATGTGTTACTAATTCATCGAGATAGGATTCCGCATCTTTATGCATTCCTTCTATGACGATAGCTGCTTGGGCAGCAAAATCATAAATAGCCTCGATTACATGTAATATAGTAATTGATCCATTTTTCCTTTTTGCCAGGGAAACTGCAAATTCCAATGCTTTTTTCGAATTTTCAGAGAAATCAATGGGGACTAAAATTTTCATGATCGTTTAATTTTCAATCAAATTACAAAAAATGTTTTCACCGATTTATGATATAAATCAGGATTGAATCTATAATTTTTATTATTATCAGTTTCTTAAAATTGTCATAGTTGTTTTTAGTTTAAGGAGTTAGTTTTTAAAATCAAATGTAACTTTTGTCACTACATACGGCATATTCCAATTGTACTTTTGTCATGTCAATGATGGATAAAAAAATATGGACTTAGTTAATTTAATAGGATTTGCGGCTGCAGTAATAATCGGAGTATCACTTGGACTAATAGGGGGAGGCGGCTCTATTCTTACTGTACCTGTTCTTGTATATATTTTAAGTGTTGAGCCGGTTTTAGCGACGGCTTATTCACTTTTCGTCGTAGGTAGTACCTCTCTTGTAGGTTCTTTTACTTACATGAAAAAACAATTGGTTGACTATAAAACTGCTTTAGTTTTTGCTATTCCTTCATTTATAGCAGTTTTTTTAACAAGAAAATTTCTTGTTCCAGCTCTTCCTGATCCCTTATTCACAGCAGGAGGATTTGAAGTTTCAAAAAGTGTAGGAATAATGGTGTTTTTCTCCCTGATCATGTTGGCAGCATCATATTCCATGATCAAAGAGAAAAAGAATAATGAAAGTAAAGAGGATTCTGAATTAAAATTCAATTTCCCTTTAATTGCAATAGAGGGACTGCTCGTAGGTTTAGTGACAGGGATAGTAGGTGCAGGTGGTGGTTTTTTGATTATTCCTGCATTAGTATTATTAGCCAAACTACCTATGAAAAAGGCAGTTGGCACTTCCTTGTTGATCATTGCGGCTAAGTCGCTTATTGGTTTTCTGGGCGATGTATCCAATCAACCAATTGATTGGATGATGCTACTAATTTTCACTGGATTATCTATTGTGGGGATTTTTATTGGAAGCGCATTATCTAAAAAAATCAATGATAAAGTGTTGAAAAAAGGATTTGGTTGGTTTGTACTAGCAATGGGAATCTATATTATTTCTAAAGAATTGATTTTTGTATAATTCTAGGTTAGTAATTCATTGATGATACATGAAAACCATAAATAATATAGTCATTAACTCTTCAAATTCCTTTCCTAAGAATTACGAGAACCTACCTTCAGGTCCATTTTATGATCTATTCCTTTCTAACAATAGTGTTTTAATAGATGTAAGGTCTTTTGGGGAGTATGTAGTAGGAAAGATTCCCGGGGCAATAAATATTGATGTTTCGCGCAGCGACTTCAAAATTCAAGTTGAAGAACTTCCCAAAGAAAAAATCTATTTGGTTTACTGTAGATCTGGAAATAGAAGTAAAACAGCTTGCGAAATTATGATAAATCTCGGATTTGAAAATGTGAAAAACCTTGAAAAAGGTTTGATTTCCTGGAGATTTGGAATAGTCTAAATGAAAAACTTATTTATAATAAAAGAGCCATCAGGCTCTTTTTTTTAACCTTTATATACTAAGACATAAAAAGTAAGCCAAATTGCTAAAGGAACGTAGTAGGAAACAATTACCACCATCGAACTCTCTCCAAGACTCCTGTTACTGATCATGTGAAAACCGTAAAGCCAGAGTATTCCATAAAGGATTTCAAAAATGTTGATGGTACCTAAAGCATAATGAAATTGGTCAGCAATATTTTCAGGACCCAATAGAGAAAGTAATGATAAGGCTCTAAACTCATCTATTTCTTGAAAAGTAACAGAAGATGATGGGTTTAAAAAAATCAATAGTCTCAAGAGTTCGGGAAAAATAAAAACCACTTCGGCCACCAAAGCAAACTTCCAGAGCTCTTTATAGGGTACTTTAAATCCAAGAAAAAATGCTCCTACCCAAAAAAGAAAGGCAATTGCTGTGAACTTCCAGAGTAAGGCAAAAGGAGTCCAGATATAATTGAGAGCATTGAAAATATGAAAAATCATAAAATCTCCTCTGCTTTCAAGTGAATCGTAATCTGGAATAGATTCTAAGATCAGAGAATTAGTTAAATATCTGATTGTCAGGAATAAAATTACTAAAATAAAAAAATAAGTCCTTTTATCGAAATCAATTATGTCTTTAAGACGTTGTGCTTCTGGAGTGAGTGGTTTAGCCATTTTTAGAGGTTTCTATTCCAAATCTAAAATAATGTTTGGGATATCATCTAATTTTGCAAAGTCATTAAAAAATCATGCACAAAAAGATATTAACTATTTGTTTGTTTTCAATATTACTTTTCAGCAAAGTAATAGCGTTTAGTCAATCAGCTCCGATAGATACATTTGGAGTTGAGCCTTCTCGATATTTACTTCTTGATAAAGGCTTACAGTTTAGAGTTACAAAATCAATAAATAGCATGTATGATTTTAACTTTCCTGTAGCTGAAAGGGATTTTGCTGTTTTGGCGTATCAATATCCTGATCATCCATTACCGGATTTTTTAATGGCTTTAGGTTATTGGTGGAGAATAGAGGTCGATGTGACCAATGAAAAGTATGATGATATTTTTATCGAATACCTCGATAGAGCTATCGAAAAGGCGGAAGTTATTTATGATGAAGATGAAACTAATAAAGAAGCCGCTTTCTTTTTAGCTGCGGGATATGGTTTTCAAAGTAGATTATATTCAGAAAGAAAGAAATGGACAAAAGCAGCTTGGGGAGGCAGGAATGCTCTAAAATACATGGAGTTAAGTAGAGGAGAAGAAGAATTTAACCCGGAGTTATTATTAGGGGATGCATTGTTTAATTATTTTTCAGTATGGATTCCAGAAAATTATCCGCTCTTAAGACCCGTTTTGGCGCTGTTTCCAAAAGGAGACAAAGAGTTAGGACTCCAACAATTGGAACAAGTAGCCACAAATGCTTTTTATACCAGAGTAGAAGCTCAATATTTTTTATTCAGACTTTATGCATCTGAGGAAAAGAAGCCATACGAAGCATTGAGAATTTCAGAATATCTGCATTCGAAATTTCCTAACAATCCTTATTTCCATAGATCATATGCAAGACATTTATATACTGTAGGAAGATGGGTAGAGTCTTTTGATCAATCCATGGAAATATTAGATCGTATTGACTCCGGACAAGTTGGGTATGAAGCAAACTCAGGAAGGTATGCAGCATTTTATGTTGCAGAATACAACAGAAGGATAGGGGATATGGCTGAAGCCAAAAAGTATTATTTAAAAACAGTTTCATATGGAGAGGAGTCGGAGTCTCAAGAAAGTGGATATTACTTGCATTCTTTAGTTCAACTAGGAAAAATGGAAACAGCAGCAGGAAATAAAGCTTTAGCAAAGCAGTATTTTAAAGAAGTAAAACGTTATGCAAAGCGAAAACACCCCGCTCATCAGGAAGCAAGAGATTTTATCAAAAAGAATAAACTTTAAATTAATTTCTCTCGTAATTTCCATGGTAGTACAAGAGAAAATTTGAATATTTTTGTAGAGCTGAGGTATTTTTGTAGGAATCTTTGTCAAAAGCCTTTGTTTTATTAATAAAATTTCGAATTTGAGTATTAAAATAAATTGTAACGCTTTAAAATTTTAAGCAATTATTATAATTTTGCACAACAGAAAATTTTGTAAAAAAGGAAATCATGGATAATAGCGTAAGAATTAAATTTGATAAAATTGATAGAAGAATTCTGGAAATTCTTCAGGGTAATGCTAAAATTACAAACGCTCAACTATCCAAAGACATTGGACTTTCACCTGCACCTACTTTAGAGAGAGTGAAAAAATTAGAGCAATCTGGGATTATTAAGAGCTATCATGCTAAACTTGATCCAGAAAAAATAGGTTTAGGGGTAAGCACATTTGTATTAGTAAGTTTGATCGGACATAATAAAGGGAATATTGATGCATTCATGAAGGAAATTAATGGAATTCCTGAAGTGATCGAGTGTCATCATATAACCGGTACAGGAGATTTTATCCTTAAAATTATTTCTAAAGATATTACTGCTTATCAAAAACTAATGTTGGAGAAAGTTTCTGAAATCAAAGAAGTAGATTCAATGCAGTCAATGGTGATTTTGTCTACGTTCAAAGATTCGAAAGTTTTGCCAATCCCTGCGTAAGAATTAATAAAGATTATTAAAGGGGTGCTATCTGTCACCCCTTTTTTTTTGAATAGTATGGAACAAAACCCTTGGAAAACCCAAAAAATAAAAGAGATCTATGAAAATCCATGGATCAAAGTAGAGGAGCATGAAGTAATAAATCCAGCTGGAAATCCAGGTATCTATGGTAAAGTCCAATTTAAAAATAAAGCTTTGGGCATAATCCCGGTTGATAGTCAGGGAAATACTTGGCTTATTGGGCAATACCGGTATCCTTTAGATTGCTATTCCTGGGAGATTCCGATGGGAGGAGGGCCTTTAGAAGTTGATATTTTGGAAAGTGCAAAAAGAGAGCTTAAGGAAGAAACCGGTATGAAAGCTCAAAAATGGACCGAAGTATTAAGAATTCATACTTCCAATTCTGTAACCGATGAGGAAGGGTTTGTTTTCCTAGCGGAAGATCTTGAAGAAGGAGAAACTGAATTTGAAGAAACAGAGGTATTAAGCATTAAAAAACTACCATTCAAAAAAGCACTCGAAATGGTTTTAAATGGTGAAATTACAGATGGAATCAGTATTGCGGGTATCCTAAAGGTAGCGCGTATTTTAGGAGTATAACTAATGACGATTAAGGATCATTTCCGAATCACTTTCAATCTTGCTTTTCCAGTCATGCTTAGCCAACTGGGGCAAGTTTCCGTTGGCGTTGCGGATTCTATGATGGTAGGTAGACTGGGAGCATTACCCCTTGCTGCTGCGTCCTTAGGGAACAGTATTTTTTTTGTAATTCTGATGTTTGGAATGGGGGTTTCAATGGGAGTTACTCCTTTGGTTTCTGTAGCTGAAGGAAAAGGAAAAAATAAGAGAATCTTCAATTTGTTTCAACATAGTCTTTGGATAAATATTTTTACCAGTTTTTTACTTACTTCATTTGTCCTAATTATAGTACAGGGCTTGCATTTTTTAGATCAACCCGATGATGTAGTGGCATTGACAGTGCCATACCTGTTTATTATTACAGCATCTTTATTTCCTTTCATGATTTTTCAAACCTTCAAGCAATTTGCGGAGGGTTTATCGCAGACCAAACAGGCAATGTATATTACCATTTTTTGCAATCTGGTTAATGTTTTTCTTAACTGGGTATTGATTTTTGGGAAATTAGGTGCCCCTGAAATGGGACTATTAGGTGCTGGATGGGCTACCTTAATTTCAAGATTATTAATGCCTATTATGATGGGCTGGTACGTCCTAAAGTCTAAGCGATATCAAGTTTTTCATCTTTCCATGTGGCTCAAAAACTGGAGCTTACCTATGTTTAGTCGAATTCTTAATGTAGGAATACCAACAGGTTTCCAATATATTTTTGAAGTAAGTGCCTTTAGTTCTGCAGCAATTATGATGGGTTGGTTAGGAGTAAATGCTTTGGCTGGACACCAAATTGCATTGAATTTGGCGTCAATAAGTTATATGATGGCAGCGGGCCTTTCTACGGCTGGTATGATCCGGGTAAGTAATCAGATTGGAAGGGGTAATTTCAAAGCAATGAAAGAAGCTGGAATGGTTGTTTATGCCATGGCCATGATTTTCATGTTTACAACGGCTTTGATATTTATCATATTTCGAACCTACCTGCCAACTCTCTATATAGATGATCCAGAGGTTATTTCTCTTTCAGCTTCACTGTTGATTATTGCAGGGTTATTTCAGTTATCTGATGGTGCACAAGTGATAGGATTAGGCGTATTGAGAGGGATGGAAGATGTGAAAATACCAACTCTGGTGACCTTGGTTGCTTATTGGGTAATAGGACTGCCACTTGGATACCTTTTGGCTTTTAAATTTGACTATGCAGAAAAAGGAATTTGGTATGGATTATTGATTGGACTCAGCATTACAGCCTTCCTACTTTACTTCAGATTCAGAAAACTAAGCCAAAAGAGAATAATGCTATCCAAGCCAGTATTACCAATAGTTTAACCTTTCATTTCATTTTTATCCTCTTGGAAAGAATATTGAATTATATTAACGAATTAAATATTCTTGATATGATTAAAAATTTTCTTGCACTGGTATTCGTGCTATTAGTTTTTCAAAGTGTTTCTGCACAGGATTTCGCAGTTCTCACCCAGAGAGAGCAAGCAGAAGTTATTGATGGTTGGTTAGATGATAGGATCACAAACCTTCTACCCGAACTTATGACAGAGACTGGGATTGATATGTGGGTTGTGATTTCAAGAGAGTATAATGAAGATCCGGTGATTCGAAAACTTCTTCCTGCAACATGGATGGCAGCTCGAAGGAGAACCATTTTAGTCATGTATCAACCTGCTCCAAATGCAGCGGTAGAAACTTACGCAGTGGCAAGGTATGATGTAGGAAAAGCATTTAAGAGAGCTTGGGATCCAGAAAGTCAACCAGATCAATGGGAAGCCCTAATGGATTTGATTAGAGCCAAAAATCCGAAAAAGATTGGATTGAATTATGCCAAAGATTATGGTCATGCAGATGGATTGACTATGAATGAATATCAGATTTTTCATGATTATCTTCCTGAAAACCTTAAACCAAATATAGTTTCTGCCCAAACGTTGGCAGTAAGATGGCTTGAAACCAGAACTTCTTCTGAGATTGCAACCTATCGTCATATTCAGGAGATAGCGCATCAGATTGTTCAAGAGGGTTTATCAGAAAGCGTAATTACACCTGGCGTCACAACCACAGATGATGTGGTTTGGTGGTATAGAGAGAAAATTAAATCAATGAAACTTGATACTTGGTTTCATCCTTCAGTTGATATTCAACGACCTGATCCTGCCTCTCAGGAAGCAAATAGGTCTTTTGCCAGCAAACCTGCTTCTCAAGTAATTATGCCAGGGGATCTTCTTCACATAGATTTTGGTATTACCTATCTCAGATTGAATACTGATACTCAAGAAATGGCTTATGTATTGAAATTTGGGGAAACGGAAGTTCCTGAATTTTTACAAAAGGCTTTTGAGGCTGGAAATCGGGTTCAGGATATATTGACTCAAAATTTTGTCTTAGGTAGAACTGGGAATGAGATTCTTAGAGAGTCTAGGAAGCAAATGGATGCCGAAGGGATAAATGGAAGCATTTATACCCATCCACTGGGATATTATGGTCACTCAGCTGGTCCCACCATAGGAATGTGGGATAACCAAGGAGATACCCCAGGTGCCGGAGATTTTCCACTTCATGCAAATACAGGCTATGCTATTGAACTTAATGCGGTTGTTTTTGTGGAGGAGTGGAACAAAGAAGTGAGAATTATGCTGGAGGAAGGTGCTTTATTCGATGGTGAAAAAGTACATTATTTCAATGGTCGCCAGAAAAAAATCTTAGCTATCCCAAGAATTACAAATTATCTGAATCAATAAAATGATAGACTGAGTTTGCCATTTCTTCTTGAGAAAAGTAATAGTATAAATGCTATAAATGCAAACCCAGCTGCTGTCAAGAATACCAAATTAAAGTTCTCTGGCTGATTGGAAAACAAGAAGCCAGAGACAATTGCTCCAATGCCTATTCCTGCCTCTAATGCTATATACATGGTAGCAAGGGCTCTTCCTCTAAAATTATCTAAGGATAAATCAACAACCCAGGCAGTCACTGTGGGACTATACATTCCAACGGCTGAACCAAAAAGTACTCCCGAAGTCAAGAAAAAGGTTTTGTCCGTTGAAAAAGCAATGGAAATCATTGCTAAAACCATCAAAAGACTCGCCACTCTCAGAACAGGGATTCTTCCAAATTTATCAGAGACTCTTCCTGCGAGTAATCTAATGCCTAAAGAAGAGATAGTGAAAACCGCAAAAAACAATCCCTTATTTTGAATTCCCAGATAGCTTGAAAAATCAGGGATAATTGTAAGGACTGTTCCAAAAGAAAACACACAGAGCAGGAGAACAATAGAAGGAAGAATGACTCTTTTTTCAATAATTTCACCTTTTTTTAGCTTGAATAATTGAGGAGATACTTTTTCCCGATTTTGTAAAGTTTCTTTTAATCTGATTATGATCAGGATTGAAAGTATAGAGGTAAAAGCGGAACAATAGAATAAGATTTCAATGGGCCAAAAAGTAGCAATCCATCCGCCAATAGCTGGTCCTGCTGCCATTCCTAAAGAGCCGAAAAGCGACTGAAGACCTAATGCTTCTCCTCGTTTCTGATAAGGGATGATATCAGCAACATAGGCAGAGATCCCTGTAGGGGTAAATCCGGTAGAAAAGCCATGGAGGAATCTTAAGAAAAGGAAACCTCCAACAAAACTTAAAATAGGATAAAGAAGCCCAGAGATAAAACAAACCGTGGCTCCAAAGACCATTACAGGTTTTCTACCGACGGTATCCGCCAGCTTGCCGCTAAATGGTCTTGACAAACCTGCCGAAAGAGTAAATAATGAAATGATTAATCCTTTATATTCTTCACCACCCAGCGAACTTAAATAGGCTGGTAATTCAGGGATAATCATATTGAAGGATGAAAAAAATAAAAAGGAACTTAAGCAAAGGAGAAAAAAATCAAGCGTAAAAAAGGAGGGGAGGATGCGCATCAGGCCTCGAAATTAAGAAAAAAGGTTGGGATAGAGAATCAAGTAGCAAGACATTAGTAACAAGAATCAAGAGACAAGAATCTCTAATGAAAGGAATTCCATATCCCCGGGTTTAAACCCGGGGTAAATGAATGAGTAGCCCCGTGCTTTAGGGTAATGAATGAAAAAGATTTTCATGTTTTGGCTGGAAAAATGGGGTTTCTTATTTTTTAGCCGAAAAATGATTTTCTACCAAATCCTAAAGGGATTTCACATTTTTAGAATTACCGATGCCTAATCATAATTCGACCCCATCGGGGTCGAATTTTAATCTTAATTCTATTTCTATAAATATATGACCCATTCTGGGTCTTCCAGCTGTTCTAGATTTGTCATCTCGAACTTTGATCTAAGGAATTATAATCTCAAACTTTTTAAGTTGTGATTTGCTTTAAGCTGTGGAAAAATCAATAACCATCATTGCAATCCCATTTCTAGCCTCAGGTTAAAAGCTGAGGCTAAAAAACTATCCTATCTGTGGTGCTAGCCTGATATAGTTTTTAGTAGGTAAAGCTTATTTTGCGAAACTAAGCATTTCATTTTTTCTAGGCTAGAAATTGTACTTCTGCAAAATCCCGAAGGGATTGTATGTTTATAGCTATGGGAATATCCTGCCCATTCGACCCCGATGGGGTCGTAAGATTCGATTATTTATCTTTTCTATAAACATGGGACCCCCTTCCGGGTCTTTCTTTTGGGTAGTAAGAGATTTCCTTCCTTCCGCAGGCAAGCTCCCTAGACGAAATGACTTAAATCAAGACCCTTAGTACTTTTGAAAAAAAAGTGATCAGAAAAAAGGCCAGGATTCGATCCTAGCCTTAATGATTGTTCTTTATGTATCTAATTTTTTAACAAAGATTTCTCCCTCCGGTCGAAATGACTAAAAAACACAAAGCAGAATAATATAGATTTCCTGCCTTCTGCAGGCAAGCTCTTCGGTCGAAATGACTTAAATCAAAACAGAACTGTCCAACTGTCTATTGATCACTGTTTCACTACCGACTGAAAACTTC
Organism: Algoriphagus sp.; assembly: GCF_024642405.1. Classification (GTDB taxonomy): domain Bacteria; phylum Bacteroidota; class Bacteroidia; order Cytophagales; family Cyclobacteriaceae; genus Algoriphagus. The sequence goes on along the minus strand of NZ_JAHEBC010000002.1, from coordinate 28,173 downwards.
TCTACTCTTTATTCACTTCTTCTTCACTTTGTGCTAGGAGATAGGCTTTCATAAATTCATTTAAACCTCCATCTAATACATGTTGCGTATCGGAAGTCTCAAATCCAGTCCTTGCGTCTTTCACCAGTTTATAAGGGTGAAGCACATAGTTTCTTATTTGAGATCCAAAATCCACTCTCAATTTAGAAGATTCGATTTTAGCGATTTCAGCATTTCTCTTCTCAACTTCCAATTGAAATAGTCTTGATTTCAACATCTGCATCGCCTTTTCTCTGTTGGCAAGCTGGGATCTTTCTATCTGACATACTACCACGATTCCTGTTGGCTTATGGGTCAATTGAACTTTGGTTTCAACCTTGTTCACATTTTGACCACCTGCTCCTCCCGATCTGGAAGTGTGCAATTCAATATCAGCCGGGTTAATATCGATTTCGATAGAATCATCAACTTCAGGGTACGCATACACCGATGCAAATGAGGTATGGCGTCTTCCTCCAGAGTCGAAAGGAGAAATACGGACCAAACGGTGCACTCCTGTTTCAGATTTCAAAAATCCATAAGCCAGTGGGCCTTCAAATTCCAGGGTACAGGATTTGATTCCTGCTACGTCCCCTTGCTGAACGTCCACCTCTCTGACTTTATACCCATTTTTTTCTCCCCACATAATATACATCCTCATGAGGATTGAGGCCCAGTCATTACTTTCTGTTCCACCAGCTCCAGGATTAATTTCCAAAACTGCATTGAGCTGATCTTCTTCTGAAGAAAGCATTTTCTTCAGTTCGAGTTCTTCGACGACATTTTTGGCTTTTTCAAATTCTGATTTGATTTCCTCTTCGGAAACTTCATCGGCACTGTAAAACTCATACAGTACTTCAAGATCTCCAATTATTGTTGCGAGGTTTTCAAAAGCGGATGTCCATGTCTTCCGAGCTTGGATTTGTTTCATTGTTTTTTCTGCTTCTTCCGGATTATTCCAAAAGTCAGATTGGGCTGAAACGGCCTCAAAATCTTCTATTTCTGCTTTCTTACGATCGTAGTCAAAGATACCTCCTTAAAGCCGAGGTGCGAGCTTTCAAGTCTTTCAGTTGTTCTGAAGTCATCTGTCTAGGTGTGAAATTTAGGTGGCAAAATTCAGAAAAAAAATCTGTTAATGCTAAAGGATTTTGATTAATCCATTCGCATCAGAATTATTTGAATATGATTTCGACCTGTATGTTTGAAGGTTTTATACCTTAAAGGTAACATCGCCAGACCAGTAGCTAATAATATTCCAGAAGTTACTCCCACCCCTTTATCAATAGAAATTTCGCCATTGTGATATATACTGTTGATCATATCTACTGAAACTAAAATAACACCAGCTCCGAGGATTAATGAGTTAAATGCTCTTAAGGTTCTATTTCTCTTATCCTTTTGTCTAATATCAATTTCTTCAATATCTAAAGGAGAAATAATATTTTCACTCATGTAGATAAAATCCTGATCTACCTTTTCAATTACATCGGTAATGAAATAGCCTATTTTCTTGCTTTTGTAGGTAATCTCTTCTCCAGGGTAATAGCGAATTTGGGATTTTTGATTGGCTCCTCTTTTTAATAAAATAAAGTCTTTGGATTGCGAAAAGGCAATCGAACTGAGAAGAATAAAAAAAGAAAAAAGGATCAGTTTTTTCATTTAGCTAATTAAACAATTAATAGTTAGCAAAACAGAGTTTTCTCATAATTATAAAAAAAAACGGGAATCTAAATTCCCGCCTCTTGTTAAACTTTAATAATCCAGTTGTGAGGATCTTTAATAGATCCGTATTTGATACCATCCAATTCTGCAAGCACCTTCTTTGAAAATGAATTTGAGGATATAGAAGGAAGAGAATAGTCTTTACCATTTACATTGATCCTTTCGATATGTGCGATCGTAGCGGCTGTACCAGTACCGAAAGCTTCTTCCAAGGTTCCTTCTTTTAAAGCGGTTTCTAATTCAGAGACAGTCAAAAATCTTTCTTCTAATTCTTGATTCCAGTCTTTGGCTAGTTGGATTACCGAATTTCTTGTAATTCCTTTTAGGATAGTACCTGAATCAATGGGAGCCGTAATTATTTTCCCATTGATCTTAAACATGACATTCATGGTTCCACTTTCTTCAATTTTACTGTGGCTTTTCCCATCTGTCCAAAGTAATTGATCATATCCGTCCTTTTGAGCTTTTCGTGCAGGATATAAGGACGCAGCATAATTACCTGCGGTCTTTGCAGCTCCAGTACCTCCCTCATTAGCACGAGTGAATACAGTCTCTACTTTAACGCTGACAGGTTTGCTATAATAATTTCCAACCGGACATGTAAAAATGATAAACTTATACTTCTCTGAAGGTTTTACTCCTATATAATCATCCATTGCAAACATAAATGGTCTGATGTAAAGCGATGAACCTTTCCCACTCGGCACCCAGGCTTTGTCCAATTCCAAAAGTTGCATCATACCTTCCATGAATATTTCCTCAGGAATAGAAGGCATACACATCCTTTCTGCTGATTCATTCATTCTTGACCAATTGGCATCAGCTCTAAATACTAAAATTTCACCTTGGTCATTTTTGTATGCTTTCAATCCTTCAAAAATTGACTGTCCGTAATGCAAAGTGGCATTTGCCGGACTCAGCATTAATGGTGCATAAGGCTCAATTTTAAAATCAGTCCATTCGCCATTTATATAATCAGCAACAAACATGTGGTCACTGATTGATTTTCCAAAAACTAAGTTGGAAAAATCTGTCTGTGGAAGGCGAGAAGAGGCGGTTTTTTCTACCGGTATGGCAAGTGATGTTTTCATAATATTATGCCTTATTACTGGAACTGTCCAGCATCATTTTCTAATTAAATTCTTGGCTTCCAAGTAACCTCGTCAGCTCCAAGTTCTTGACTCATTGACCTTCCCAAAACAAAAAGAAAATCTGATAGCCTGTTTAAATATTGAATTACTAATTCTGAAACGTGCTCATAGGATGCCAACTCCACCACTATTCTTTCAGCTCTTCTGCAAACTGTCCTTGCTAAGTGGCAGAATGAAACGGATTGATTTCCCCCAGGTAATATAAAGGCAGTCAAAGGAGGAAGTAAAGCTTCCATTTTGTCCATTTCATTTTCCAAAAGCTCAATATCCTCATCATGAAGATCGGGTTTTTTCACCTTTTCTTTTCCCGGTACAGTGGCTAGATCTGCTCCAATGGTAAATAATCTATCTTGGATCTCTTTTAGTAATTCAGATCTTTTTTCATTTACCTCCTGATCTCTCAATAAACCCATATATGAATTGAGCTCATCGATTGTCCCATAAGCATCTATTCTTAAATCAGATTTGGGGATTCTTTTACCTCCTAATAAAGAGGTGATTCCTTTGTCTCCCGTTTTTGTATAGATTTTCATTCAGAACTATATTTCGTTCTGACAAAAATAAGAATCTATTTGTAAATAAAAGGGAATATTAAGCGTGCATCGTAATTCCTCGAGTAGGATTTGGATTGATCGTATCTGATTCTACTAACCCATCTCTTAATCTTACAATCCTATGCGCGTAATGTGCAATGTCATCTTCGTGAGTCACCATAATAATGGTATTGCCTTTTGAATGTAATTCATGAAATAACTCCATGATTTCATACGAAGTTTTGGAGTCTAGATTTCCTGTTGGTTCATCCGCTAGAATAATACTTGGATCATTCACCAAAGCTCTGGCAATCGCAACTCTCTGTCTTTGACCACCTGAAAGTTCATTAGGTCTATGTTTAGTTCTATCTCCTAAACCTACATTTGAAAGGGCCTGAAAAGCCCGTTCTTCACGATCTTCTTTGCTGAAACCAGCGTAAACCAATGGTAATGCCACATTTTCAAGGCAGGATGCTCTCGGTAATAAGTTGAATGTTTGAAATACAAAACCAATTTCTTTGTTTCGGATTTCAGCCAATTCATTTTCACTCATATCACTGGCATCTTTATTATTCAATATGTAGGTGCCGGAAGTAGGGGTATCTAAACAACCAATAATATTCATCAAAGTTGATTTACCAGATCCAGATGGCCCCATAAATGCTACATATTCTCCTCTATCTACTGTTATAGAAATGGATTTAAGAGCTTGAATTATTTCAGCTCCCATTTTATAGGTTTTGTTTATTTCGTGGGTTTCTATTACTCTGGCCATGAATATTAAATTTTGATCAAGATAAGTTTTGTCAGTGAGAAAAGTAAAAAGAGTCTTGTGAAATTACGTGAAATGTTCAATGAAGTTCAATAATTAAATTTTTCCAGTTCTGATTCAGGTACCCATTTGCTCATTTCTATCAAAGCATCATTTGCATAATTATCAAGTTTTAAGTTTTTGGCTGCCTGTATTTTTTTAAACCATAGTAATGGATCATGATTAAACTGAGACATCTCATTTAATAATTCATATTGATTTAAAGGATCCTCAATTCTTTCTGCTGCAGTTAACACCAAAGGAGTAAAATAGGGGTTTGCTGTTAAATCATTCCCGATTTTAAGCCAGTTTGCAAAAGCATTCAAAGAATTTTCATTTTCCCAGTTTGGATCTGCTAAAAAAGAATCCAAATTTTCATCAGTATTAATTTTTGTTTTCACATAGTTACCTAACATTTCCATTTGGGATTTATTTAAGTCATGAGATTTATAGCTTAATAGACGTAGCGATAAATCAGTTTTCAACTCAGAATCCGGAAATTTATCCCAAGACAGAAACAAGTCTTGGGGGAATGACTCATGAAAGTTTGTGATGAGCTGTAAGTATCGGTTAATGGTATTCTCAGGATCTCGCAAATAAGAGGGTGAAATCACCTGATATTTTTCTCTTATTTCTTCCATCTTTTCATCAAATCCTGCTAAAAGTAAAATGGCCAAATGATGAGGTTGAAAAGCCTGAAATCCTTTTTCTTCTGCTACTAATAATTCCTTCGCTGATTTTTTGAAATCAAGGTTTTGAGCAAGTATCTGAGAAGTTAAGCTTAAGTAATATCCCGCCGAATTTGGATTTCTAAATGCTAAACCATTGAGGTTTTTTACAGCTTCGATTACTCTTCCTGCTCCCAAACTTCTAATAACTGCAGTTTCCTGTATATCCATTATATAATCACTCATAATGGGATCTTTGCTCAGTGAATCTAGAAACTGCAAATCAGCAGTGGGGTCAGAATTATTTTTTTCGGAATAAAAACTTCTCCAACCAGCATGAATAAGCATTGGACTTCTGGTTTTTTGCAATGAGCTTTTAATTTCCTTTTTAAGTTCTTCACTGGAAACGTTTGCTAATGTATTATTATGTACCAATAAGTTTATCTGACCAATTAAATCTTCAGGTTCATCGTTTTTGTCACCTTTTACTCCAAGTTTAGTTTGTATCGCCTGAAGATTTGATGTTAAGATTTTATGATTTTGATTTCCATCCTCCAATAACCTCAAAGCTTCATTAGGTTTATTTACCTTAATGTAAAAAAGCGCCAAATTATTAGTCAAATGGGGTTCATCAGGAAATACATTGAGCCCTTTCTCTAAATAAAAAATAGATTCAAAGATTTTGTCTTCTCTATGAAGTCTATTGCTCAGAAGTATGATGTTATCTACCTGAGGGTATTCAGCAAAGCTTTCTTCCAAATGTTGTTTAGCGAGAGTTGGCTGATTCAATTCAAAAAGTAGTTGTGCGGTAAGATGCTTAGCCTTATGGTTTTTTCGGTATTTGGCCCAGGAGTTTTCATATAAAATACTGGCCTCCAACTTCTGATCAGTTTGATAATAATAATCCCCTAAAATATTATTTGTGAGGGAGTTAAGCTGAACCCCAATGATACCTTCTGCATAAATAGTCAGGACTAAAATAGCCATTAAGCCGCCAATTCTTAAGTGATAATAAGGAAGAGAATAAGGCTTGTAGAGTATTTTATCAATCTCTTTTCCTGAATTCATAATCGATAAAAAATTGCTAAAAAGGTAGACTATGAAAAATAAAGTAAAACCTATTTGACTGTATAAAAACAGGTGTTTTAAAAACTCCTCACCAGGTTGATTTCCTGTAATTATCAATTTCCAACAGAGCCAAAGAACTAAACCGAAGCCTAATAAATGTAATATTCTCAAGTTTCTCCCGGAAGTAGCCAGATTTGGTATCTGAGCTATTTTCGAGTCCAAAGAAAACCAACCCAAAACGCCTGTTGGAATAAGTAATAAAAGGGGTGAGAATCCGAAAAAAGGATTGGCTAAATCTCCAGTCATTTCCATAAAAAGGATAAATAATGCTGTCAGATAGCCTAAGGAAATAACTGCAATTTGCCTTGAAATCTTGATTCCTACATTTTTATTTATTCTTGCCAAAAGAATATAGCTTCCAGAAACAAGACTGTGTCCATTCCAAAAAATCCAGGCTATGGATAACCCTAAAGCAAGAATGGTTGAATATTCTGAAATGTAAATTATCGGATTATCTATTGGGCTCAATTTGGAAAGAAGAAAAATTGAAATCCCAAAGCTGAGAAAAACAGAAATCCATTTCAGGATGAATGATAGATTTTGTCCCCAAATATGGATGGTTATTACTGGACCTAAAGTTCCTATTAAAACAATGATAAGTGGGATATTGGCATTGGCTCCACCGATATTCAGTCCATTTAAGTTACATAAGGTAATCAGTACGATCCATCCTATTCCTCCAGCTACTACAGCGAGCTTCTTGAATTCTGTAAGAATAGCCAAGAAAGAAACAGAAACGAGAAAAACGATTCCGAAAAATATATAAGCTTCCAGAATTTGGGGTGAATTTGGGAAAGCTTGAAATTCTTGAAAAATCAGGTAATTATCGACATTAATAGGAAAGGAAATAGGGCCAATCTGGACAAAGTCAAATGGAATGATGATTCTATCTAGGAAAGTGGAACTTTCAATGATCTGATAAGGAAGGGGATCAAATAATAGATAATTTAACGCAAAAAGCCCTCCAGAGATAATTAATAGGAGGGCTGGAATATTTTTGAATAAATATGAAATCTCGGTTTTTTTTCTCTCCATTACTCCTTCACCTTAGGAACCCTGAAGTAATCAGAATCTCTTTTTGGGGCATTTTTTAATCCGGCCTCATGATCTAAATGAGTTCCTTTAATATCTTCCCGCATGTCATTTATTTCGGAAGACATAGTCGTCAATGGCTCAATGTTTTCAGTATTAATTTCATTGAGTTTTTCTACCCAATCCAGAATTTGACTCATGTCTTTTGACATTTTCTCTGCACCACTTTCGTCAAATTCAAGTCGTGCCAAATGGGAAATTTTCTTTATCGTTGTTTTATCGATTTTCATAGATTTCAGAGTCTTTATTCAATTGATTTTGAATTATCTCAAAACATCTCCGGTTGAGGGTCTCTTCTGTGTCATCTTCAGATGGTAAAATTGCTTCATGAAGTACCATTTTTGCGGGCATTCGATTTAACAAAAACTTTCCATCGTCGGGTAAAATTAGATGATTATAAGATAAAGTGACAGGGATTATCGGGATTTGTTTAGAAATTGAAATTTTAAAAGCTCCATTTTTAAAAGGAATCATATTTGGTGGATGTTTCGTGTAAATACCACCTTCTGGAAATATAACCAAGCTACTTCCGTTTTCTAGAGCCAAAGATGCCCTTCTCATAGTTTCAGCTCTACTTTTAAGTCTCTCCCTGTCCACAGCAATGTGTAATTGCTTGAAATAATAACCAAAAAGTGGGGCCTTTCTGATTGATGCTTTACCTACAAATTGTACATCTCCTGGAATAAATCCCATCATAGGAATATCTAAATAACTAAAATGATTGGCCATGTAGATATAGGATTCACCCTTTTTAGGCTTCGCTTTATTTTCAATTTTTACAGGAAGAAAGATGAGCGTAAAATAAACTCTTGCCCAGTACCTATTGATTTTTCTTCCGAATTTCTTAAAACCGGGGACCCAGATACAAACTAGAATAAAAGGGAAAATTATAAGAAAACTGAATGCAAATACAACAGCAGCATATATCGAATATATCCTTCTCGGTAAGTTATTCATGGTTGATCATATGATTTGCAACCTTGATGAAATACCCAAGCATGAGCTCTTTCACATTTGGATCTAAGTTCAATTGATCTATTGCAGTCATCATCGCATTGAGCCAGTGATTTCTCATATCTCCATTGATTTTCCATTTAAGATGCCTCATTCGTAATCTTGGATGCCCTCTTTGTTCAGAATAAGTTTGTGGTCCACCAAATACCTGAAGTAAAAATAGAAACAGTCTCTCTTCTGCAGGAGCTAAATCTTTTTCAGGATATAAGCTACGAAGCGACTCATTTTTCCTTACTTCCAGATAGAAAAGATGGGTGAGTTGTCGGATTTGATCTTCTCCGATTAATTCATAAACTGACTGAAAAGGATTCATGCCACAAACTTAGTGATTTCCAAAAAGTTTACGGCTCGTATTTTTTTACTTTTAGAGAGGTGCCTTCCGTGGAAATCACAATAATTTGTTCCCCTTTATCTAAAAATTCACCTCTGGAGGAAGCATCAAAGATTTCTCCTTCGATTTCCACTCTTCCACTTGGTCTCAAACGAGAATGTACAGTGCCCATTTTCCCAAGTAAATCATTGGAGTAAAAGCTAGAAGTATAACCATCTTGCCTTTGTTGAGTGCCTGCTAAAGTAATTGCACTAAATGCTTTCCATTCGTTTACTTTAGGTGTGAGCCAGAAAACTAAAGCCACAGAGGCTATTGCAGCTAAAATCACAGTTAGTAAGGCGGCAAAAAGGTCGGCAGCAGGAACAAATTCAAAATCAAAATTTTGATTAGGGAGCATACCTAAAACCAATCCTGCGAGGATGCAGGTAATTCCTAAGACTCCAAAAATCCCGAAGCCTGGGATCACAAACAACTCTATGGCTAATAAGATTATTCCGGCTACAAAAACGATAATTTCCCAGTTTTCAGCTAGTCCGTTTAGGTAGTAAGGAGTGAAATATAAAATTACAGCAATAATAGAAGCTAAAATCGGAAAGCCAATTCCAGGAGTTTGTAACTCAAAATAAATTCCTCCAATGATGATCAAAATAAGAAATCCGCTTACTGCAGGATTGAGAAAAAAGCCAATAATTTGTTCTACCACATCAGTTTCATAAGCGATAACCTTTGCGTTGGATAATTCCTGTCCCTGAATGAGGTCGTCGAGCGAATCATATTCTCCATCTGAAAAGCCATATTTTTCTGCTTCAGAAACTGAAAATGTAATAACTGAACCCGCCTCACTGATTCCTTCTATTTCTATATTTTCGTCGACCATAGCTTCGGCTATTTTAGGATCTCTTCCTTTTGCTTCGGCAGTACTTCGCATCATGGATCTCATATAGGATTGATATTTATCCGGAGCTGCAGCTCCATCAGTGCCATTGACCACGGTAGCTGCACCAATACTTCCTCCTGGTGCCATAAAAATTTTATCACAGGCAATTGAAATCAACGCTCCTGCAGAGGCAGCATCTTTATTGATAAATACGTAAATGGGAATCTTGGATTCAAGAATCATTGTACGGATATCATCTGCATCATTTACCGCTCCTCCATACGTATCCATTTCAATGATTATCAGGTCTGATTCTTCGCTTTCGGCTTTTTCCAGCGCCAGTTTCACTCTTCTATTCATTGCTGGATCAATGTTTTCGTCGATTTTAAATGTGAAAATTTTATCTATAGGTGTTTGTTGGCCAAAAGAGACTGTTGGTAAAGCCAAGAATAAAGAGAAAATGCAGATAAATAGGGTCTTCATATTTACTAGTACGAGATTGCTGAGAAAATATACAAAAAGGAGCTGGAAACTAGTGATTTTATCATTTTTTGATTCTTAATTTGATATTCTTTATTAGAATTGATTAATCTTGAAAGAATTGTTTTCTAGCATAATTCTTGTTCCCATTTAAAAGACAGATTAGTCTAGTATTTAGAGTACGTTTATTTACCAGTCCAACTATAATTATGATTTTCGGATCGAAATCCAATTTATTCTTATTTTCAGCTTTACTTCTTATTTCTTCCTATTCATTTGCCTTTGGTACTGCGAATGTTGATTCTGTAGGGGTAGAGAAAGTCGGAGATAAAACCTACATACTTCATGCTGTGGAGCCAAAAGAGACACTTTTTGGAATTAGCAGAAGATATGCAGCTCCGGTAAGTGAAATCATTGAATCCAACGAAGTATTAAAGCAAGGGCTTAAAATAGGCCAAACAATCCGCGTTCCATTCATTGCAAAATCTGAAATTCCTGATGGCGCAAGTTTACATAAAGTTGTTCCAGGAGAAACTCTTTTTTCAATTTCAAAATCATATGGAGTTTCAGTGGCTGAAGTTATGGATTGGAATCAACTCAAAGGAAATGATCTTAGCGTTGGGCAGGCACTAATAATTAAAAAACCAGTTGTAGTGGAAGAAACCCCAGCAAAAGTTGAGGTAGTTCCTGAAGAAAAACCAAAACCTCAAGTGGTAGCAACAAGTTCTACGGCATCTGTTAAAAAAAGCGAAGTAGAATCACCAAAAGTGGTAGAAAAGAAGGAAGAAAAAGTAAAGCCTGAACCTGAAAAAATTGAGGTCAGAGAGTCTGTACCTACCAAAACAGTAGAAAATGGCGTTGCCATCGCTCCGGGAGAATGGGTTTCGCATGAAGTGAAATCAGGGGAGACGCTTTTCTCAATAGCAAATCTTTATCAGGCAAGAGTAGAAGATTTGATTAATTGGAATGCGTTAACTTCCAATAATGTGAGAGTTGGTCAATCTCTAAAAGTAGGTAGAGGTGAAGTTGGGCCTTCAAGTGTACCTATAGTAGGAACTCCAAGAGTTGTGTCAAACGCAGATGAAATGAATATTCCAGAAAGTTCTGGAAATACATCCGGAGGTTTTAAAAATATAAAGGAAACGGGACAAGCTGAATTGATAGAAGGTACAGGTGGGCATAAAAAATATTTGGTATTACATAGAACTGCGCCAGTTGGTACGATCATGAGGATAAAGAATGAAGAGAATGATGTAACAATCTTTGCAAGGGTAGTAGGCACTCTTCCAGAAACAGGAGATAATGCAAAACTAGTGATTAAACTTTCTCAGGCTGCTTATGACCAATTGAAGGCGGTAAATCCTAGATTCCCAGTGGAGGTTATGTACTAAATCTTAATTAAATAGAATCATCAAACCCGGTTTTGCCGGGTTTTTTATTTTGTAAATAGGTCTATTTTTTTGTTTATCCTCTATTGAGGGCTAATTTTGCATTTAGTATTCGTGCTCATGAACAAATTTCAATTATTCTTTCATCACTTATTCAGATTCATCTGGAACCTGATTTTTGTGATATGTTATCCTATTCTAGCAAGTTTTGGAATATTGTTTATTGGGATTACCTATGTATTTTCTTTAATCTCAAGTGTTTTGATGCGAATTAAACCAGAGGGTAGGAAGGTAGTGCTGAAGGATGTTGAATGGGAAACCCTTCCCTTTTCAAATGATTTATTGGAGGCAAAGCTTTTTAAACAAATCATGTTTGGACCGTCGGGATTTAAGCTTAGAAGGAAAGATGGGGTTCCGACTGTTTTAAGTGATTTTGTGTTCGGGAATAAAGTGCGAATTATTGATGAGGGTTTTATCATAGAAAAATGGAACAGCACTGAATCTAAAAATTTACCAGATTTTGATATTTGTCTTTATAATCCTGAAGAAGACAGTCTAAAGTCTCTTACGAATATCAAATGCTTTGATTGGCATGTATCCGAAAAAGTCGACAATGAGTTGTCTTTCAAGTGGTTTGATGGGACTCAGGGTGGAGAAGTGAAAGTTGCTCTTTGATGCAGGATTTAAAGGGCTTTTTAGATGAAAAAGTAGCGTTATATAATCAACATGGGTTTATCCAAAATGACCCGATTTCAATTCCTCATAAGTTTTCAAAAAAACAGGATATAGAGATTTCAGGATTTTTTGCCGCTATTTTGGCTTGGGGTCAGCGAAAAACTATTATTAATAAATGCAATGAGCTTTTCCTTCTCATGGATAATGCTCCCCATGAATTTTTGTTAAATCATAAGGAAGAGGATTTGAAACCATTCCTAAGTTTCAAGCATCGGACTTTCAATGATATTGATACATTATATTTTATCCACTTTTTGTCCTGGTTTTACAGAAATCATGATTCATTGGAGGAAGCATTTCTAATTGGCTGGAATAATGATGAAAATGCGATGGAAAGTGTTTTAAAATCTTTCCATGAATATTTTTTTCATTTACCGGATGCACCTCTAAGAACAAGAAAACATATTGCTACCCCAGCAAGGAAAGCCGCATGCAAAAGAATCAATATGTATTTGAGGTGGATGGTAAGGAAGGATGATAACGGTGTTGATTTTGGGATTTGGGAAAACATCAAGCCAGCCCAGCTCATTTGTCCCTGCGATTTGCATGTGGATCGAGTAGGGAGGAAATTGGGATTGATAACCAGAAAACAGACCGATTGGCTCACTGCTATCGAACTCACCTCAAGATTGCGTGAATATGACCCAATCGATCCTGTTAAGTATGATTTCGCACTATTCGGTTTGGGAATAGAAGAAAAGTTTTAATGAAACTTTTTCAACTCAGGCGCATCTGCAACGGTAGAGATTCCATCTGAAAGTCTAGCAGCATAATTATCCAATAACTCAAGAACGCGTTCTTGCTTTTTGGATTTTACAATTAATCCTGCGTGGTATTCAAGCGGTACTCTGAAATAAACTTCGTCATCATCAAAACTGCTTAAATCCGGGTGTTCCACATTTGCTAAAGTCAAAACAATTCCGGCATAGTCTTTACTGACTTTAGGAAGATTGTATTTTGAATTTTTGGCTTGGCAATCTTCTATTTTTGCCCATTCTTCCCAAAGATTGATGCCTGATGCTGCTTCTACCATTTCTGCGAGATGTGCTCCACCAACCCGTGAAGAAGTTTCAAGGAAATATATTTCTCCATCTTCTTTACATTTAATGAATTCTGTATGTGTAGCCCCTGATTTCATTCCAAAGGCTTTCATTATCTCAGAATTTGCCTTTTTGATCGCTTTGTCATCATTTGAATTATACTGAATGTTTGCACTTCTGAATATTCCACCACCTTGTGAAATTTCCATAGGTGTAGCTAAATATCTGGATACACAACAGAATAAATTTTTTCCTTCTAGCTGAAGTCCATCTGCATGATAGACATCACCTGGTTTGAATTGTTCCACCAAGTAATATAGCCTGTTTTCTCCAAGCTCATGAATATGTTTCCAAAGAGAATCTTTATCATGAACTTTAATAATGCCATTAGCCGAAGCTTCGGATCTTGGCTTTAACACCCAAGGAGCTGCCACATTATCTGCAAAATGGTTGATGTCATCATCATGGAACAATGAAGAGAAGGCAGGAACTTTTATACCTGATTCTTTGGCCTTTACTCTCATGGCTAATTTATCTCTAAAATATCTACCCGTAGTTTGTCCCATGCCCGATATTCTCAAATTCTCCCGGAGGAATGTGGCTTTTTCTACGTCATAATCATCCAATGAAATGATACTTTCAATTTTATGGGATTTCATTAGCCCCCCTACACCTTTTAGCAATAGGTTCAGGTCCCAATCCAGATCCTGACCCGGCATATAAAAAATTTCATCTATGTATTCAAATGCCCAGGGTTTGTCTTTTAATTTCTCAGAAGTGATAAGAAACACTCTATTTCCCTGCTTTTTAAGCTGTGTTATAAATGCATTACCCTTAAAGAAATTAGAAATACATAAAAAGGTTTTTCCTTGATTTTCCATACTTAAAGTTGATTTTCAATGAATTTAAGCAATAATCCCACACCAAAAGCAGTTCCCGATTTGGTTTTAGAAAATTCGCTGTCTCCGTACGCTACACCTGCTATGTCCATATGAGCCCATTTTTTGTGCTCATGAATAAACGCTTCTAAAAACTTTGCTGCAGTGATAGCTCCTGCTATAGGCTTTCCATTATAATTTTTAATATCCGCAATTTCTGAATCCATTTCGGTTCTGTACTTTTCCCAAAGTGGGAGAGGCCATACTTTTTCTCCACTTTCCATGCCAGCATCTTGTAGAGATTTGGAAAGGTTATCGTCATTCGAGAACAATGCACCACATTCGTATCCAAATGTTGAAACACTACTTCCGGTTAAAGTAGCAAAGTCTATCAACTGATCTGGATTATAATTTTTTACCATATAGGAAAGGCCATCTGCAAGGATTAGCCTACCTTCTGCATCTGTATCTATAACTTCAATACTTAAGCCAGCATGAGACCCAATAACTTCACTAGGTAAATAAGAGTCTTTGTCCACCGCATTTTCAACTGCTGGTACTATGGTGGTCAGATTAATCTCTAGTTCCAGATCAGCAATTAATTGTGTGGCCGCTAGAACAGCAGCAGCTCCTCCCATATCGGACTTCATATGAACCATTCCAGCAGTTTTGATATTTAATCCTCCGGTATCGAAGGTCACACCTTTACCGACCAGACCGATATGAAATTTTGCATTGGGATTTCTGTATTCTAGGATAATGAATTTTGAAGGTTTTGAGCTGCCTCTGCCAACTGCCAGAAAAGCTTTTAAATCTTCATTTTTAGAAATTTCCTCATTAAATACTTTGGTATTGATTTTTAGATTTTTTCCCTTTTCTATAGCCCAGTTAGCTAAGTATTCGGGGGTTAACTCATTGGGAGGAAGATCTACCAACTTAAATCCCTCTATTTTTGCTTTGGCAATCTTCTGAGATTTTAAAAATATTTGGTCAATATCTTTATTTTGGGATAGAATGTTCACCTTTAAATCACCAAAATCCCTTGATTTTTCTTTTTTATAGAAACCTAATGAATACGACCCCAATTGAAAGCCTACTAAGGCATTTTCAATTAAATTTTTGGAGCATAAATCATGAAAATCCAAGGTGATATGCTTTTCAACCAATTCTTTGTTTTTGGTCAATACTCTCCGAAACGATTTTTCTATTTCCCAAGGGTCAGGAGATTCTCCTAATCCTATTAAGAGAAAAACTTTTTCTTCCGATTCTAAAAGAAAGGTTGAATCTTTTTTACCTGAAAAAAGAGAAGTCTTAATTTTCTTTTGGATTTTTTCTTCCAAAATCTCATCAATTCTCTTCTCCAAAACTGGGATTACAAAAAGAGAACTTTTAGCGAAATCACTCGGGTTTATATAAAATTGCATTTTAATCTTCTTTATTGCTGTAAAACAGCCATTCTATGGCTTTAGGGAACTCATCGCTCCAATATTGTTCGTTATGTTTTCCTTCTTGGTTAATACTCAAATGGACTTTCATTTTACCTTGAAGACTTTCTCTTTTCAAAATCCTATTTCGAAATTTGGTTACATGTTTAACCATCGTTTCACTTTCATCTCCTCCTGCATATAAATAAATCCGGGTATCCATAGGTTCGAAAAAATCCAAAAAACCCAATTTAATTTTAGGAATTACCCAGAGGGAAGGGGAGAATATCATGAGTTTTCCAAATACTTCAGGATAAATGAGACCAGAAAAAATACTCACTAATCCTCCCATGGAACTCCCTCCAATTCCGGTAAATTCTCTTTCACTTTTTGTACGAAAAGTTTTATCTACAAATGGTTTTAAAGTGTCGGTAATAAAACGGATATATTCTTTCCCATGACCCTTACCAAGTAAGGTTTTTCCTACATTATATTCCTGAAGTCTTTCAGATTCCCCGTGTTCAATGGCTACGATAATAATTTTCCCAATACCATAATCAGACATGACAGCTAATTTTTTATCTATCTGCCAATTACCAAATTCAGCTTCTTCGTTAAAAAGATTTTGTGCGTCTTGAAGGTATAAAACGGGATAGTTTTCTTCGCTGGTTTCATAATCATGAGGTAGCAACGCCCAAATTTTTCTGGTTTTATTTAATTGAGGAATTTCAAATTCTTCAGATATCAAATGGATTTTTGGTAGCTGGCTGGGACGATATGGAAGCCAGTTTTTTCTCCATTTTGCAACTTTCTCGATTTTAGATGTTTTATTATCATCCCAGTGTCGGTTTGGAGTTCTGTTTCCGTATTTATCTATTTCTACTTCAGACCAATCACCTTTCGTGAATTTATAAATTAACTCTTCCTGAAATTGAGGTTCATCGGGAAAGGAAAATTCATACTTCCCTTTCCCAAGTTTTGTCATCAAAAATTTAAAGTCTTGAGTTTCCCAGTTATTGAAGTTTCCGGAAATATAAACAGGTCTATCATCATCCTGGGCTGTATGGAGAATGATTTTCCTTCCTAGTTTAGTCACTGGTTTGATTTTAGATTTTACTTCAATACTCATAGATAGGGCGAACTGGGCGGGTATGCAGATTGCAAAAATAGGCTTTTGTTACCGATGTAAGAAGAAAAAAATGATTGCTTAGACTTTTAGCTCGGGTCTAAACCTTATTTCTTCTGGATAGGGGTAAGCATGTATCAATTCGCCTTTTTCTATTCTAACTTGAATTCCCTGCCAATATTCTGGTGAAAACAGATTAGAATGATAATCTAAAAAGTGTT
Organism: Algoriphagus sp.; assembly: GCF_024642405.1. Taxonomy (GTDB): domain Bacteria; phylum Bacteroidota; class Bacteroidia; order Cytophagales; family Cyclobacteriaceae; genus Algoriphagus. The sequence continues at coordinate 11,536 of NZ_JAHEBC010000002.1, read as the reverse complement.
CTTTTAAATCTTTTCTTCCAATCATCCATCTTTTAAAATCCTCCGGGAACACATCATTTTTAGCAATAGAATACCAAGGTTCCGGAGCATAAATCTGCTCGTATGTCTCTGCTTTTGGTTTAACCCTGAAGTTCATGTCATTTAGAAATTCAATTTCATCATAATCATAAAAAATCACTCTTTTTTGCCTGGTTAGCCCAAAGTTTTTTGTCATCATATCTCCAGGGAAAATATTAGCCTGAGCTAGTTGGAGGATTGCTCTTCCGTAATCCTCAACCACTTTTTTTCCTTCTTCTGTACCACAATGTTCAAGGTACAGATTTAAAGGTTCCATTTTTCTTTCTGTATACAAGTGTTTAATAACCAGATGAGTATCTGTGAAATTCAATAAAGAATTAGTTGTATTTCTCAACTCTTGAATCAAATCAGGACTGATTCTGTCTTTTGGAATTTTAAAATATTCAAACTCATGGGTATCGGCCATTCTTCCAACTCTATCATGAAGCGAGACAAGTTTATATTTCTCCCGAACCTCCTGACGAGTCATATTTTTCGGAGGCTCGAAATGATCTTTTATTAATTTGAATACGATGTTTAATGAAGGTAATGTAAAGACTGTCATTACCATTCCTTTAATGCCGGGAGCAACCACAAATTGATCTTTGCTATTATCTAAATGGTGGAGAAAATCTCTATAAAAAAGAGTTTTACCATGTTTATTAAAACCAATTGCATTATAAAGTTCGTGTATCTTTTTATGAGGGATCACCGAACTTAGAAAAGCCACGATTTCTGAAGGAACTTCTGCCTCTACCATGAAATAAGATCTGGTAAAGCTAAACAAGTGACTCATAAGATTCGGGTCAAAAATCAGAGTGTCCACGAATATCCCATCTTTGGAGTGCATAATGGGAATAATAAAAGGCATCCATTTTTTTCCAACGAAAGTTCTTCCTATCAAGTAGGCTGCTTTGTTTCTATAAAAAATTGATTTTAAAATTTGGGTTCTTGTTTCCGAATCTATTTTATATCGTGTTAAAATGACTTTTTGGACACCCTCGATTAAAAACTTAATATCTTTTTCCTTTTCCATAAAAGGAGCTCCAAAATCAAAATCATCCAGTATTTGAAGAATAATTTTGTCTAAACCCAAACCTTTGGGATAGTTTCTTATCAAATCTGAATTTTCTCTAATACTACAAAAATCATGGCCTTCCATGACAAACATGAGGTCTTCATCAATATCAACGTTTTCATATGTTTTCCGAATTACTGAGTTAAAAAAAGTTTCTGCTATTTCTAGCTCAGGCAAAGTTGATATTAGGTGAGAATACTCAGTTTTTATGGTAGTCCAAAGCGCTCGGTCTGTGCTTCTATCGGCTAGAGATTTTTTACATGATGCAGCAAGAGGAAAGAGTAAATCCTTGTAAAGGCGAAGTCTTTGTTTGTGGTTTAATTGAATAGCTTGCCAATTTCTTTCACTAAAATATTTTGGAGTTAATCTAGTGTATGCATTAAAGGATTTTATGTAGGTCAGGAACCCATTAAAGATTTTTTCTGCGATCTGATAATCAAGGGATTTTGACATGAGAAAAGATAAATTTCAAAATTGAACTTGTTAAGTTAACACAGATAAAAATATTTTGAGATTGAGAGAAATTATTTATCCTGATTTTTAGGCTGTTAACATAAAATAATTAAGGGGAAATATAATTTTGAAAATCTTTCGCAATCGATTGTTTGGAGGAAATGAAAACATTTTCTACTTTTCGCAGGTATTCATGAATTGAATATCTACAATAGGTTTAATAGGTTTGAGAGCAGGAAAAGGCCAGGATTTTATCCAGGCCTTTTTTGTTTTTTAATAACTCTAGATTAGTTTCAACTTCTCCTATTATTGTTACATGAAAGTTTCCAACATAAATAAGCTTCAAATTACCGTTTTACTGGCATGTGCAGGGCTATTTTTTTCTTGTGATTCTACGGAGCCGGAGACTGAGAATCCTGACTCTATTCTATCAGTCGACGAGGTAGAAGCCAAAAAATTGAGAAGTTTTCTTGAAGTTGGCTTGGGAAAGAAATCTGAGTGGAAATCTCATTGGGAAAATGAAATTGATGTTTTTGAAGCGCAGGACTTTTTGTTGATTCAGACAGATACTATTGATCCAATGGAAATGCCTGAGAAAAATCCAATCCTTAAAGACGATCCGCTTTTTCCTTACCAAATTCCTCATCCGGAAGGAAACGGTACAATGGATATTTATAGCTATAAAGTAGAAGCCCAAGACGGATTAGAAACTCCTTTTCTCAATCCGGATTCAGAAGTGATTTGGTATCGAGAGGATGGGATGAAAGAAAGGTTGTTGTTTATGGGACCCTCTGGTATGTTTGAAGATGGACTTTGGATCAATAATACTACTTTCGTCGTTTTTGGCTTTTTTCAGGAAGAGGCTGGTTTTCGACCAATGGCATGGGTTATAGAACTTGAGGATCATAAAGTACACAGGTATCAATTAACTAAGGTTACTTCGGATTATGAGACTGAATCTTACATAAACCAAAAAATCAAAAAAGTAGATTTGAGTTCAAATGGAGTTTCATGATTTCATCAGGATTATAAAAAATGGATTAGAAGCCCCATTGCCTGGGGTTGAAGCGCATATTAATATGTCTCCTAGACCCATTAATAGAAAAAGGTTTGATCCGGAAAGACCTAAAAACCACAGGAAAGGCGCTGTATTATTATTGTTCTATCCAGATCAAAAAGAAGTGTATTTCCCTTTGATAAAAAGACCTGAATATGATGGAGTTCATAGCGGCCAAATTGCATTGCCTGGTGGGAAAATGGAGCTTGAAGATCCAGATTTAATTTTTACCGCTTTAAGAGAAGCCTCAGAAGAAGTTGGGATAAATCCTGACGAAGTAGAGATTTTGGGTAAAATGACTGATTTATATATTGCTCCTAGCAATTTTTTAGTAACTCCAGTATTGGGATTTACCACATCCAAGCCGGTTTTCATTCCAGAAGAAAAAGAAGTAGAAAGAATTATTCAAACTACCATCAGGCATCTGTCTTCTCCCGATATTCTGAAGCAAAAAACACTAGACATTAGCGAGTCTTTCAGGCTGAATACTCCATATTTTGATATTGAAAAAGAGATAGTTTGGGGAGCAACGGCAATGATATTAGGGGAATTTCTCCGAATCATGGAAAATGGAAAGTAAGTAAACATTTTATTTTCTGGAAATAATTATTGGTATTATAGCAATTCACTCCGTATTTCGAACCATGGAAGAAAATATCCCCTTTTTTACAAATGATGCTATTGTTTTTGGTATCCTAATGTCCATTTTGGCCTTCGTCTTTGCCACATCTGCAAGTTCAAATACTTTTTGGAGAAAATTTTATGGAATAGTACCAACCGTTCTTCTTTGTTATTTCATACCTGCCTTATTTAATTCTTTTGGTTGGATCTCCGGAGAAACATCTGGAATTTACCAAGTGGCAAGTAGATACTTGCTTCCTGCATCTCTAGTTTTGTTTACCATAAGTATTGATTTAAAAAGTATCTTAAAGCTAGGTCCTAAGGCATTGACCATGTTTTTGGCTGGTACTTTAGGAATTATGATAGGTGGACCTTTAGCACTCGCTACAGTAGGTTTTATACAACCTGAGTTATTAGGAGGAAATGGGCCTGATGAAATTTGGAGAGGATTGGCTACAATAGCTGGCTCTTGGATTGGAGGCGGTGCAAATCAAACTGCGATGCTTGAAGTTTTTGGAGCTAGTCCTTCACTTTTCAGTCAAATGATTGCTGTGGATGTTCTAGTGGCGAATTTATGGATGGCTGTTTTATTGTATTGGGCTGCAAAACCAGAGGTTATTGATAGGAAATTCAAAGCTGATAGTTCAGCTATTTATGAATTGAGGGATAAGATTGAAAAATTTAGGGCTGGGATTATGAAGATTCCAAGTCTTTCTGATACCATGATAGTTTTGGGAGTAGGGTTTGGAATTACCGGTTTTTCACATTGGATAGCAGATGAGATGGCACCCTGGATCGGAGAGAATTATCCTTATCTAAGTCAATATTCTTTAGACTCTACATTTTTTTGGATTGTTGTTGTTTCCACCACTTTGGGATTATTACTTTCATTTACAAAAGCCAGAAATCTAGAAGGTTCTGGGGCTTCTAGAATGGGAAGTGTTTTGTTATACGTCCTAGTTGCTTCGATCGGTATGCAAATGGATCTAAGTGCCGTATTAGATTCACCGATTTTATTTTTAATTGGGATCTTATGGATGTTTTTTCATATCCTGATCATGTTAATTGTAGCTTTTATTATTAAAGCTCCGTTTTTTTATGTGGCAGTTGGATCGCAGGCCAATGTGGGTGGTGCGGCTTCTGCACCGATTGTAGCTTCAGCTTTTGATCCATCTTTAGCTCCTGTGGGAGTGTTATTAGCTGTGCTTGGTTATGCTGCAGGAACCTATGGAGCCTATCTATGTGGTTTAATGATGCAAGCTATTTCTGGGGGATAAATGGAATCTAAAAGAAAACTTATATTTATTTGTCAAGGATCTGATTGTAAGAAATCAGGATCCAAAAGCCTAAACAAAAAAATAAAGGAAGAAATAAACTCTAAAGGTCTGAAAGGGCAATTCAAATTGATTAAAACAAAATGTATGGATTGTTGCAAATCAGCCCCGGTGGTAATAATTGGAGAATATTTTTGTAAAAAGGCAACTTTTGAGAAAGTGATTTCTCAAATAAAAAAGTCCTGATTTTTCAGGACTTTTAGTTTAAAGTTTGACTGTTTTTACGGCGGTACCACTGACGGTGACCATCAACATGCCATCCCGAATTGTCTCATAGTCTAAATCAATTCCAATCACCGCATTTGCTCCAAAAGTTCTGGCTTGAATTTCCATTTCAGCCATTGCTGTTGCTTTTGCTTCCCGTAGAACTTGCTCATAGGCAGATGATCTTCCTCCTACTATATCGGTAATACTTGCAAAAAAATCCTTAAAAACGTTTGCTCCAATAATTGTTTCGCCAGAAACAACTCCTAAATATTCTTCGATTCGATATCCATCAAGGCTTGGGGTAGTAGAAATAATCATAAATTAGTTTTGTTATTAATATTGACACTATTCACTTTAACACGAAAAAATGAAAATAGAGTTTTTAATCTTTTTTATTTCTACCAGAAAAAAGGAATATTAATTTCAGATTGTGGTAGGTTAAAATAAATTATGAGAAGCACTATTGGAAAGTTAGTTTACTTTTAGCCAAATTAAGCTTCATTTAATAACTTTAGTGCTATGACTTTAGAAAAACTGAAGTGATTAGAGTATGACAATGTTTCAACAATTTGATATTTCAGATTTTTTCGATCAGATGAGCGAACCGCTATTTATGATCGATTCTGAAGAAATAATTTTTTTTAATGCTCATTTTAAATCAAACTTTAAATTTCTAGAAGAGGACTGGAAGAAATTCGTTCAGTATCCTAATGTGATTATAGAGATAGAGGAATATTTCAAAGGGAAGGAACTAGAGCCATTTACATTTTTCAAATCCTTACAATCGAAATCGTCCGAGTATGTTTTGTTTGAATGGAGTTTTGTCCCGCTACCGTCTAGCTATCAGGATCGATTTTTAATTTTAAAAGGAGTCAGATCAAAATTCTACACTGAATCTATGCTCCTAAACCCTCAGCCTAGGACCATAGAGAGTGAAAGTTATAACCTTCGATATTTGGAAAGTATTCTTAATAATACCCATGATTTGATATCAATACTCGATGTAGAAGGGAATTATAAATTTGTTGGCCCAAATGTCGGTAAAAAATTAGGCTTTAAAGTCGAAGATATTGTTGGTAGAAATTTCAGACAATTCATAGATGCAGGGATTATTGAATTAGTCAAAGGCAACTTCGAAAGTGTTCTAAATTCAGAAGAAGAAATTAATATTGATTTTTGGGTTCATAAAGAAGGGCAGGAGAAAATATACATAGAAAGCTATGCTAAAAACCTTCAAAATCACCCACACATCAAAGGAATCCTTTTCAGTGGAAGAGATATCACGGATTATGTTCAAATGGATATCTCCCTTCAAAAGAGGTTAGATCTTGAAAACATTATCAATAAAATTTCACATCATTTAATTAATGAGAATTTAAAAGATTTATATAAAAATTTTACAGAGGCACTTACAATATTAAGCATTTCGTTAAAAGCAAATTGCTCCAAAGTCCTCCTCAGAAATTTGGAAAATAAAAAGTTTGAGATTTTGACTGAATGGCAAAATCTAAATGAGGAGGTCAATCTAACTTTTGATGTGAATGACTTGGATGGAATGGTTGAAGATCAACCTAGTTCACCAAATTTCGGTAAAGTAAAATTGATAAAGTCTTTGAATAAAAAATCAGTACTTCTTATCCCAATGATATCCACTCTGCAGTTGAAAGGTGTTTTGGTGATAGAGTTCAAAAATGAAGATATTTTCTCTGATGAAAGTGAGCTTCAAATTCTTAGGCAGTTAGGAGATATTTTGTATGGGGCTTATCAGGGGGGACAGATGCTCCAAAAAATTGAGAGAAATGAGAATTTGCTTGCCACCACAGAACTATTAGCTAAGTCGGGATCATGGAGATACAGTCCAAATAGAAATAGCTTTCATTTTTCAGGTGGTTTGGCTCGTATGTTTGGATTAGGAGATAAACCAACCTATGCCAAGATTTCTACTTTAATTTATAATATTCAGAAAGAAGATAGGAATAGCTTTATTAATAATATAAGACTGACTATCGAAACACGAAAACCTACATCGGGTGAGTTTAGGATGCTATCACCTGGGAATAGAGATGTGATTTTGAGTTATGAAATTGATGCAAGAGATCATTTTTTTAATCATAGTGTAGAAGTTTTTGGATTTTGTACGGACATCACTCAAAAGAAAGCTTCAGAAGAATATCTTTTGTTGCAATCGCAAATATTGACGCAGGTAAATGATCCAATTGTAGTGACTGGGCTTGATTTAAATCTCATTTATGTGAATGAGGCTGCGAAAAAGCTATGTGGATCACCAGACAATGAACCTTTGAAAGGGAGTATTTACAAGTATTTTGAATTTTATGATCCGGAAGAAAGTTTAGAAAATTTTATCTCTGTGCAAGGAGATTCATCAGTCTGGAAAAAGGAAATTTTCATTAAAATATCTGGGAAAGAAAAAGAACCTTTTGAATTATCGCTTCAACCAATTTTTTCTGAAAAAAAGGAGAAGATCGGTTTTTCTTTTGTCTTAAGAAATTTATCTGAAAAATACGAAGCTGAAAAATTGGCGAACAGAGCCAAAATGATTGTGGAAAATAGCCCCACGATTTTATTCAGAGTTGATCCGAATAATGATTTTCAAATAGTATATATCTCTGAAAACATTAATCGTTTTGGATATAATTCAAAAGAATTAATCGATAAGAAGAAATCAATTCTTGATTTATTGTATCCTGAAGATGCGAGAAGAATCCGAGAAAAAGCTTATTCAACAAAGACAAGCAAAGGGATAAAGTCATTTTCAGGATCCTATAGATTGAAGAAATCTGATGGGCAATATATTTGGGTTGAAGATCAAACCAGAGAAGTGTTAGATGAAACAGGTGAGATTTATCTACATGAAGGAATCCTCCAGGATATTAATGACAGAAAGAACCTGGAAGTAATCAATGAACAAAGAGATAGGCAGTATAGACTTCTTGCCTCAAATATCCCCGGAACCAATATTTTCCTTTTAGATAAGGAGCGTAAATATATAGTTGCTGAGGGGACAAATTTTGATCACTGGGGTATTACACGGGAAGATTTTGAAGGAAAATTTCTATGGGAAATTTTCCTCACTTCTTATGAAGAAGTAAATTCTCTTCTAGATCGAGTCTACTATGAGCGGGAAATAATTGAATCAGAGTTTCCAATTAAAGGAAGATATTATTCAAGAACTTTTAGGCCAATTATCATCAATGAACAAGTGGAGTTTGTTCTTAGTATCATTCGGGATATTACAGATGAACACCAAGCAAAAATTGATCTTATTCAATCCGAGGAAAAATACCGGACTTTAGTAGAAGAATCAACTGAAATAATTTTTTCATTAACTGAGACATTTGTCCTAAGATATGTTTCACCAAACGTATATCAATATCTTGGATATAAAACCGAGGAAGTGATAGGGAGAAGCATTTTTGATTTTTTAAATCCCGATGACATGGGAGAGTTTCAAAAAATGCTAGACTCCACAGAGAATTTCCTTGCACAGAATCAGTTTTTGGAATTTAGATTACTTCATAAAAATGGAGAGTACAAAGTATTTAATTCCAATGGAAAATTGATTCTGGATAAAGATGGTAAGTCTAAATATTATACTGGAATCGCCCGGGATATTTCAAGATTAAAAGAAGCCCAAGGTGAATTGCTGAAAGCCAAAGAAAATGCAGAACAGGCGTCTTTAATCAAATCGCAGTTTCTTTCAATTATGAGTCATGAAATCAGGACTCCCATGAATGCAGTTATAGGACTTTCCCATTTACTGGTAGAGGGAAACCCTAGGCCTGACCAGCTAGAAAATTTAAAAACTCTACAGTTTTCAGCTGAGAATTTGATGGCTCTGATCAATGATATTTTGGATTTCACTAAAATTGATTCTGGAAAGGTAGAGCTTGAATTAGTGCCTTTTGATTTGCAGAATGTTATCTCCAGAATTGTACATTCACATAGCTTTCAGGCAAGTGAAAAACTGATTAAAGTTGAATTCAAAATAGATCCCAAAATACCAAATCAGGTCATAGGAGATCCTATCAGACTAGGTCAAATAATCAATAACCTAATTTCTAATGCTATCAAATTCACGGAAAATGGATACGTGAAAATCATACTGAAAGAACAACTTCGTGAATCAGATTATACAGTTATAGAATTTACTATTGAGGATACAGGGATCGGGATACCAGAGGACAAAATAGAAACGATATTCGAAGCATTTACCCAAGCATCCACTTCCACGACAAGGAAGTATGGAGGGACAGGATTAGGATTAGCCATTGTGAAAAGGCTGGTTGCTCTTTTTGGAGGTGAAATCTCTGTAAGTTCCATTGAAGGAAAGGGAAGTCAGTTTAGATTTTTTGCGAAATTTAAAATTGATGAGTCTGCTATTTCTAGAAGTAAAAATCTGACTATCAATGGTGTTAAGTCCCTTCAAAATGCCTCTATATTAGTTGCTGAAGACAATTATGTAAATCAGATTCTTATTCAAAAATTCCTTAATAAATGGAATGTTGGCAATTTAGTGATTGCATCAAATGGGGAACAAGCTTTAGAAGAATTTGAAAAAGGAAATTTTAATCTGGTTTTATTGGATCTTCAAATGCCTGTTTTAGATGGGTTTTCCACAGCAAAAGCCATTCGATCTCATTCTGATAAGGAAAAGAGAGAGGTTCCGATTTTAGCTCTGACAGCTACCTCTTTACATGAAGTGAAAAATGAAATGATGGAAATTGGGTTTAATGATTTTATCCCAAAACCATTTATTCCAGACATACTCTACGAAAAATTAATTAAGCAACTAAATCGTAAAGATTATCCGGGAATTTCTGTTTAGCATTAATTTTGCCTGCAAAGCTCAAGACCAATGAGTCAACTTCAAACAGAGTAACTTCATGCCCCTTTTTTCGCGTTTTTTTCTTTTTTTTCTGTTTATAGGTTTTTCCTATAAACTATCTGCTCAAAGCCTTGTCACAAAACGATCTTCGTTTTATGTTTTGGCAGGGACTTCAGGATCAAAATTGAGGCAATTTGATCAATTAATGGAAGATCGGGGATTGACCGGGCTCCGAAATAAATATCATACGATAGGTTTAGGCTATCAAGCTCGATACAATGACTTTGTTATTGGGATGGAACTTTACCATAACAGAGGATTAAAAAGTGAGTTTGATGATTTTAAAATAAATTATAGAACCTCAAGAGCCTTGTTGAATATTGGTTATGCTTTTATTGAGGAATCTAAGTTTCAATTAATCCATTACATGTCCATCGGGGCAGGGTTTCTGAATTTTCAAATGTTACCACAAAATCCTTCTCAAAATCTAGAGGAGTTTTTGGCTGATCCTGCTGAAGGATTTATTTTACGTAAGCGAAATATCCAAAAAGGAAGCCAGTACTATGGGAATTTTTTAACAGAAACAGGTTTCCAGTTGAGTTATGATTTTGATTTACCTGGCAGGGAAGAAGCACTGGAAGTTTTACTGAAGTTAGGATATGCCTTTAGTCCGTTTGAGGGTAAATGGAATTTGAATGATCTATCATTTGAAAATACTCAAAGTGGAGCTTTTATTAGGGTAGGGGCAGGATTGACTTTACCTGATAGAAATTTCTTTTATAAAGATGCAAGTATTGGGTTTTATTTGGTCAACGGAATTCATTTTACTAGTCCTTCAGGCTTTAATAAAAAATTGGAAGAGGCAGGACTAAACCCATTTGATGGTTCTCCTTCAAATTTGGGTTTAAGAATTTTAGGTGAAAGTGGAGACCTGCTTTATGGAGCAGATGTATATAATCTAGCAATGAGTGGGTCGGCAAATAATCTTCGAAATCATTCCTTAAATAGTTTAAGGGTTTATGGAAACTTAGGGATGAAAATTATTCAATTCAAAAACATGGCTATAGGTGGATTGGCTGGTTTAGGGTTTGGAAATATTCGCTATACCATCACTCAGAAAGAAAAGCCTAATTTCCCCGAACTATTTGAACAAAGAACCTTCGATGGATATTTAAAGAATAGTGGATTAATGGCTAAACCAGAGGTTTTTGTGGAGTACGGCATCCCCATTGGACAAAGGAATCTTTTTGACCTTGTGTTGAATACCTCTTTCGGGTATGAATTACCGCTAGCCAATTATAAACTAGGGGATTACAATATGGCTACATACATGTCAGCACCCTATCTAAGCTTTGGGATAGGTGTAAGACCTTAATAATTTGGAGCAATTGTTTGATTCCGTTGATCAAAATTGATTAAGTAGCCTGTTTTATTAGCAAAATGATATTACCTTTGAACAGCTTATCGAGAAAGACTGAGGGAAGGGCCCTACGACGTCTTAGCAACCTGTAATCAAGGTGCTAATTCCCATTCCGAATTTGCGGAAATAGATGAGCGGAAGAGTCCTAGTACTTTTTTCCGTGTTTTGCTCGATTAGCTTTTTGAATGATAAACTAAAATGCAAAACAGAACAGAATTATTACTTCAGCAAATTTCTAAACGAATTCTAATTTTGGATGGTGCTATGGGTACCATGATCCAACGCTATTCTTTGTTGGAAGAAGATTTTAGAACTCCTGAATTGGCCAATCATCCAAAAGCACTAAAAGGAAATAACGATTTGTTATCTCTCAGCCGTCCGGATATTATCCAGGCTATTCATGCTGAGTACATGGAAGCAGGAGCAGATATCATTGAAACCAATACTTTCTCTGGAACTTCCA
>NZ_JAHEBC010000420.1 GCF_024642405.1 Algoriphagus sp. | reverse complement strand
TAGGTCTTGGGATTGAAAATTGATTGGTAAAATAGGAAAATGTTTGCTTACTGCCTAGACAAAATCGAGCCTCATAATCCTCCGAACTATGGATTTTTGACTATTCAACCTATCTTTATTTGGTGCAATTGCTAGCAAAATTTTATCAGCGAATTACATGGCTTTCCTTTGATGTTGTTTTTGGAGCAATGGCGGGAATGTTGTTTTTTACCAGACTTCTTCGAGTAAATGTATTTTGGGAAGCTTATGCCTTACTAGGCATGGCTGTATGGTGTATTTATACGGCTGATCATCTATTGGATTCCCGAAAACTCCCGATCGGATTGTCTGAAGACAGACATAAATTTCATCGAAATCATTTCAAAGCTTTGCTGATTTCCTTGTTGGTGGTTGGTTTGGTAGGCATATTTGGTGCAATCTCATTTTTCGGATTTTCGGTAGAACTGTTTCTTGGAGCCGGATTGGGAGTTTTGATTTTAGGCATTATGCTGTTTATCCGAAAGTTTGTAGCCAAAAACGTCTGGCTAAAAGAACTAAGTTCTGCAGTTTTATATGTTGTTGGGATTTCTTGGTTTCCTTGGTATCAAGTAGAGCCTATTGAGTATAGCTGGGCTGCATTCACTATGACCATTGTTTATATGGGATTAGCCTATTTGAATTTGATGATGCTTTCCAACCTAGATTCTGAGAAAGACAAAGAGTATGGTTTTCATTCAATTTCTACCATGCTCTCTCCAGAGGAGCATGTTAAGATTATTCATCAGTTGGCAGTTATACTCCTCATTATTTCTGCACTTGCCCTTATTTTCTTTAACTCACTTCAAAGGATTTTCCCGGCAATTCTCCTGCTGATGCTTTTTATACATTATCAGAGTTTTTTTAACTCAAAATTGAACTCTGTGCAAATAAGGATGCGAATGGAAGCCACTTTTATGATTCCTGGAATCCTATTACTTTTTTAAACAAAAGCACTGTGCCCGGTGATCGCTCTACCTACAATCAGTGAGTTGATTTCCTTTGTGCCCTCGTAACTATAGACCGCCTCAGCATCTGCGACGAATCTAGCGATATCATGTCGAAGCAAAATTCCATTTCCACCGAATAGCTCACGGGAATGATCCACAATAGATCGCATCCGAAGCGTACAGAATACCTTAGCCAATGAGGCATGTTCATCCTTGAGAATATCACTATCCTGCATCTCAGAAAGCCTGAAGACCATTGTTTGCATCGCTGTCAAATCGCCAAGCATTGTGACTAGCAGGTCCTGCACTAACTGAAAAGATGCAATAGGCCTACCAAATTGTTTCCTTTCATTGGTATAAGCCAATGCCAATTCATAAGCTCCTCTAGCACATCCCACAGCTTGCCAAGCTACACCTGCCCTTGTCATTCTTAGCACTTTCGCAGTATCTCTAAAAGAGTTAGCTTCCTGCAATCTATCTGATTCCGGAACCTCACATTTTGTCAAAGTGATCAAGGCATTTTGAACAGTTCGTAAGGCCATTTTATCTTCAAGTTTTTCTGCCAAAAAGCCTGGATTTTCTTTTCTGACAATGAACCCTTTCACTTGCTGATCATCTAAATCTCTTGCCCAGATAATCGTGATATCTGAAAAAGTAGCATTTCCGATCCATTTTTTCTGTCCATTTAAAACCCATACATCACCTTCTCTTTTACATGTTGTGGTCAATCCGCCGGCCACTCCAGACCCAACTTCTGGCTCAGTCAAACCAAATGCTCCAATTTTCTCAAGCTTTTGCATGGATGGTAGCCACTCCTTTTTCTGTTCTTCTGATCCACAGAGATAAATAGAACCCATAGCCAATCCACTTTGCACCCCAAAAAAAGTAGATGTAGAAGTATCTATTCTTGACATCTCCATGGCAATAAACCCTTCCAGTAACGCGGAATGTCCCGGACATCCATAACCTTGGTATGTTAGACCTGCGATATCTAATTCCGCCATTTTGGGAATAATATGCATGGGAAACTCTCCCCGATTCCAATAATCATTTGCAATGGGTTTGATCTCTCGCTCCATAAATTCCCGGACGCGCAATTGAATTTCCCGCTCATGAGGTGGGAGGCTTTTTCCAAGCTCATAGAAGTCGCCATTGACTGCAGGGATTGTTTTTGGTTTACTTCCTCCTTTAAGCATTCCCATCATTTTAGATAAATCTTCTTCGCTCATTTTGGAAACAAGATTTACCATTTTGGGTAAGTCTACTTTCTGGGATAGTTTCGAAATCTGGTCTAAATCTACATTCGATAAAATCTGACGTAGGCCAGACAAGGATTTAAATATATTTTTCATCTGTTTGTGATTTTTTTATGGTCAATCTAGCAGGGATTTAATCATCTTAATTCTTCTCATTTCTTGCCATTCTTGATTTCATAAAGAGTATTTTGGGTTTTGACTAAGTTACATTTTCTTTTTGATGAAAGACAGATACAACTTTATTGCTCCTTATTACAACCAACTTGCCAAGTTGGTCTTTGGAAAACGCTTGAAGGAAGCAAAGACCTGCTTTATTTCTTATTTAAAAAGTAAGAAAATTTTAATTATTGGAGGAGGAGATGGTCTGGATTATCAAGAAATCCAATCAAATCTAAGTGGAGAATACTGGGAGTTATCAAGTTCAATGTTGGAACTGGCGAAAGAAAACCTCAAGAAAAGCAGACTAAATTTTTATTTGGGAAATTTTCAAAGGAAGAAGGATATCCTGTTTGATGAAGTTTGGTTTCACTTTGTATTGGATACGATGAGTGATGAAGAAATTGAAGGAATCTTGAATGAAATTAAAATTGTATTAAAGGAAAAAGGTAAGGTTTACTTAGTTGATTTTTTTCAGCCTATCACTAGCAAGCAAAAATTCCTTCATCAAATTATGATTTTGTTCTTCAGACTTTTAACCTCCCATAAAAGGGGGAATATTCCTGATTATGAAATAATCCTGACGAAAAATGGTTTGGTTTTGGAAAAAGAGAAAGACTTTTTAAAAGGTTGGGTAAAGGCCCAAATATGGGCAAAGAATAATTAGTTGCTGATTTTAGCTTTGTCAATGATCTTTGAAATCATATCATCATA
>NZ_JAHEBC010000115.1 GCF_024642405.1 Algoriphagus sp. | reverse complement strand
GTTGAAATCTTCAAAATCTAAATTGTCTTTTGAATAAATAAGTAGGTTTGAAGCAGGGATTGACCAATTGTTTTTATTAAAAATTAAAGCTTCAGGTTCGATGTGAATATTTATTGAATCCCCTAAGAGTCCTAGGACTGAAGAGATATGATAGAGCTGTTCATCTCCCTCATAAGCATCAAAATCAAAGTATATTTTTGAACCAATCATCTGCCCTGAGATGAGAGTCTTATCCATATCTAATGGGCCCGAAGTCAGGCCCTGGAAACCTAAATCTAGTTTTAAATTGTCTTTGGAGGAATTGAGATTAAACTCTAAACTGTCTATAATACTTCCTGAATAGTTAATAAAAGGGAAGTTTATTTTTGAAGTTAAGGAATTGAGATTTTGATTAAAAGCTAATTGAATACTTCCGGAATCCAATTGCTCAAGACCTTGTAAGAACACCTCGCCTAGTATGGGATCATCAAAAATTGATAATTCCATATTCATCACAATATTGCTATCAAGGGCTACTTGGGATGAATCTATTTCTTCCAAATAGTGAAGGATATGGTTTTCTAGCGCCTGAGCTAATGCTGTTGGATTGGTGTTTGTTTCTATAAAGCCTTGTACCAATTTACTCTTAATCAAGAGATTGGTGGAATCTTGGTTCACAAGTGCCCGAAGATCAAGATTGCCAGTTTGGTAGGTTTTTTTGTCATATAAAACCAACCCATCATGCAGGAAAGCAGAGGCTCTAAAATCATCTAAATTTCCTTCCAGATTTGCCTCCAGCATAAGTTTAGCTCTAGCTTCTTTCGAGGAAAACCCAAGCTTATAAAAATCTGCACCTTTTAGATCCAATGCCAAGCCAATTTTTGAATTTATAGAATCCAATGCTACAGAGCTTACCAAATCAAAATCTAAATAGTCTGAATCAAGCAAAAGACTTATATCTCCTGCCCCATTGATGATGTCGCCATTTAATTGAAGGCCTGAGTAATCAGAACCATAAAGGTTAAGTTTCTCAAAATTGGATTGAAGGTTTGCATTCAGATTATAAATACTATTACCATTTCCATTGACTTTAAGATCAAAGGACAGAGTATCCAAATCTGGATTATTCAGCAAAACTCCCAATTGTAGTTGAGATAATTGCAGGTCTATGTCAAATGCCAGTTTTTCCAAATCCTGGTAATTTGCATCAAGAGTTATGTCACCTAAATCGGTAAATAAATTAAGATTTGCTTCTATGTCGGAAAGTGTGCCTTTTATATGGGCGCTTAAGTTTATTTGATTTGGAAATTGGATACCCAAATCGGATTCTTGGACAAAGCGATTTAGTGTTGATCGATTGCTACTTAGATTAATTTCTGGAAGATCGAAAAATAGAGAATCTACATTTAAAGCGTTTGAAATAAAACCATTGAAGTTTGCATTGCTTTCACCCCAATTAATATCAAATTGGTCGATTTCCAATTGAGACATTGTCCCATTAATTGTGAGATTTCCTTGAATAGGATAGGTGGCAATTTGCTGAAGCAAAGTGTCTTGAGCTAAATCTGGCGAAAAGAAATAACCATCCCGAATATCAAGAGATAAATCATCTACCATTAAATCTAGTCTCGACAGATCAGGTTTATCCAATAATTGTTGAATGGAGGAAAAAGCTATTTGTGAGTTTAAATTAAGGTGGCTGCGATTGGTTTCTATATAAAAGCGGGAAATATCTAATGTTTGTTGGTCTAGTTTGAGGCCTAAGATTAGTTCTTTTAGCTCAAATCCACTTCCTTCTAAAAAGTGAAATTTTTCTATATCGAGACTTGCTGAATTATCATCTAAATTGATATTTGAGACCAGAAGACTTAAGTTTTTAAGAATTATAATTTCAGGATTAAACTCTCCTTTTTTACTATCTAGATCTTTGGTTTTATAGTCGAGATAATTGTTCTCGAAGTTGATTTTTCCCAAAGTTACAGTCCATTCAGGCCATACAAATTCAAAGGGATCCGCTTCCGTCTCAATATCATTGCTTGGTTCGGGAATAGAAAAATCATGATATAAAATGGAAGATTCTGATAAGGTAATTTCATTGATATTCACTACTTGATTGGTTAGGTCAAGTTCGGGCATATCCAGACCCAATTGTTTTATGGTGACAGCTGCATTTTGGTTGTCTACCAGGTTTTCATAGGAAAGGTCAATGTTGGTTAAACTGAGTTGGTCTAGCCTGACATTGGGCAAAAGTGACTCTTCTTCACTTTCTTCAGATTCAGCAAAAGGCTTAGATTGCTTATAGCCAACTTTCGTGTCAGATATTGAAATGGACTCAATTCCAAAGACAAAACTCTCCAAGTCTAGGGTCGGAATAAAAAGTTCTAAATCTCCTAACTGAATTGAAGCTTCCATTCCTGCTATTTCATCCAAGTAGAGAATGTCAAAATCCCTCAAAGAAATAGGTGATAAAGATATTGCCAACGGTGATGACTCTTCTTCTAGTGTCGCTGAAGTATCTGTGCTATCCTGTGATGCGAAAGCGTCAATTAAATATTGAAAATTGAATGTGCCTCTTTCTTCTGGTCTTTTGATTCTTACTTTAAGGCCTTGCCAATCAAATTTACTTATGTGAATCGCACCATTTTGAATAAGTGGAATAAAGGAGAGCCCTGCTTCCAGTTCCTTGGAATATGCTAGTGTATCACCATCGACATCTGAGATATAAAAATTCTCTAGGTAAACATTTCCAGAAAATGTGACAAAAAGTTTATCTATTTGAATTTCTGCGCCTGTTTTATCCTGAAGATAAGAAGTTGCTTTGTCCACAATTATCCCCTGCCCCCATGGGCTTCGAATAAATAAGATCAAGGCAACACAAATTATCAATAGTATTGCTACTGATATACCAAGAATCTTCAAAAATTTGAGCAAATACTTTTTTATAATTTCAGATAAAAGAATGATCCAAGTACGAAGTTTGAATATCCTAAGTTAAAGACCAAGAAGTAAGCCAGAATGTTACGGAATAAATTATATTTCCACAAGGTTAAACCTAAAGCACAAGATTTAGTAATTAAGACAAAAACCTAAGAGGATAGTCTTAGGTTTTTGTCTTTCAGATTAACTGAAATCAGTATTTCAAGAATAATTATTAGTTATTTATCTATAGGTTTTCTCTGATAACCAGTGAATTATTATCAGGGTCTCTGAAAAAGAAAAATTTATCCACGAATCCTTCATCAGAGGTATTCTCAATAATGAATTCTCCGTCCACTTTATCGATGACTACTTTCTTTTCTTGGAATAGCTTAAGGGTTGACTCGATATCTTCGACAATAAAGCTAGGTACAGTCCCATTTTCTGGAATTGGATTAAATGGTTCTTTAATATCATTGTATAGACCAATAGCAACTGAATGATTTCCTCCATTATTAAAATTCATCTGGATGTAGGAGATTTCTTTTGGATTTTTAAGGATGCTATATCTTGGATCAAGGCTAAAGCCAAGAACATTTCTATAAAACTCTATGGATTTGTTTATGTCACTGATCGAAATTTTTATAACTGATCCTATTGAGGTAAAACTCATGACTATGAAGGTATTTTATTAAGGAGAGATTTTTCTGTTTCTGATAAATCTTCATCTGTTACGAATTCAAAACTAGGGCCTGCCATATAACCTGGTTCATTTGGATAAGGAGTGGCCAAAAGTTTACCGGCATATAACCTGAGTGAAAACATCAATCCCATGGCCTCATTGATTTGATCTGTCTGTCCATTAAATGTCAAATGCAAGCTTTTGAGCAGACAAGTGTAGGTATAGTTGAAAAGTTTGCTGTATTGAAAAGCTAAACTATCTACCGGGAAATCAGCCATTTTTGGATTGGGTTTCATATTTGGCACCTCCTTTTCAAAAAAGACAATTGCATCTCCCGAGTAAGAAAAACCAGATGGTGCAGTTGGGTCTCTTAGTAATTTTTTCCCCATATAAATCTCTTCAAATCTATAATAATGAGCAGGTTCTTCGGAAATCGTTTCATCAGGATTGACGAAAGGATCTTTGTCTGTTCCTTCTCCTTGATCCACAATTAAGTTTATACCATTAATTGCTGTCGTTTTATCAATAATTGGGAAAAGGAGCTTCTCAGGGAAGAATTTGGCAAAAGTGAGTTGTTTTGACGGATCACCTGTAAAAATTGTTTTTCTAGCTTTTTGAGCCTCAGATTCCAAAGAACAGATGGCCTTTTTTATTTCATTATAAAACTGTCCAATTGTCATTGAATCTTCTATCGTTGCCATTGCTTTGATATCAATGGGGTTTTCAGGCTCCTCAATCGACATAAACACATTTTTTATGAGAGGCAATGAGAACTTTTCCAAAGGAACAATTAGTCCTGAATCTACTCCTCCAGGAAGATGGCCGGGATATTTTGGGATAAACTTGGGATCGTTCAAACTCGGCTGCCCACCCACTGCGTTCATCAAATTACAGGCAATAGAAAGGTGAAGCATTTCTTCTCCTACAACTGATCCTATCAAATTCGAAATCTCATCATTGCCTGTATTTGTCAAGGTGAAATTTGCTGTTAAATAAGGAGGTATCGTCGAGTGCTCAAGTTCAATTGCAGTCTGAATGGCAGATCTAAGATCTTCAATAGTCTCTATTTTTATTGTTTTGAGAAAAATCATGGTTTCTAGATTATAGTTTTTTAAAAGTGATAGAGTCTTTAACGTCGGCTTGATTTAAAACAGAATTCAAATAGTTGATAATCATCGCTGATTTGTCCTTTGAAAGATCTCTGGTTGCAGGCATATAGTTAGGATCTTCTTTTTCCTTGCTAAATACAAACTTTAGGATTTCGGCATTATTATCTACAACTGA
This sequence comes from Algoriphagus sp., assembly GCF_024642405.1. Taxonomy (GTDB): domain Bacteria; phylum Bacteroidota; class Bacteroidia; order Cytophagales; family Cyclobacteriaceae; genus Algoriphagus. The sequence continues at coordinate 6,700 of NZ_JAHEBC010000115.1, read as the reverse complement.
TTTGTCTGCGAGATTAAAAATTCCTTTTGACATCAAAGGATAGAGATTTGCATATTGCTGCATGATGGGCTGAATATCTTCCCAGGTAGGATTTGCGACTTTCTTTGGGTCCACGCTGTCAAAAACCAGTAAACTGATAAAATTCGATTGATTACAATCTGAAAAATATCCATCACTGAAATTATAAGCCACTCCGTAAACTTGGCCATCAATGTATCCTCTTGGATTGCCTGGATCGCTGGCTTTGATTTTAATGATTGCCTTTCCATAGGAATCAGTAAGTGCTGTGGAAGGCAAGTTAATTGCCGATTTTGGAACACTGACTTTGGGAGGAGTTGGTCCAAATGGAGTATCAAATAATAGAAAAGAGATTTCTTTGCCAGCTAAAGGTTTACCTAGTTTTGAGGCATAAAGATCAACCTGACAGCTTTCTTCTGGATTGAGATAAAAAACAAACTTATCTGCGCAAACATATTCTTCACTTTCTTGGAATATTGGTTGTCCATTACCATCTAAAATCACAAGTGGGTATTGTTCCACCAAATCCATTTTATCAGCTAATGGAACTGAATTGATTCCAGCATCAACAGAATACCAATCCGATTTATCTAGAATAATTTCCCCAATAGTTACCAAGTCAAAGGTATCGTTTTGGCCTTTATTGACAGCCAATATTAAGTTGCTTCTGTCGATCAGCGTTCCATTGGGATTAATCTGAAAGGAATTTGCTAAATCAAGTGTGATTTGGTTTAGAGTTTTATCCAAGATAGCATTAGCATAATTCATAGAGCTGAGATCCATTGGAAAAAGCGGCCTTCCAATAGTGAAGAAAGTAGGTTCTTCTTCAAAATGAGGTCCTATGGATCCAACAATTCTACCTATTGTAAACTTGGGAGAGGTATTATCCATTTCATACAAGTCGGTCGTAAACTGAATGGAAAGCTGATCTTTGCTTACAGAAAATAACTCATTGAGATATCTGGAATTACAAGAATCTATGTCCCAGGAAATGTTTTTTAAAACTGACTGAAAGATTGCCGCAGCTCTAGTGTCTCCGCCAAGTTTTGGAGCTCTTCCCATCCAGATATTTGTAAAAGACGCAACTTCATAATCGGACTTGATCACTTCCTTTTCGCCAGATACTAAGCGGACTACCAATCCCCAAAGCGCAGAAACCATTTGTTGCTGAGAATCTAAATCGACGATTTTACCAGCAACTTTAGTATTAGAGTCCATGATTGTCATTCCAATAATCGGATCCTCTTGAGGATTGCTTGTAGAAGTTCCATCCAAATAAGTGACACTTTTTACCCCACAGCTTAAGAATCTCCAACTTCCAGTACCCTCTGGATTCCACCATCCGTTAGATGCTCCTGCTCCCCATTTCTGGAAATTTGGCTGGAAAGATTCATTGTTGAAATGCGTTGGATCATTGTTGACCGTTGAAGGGTCTGCTTGGAATTGCCCCGAAAAAGTCAATCGGGGAGAATTTAAATAAGACATGATTTAATTTTTAAAAATATGATTCAAAAAGAAAGATTTAATTTAATCTTTGTGCCTTAAAAAAGCCAATATTTTATCCTTTAAATCGCTTATTTATAATAGGTTACGTTTTTAATAGTTTCAAAGAGAAAAGAGCTTATACAAAATACGATAAGCTTATAACTATTGGGGTTTGAAATTCAGAAATTCAGTTTTTACTCCTCACCTTCTATCAGTGAATAATTCACCATCCATCCAATCCCGAATTTATCTGTAAAACTTCCGAAATAGGAACCCCAAAACGCTTTTTCATAGGGCAATTCTATTGTTCCTCCTTTGGATAAGCCATCAAAGAATTTCTTTCCTTGTACTTTAGAATCAGGCATTAGGGAAATGTGATTATGGTTCCCCAACTTCAACTTTTGCCCCAAGCTTGGCAAGGTGTCGCTAGCCATAATTTTAACTTCTTCGGATAGCTTGAGTGTGACGTGCATGACACGTTTTTTTTCCTCCTCGCTTAAATGAACCATTCCAGGTATTTCACTGAAATAGTTGAAATCTCCGTCAAACTCTCCTCCCAGGATTTCTTTATAAAATGTCATGGCTTCCTTTGCCTGACCGTCAAAATTTAAATAAGGATGAATTTTCATAATAATATGGTTTAAGAAATGATTTGTTTTTATTCTAAGCTTTTGAGACGTCTTTTTTCCAAATAAAAACTCAAACCAGATATAACCAAGCCTAATAAGACAACTGTGCAAGCTGCGACCCAATTTATATAGGAAATCTGTATAGCTATAAATTGTAAGGATAGACCAGCAAGCCAAACTAAATGACCATTTATCGTTCTTATACTTCGGGTTTTTACATCATACTGACTTTTTCCTTCATCCATCAAAGGCATGAAAAAATCTCTATACTGCCAAAGTAAAATTAAGTTTAAAAGCATTAAAAAAGATAGAACTAAAGGTGTTCCTCTCCATTCTAAAGAAATGGTAACCATCAGGATATTACCGATTAGAGGAATCATCATAATACTCCCAATTAACTTGTAGCGGGTAGTTACTAAAAGGTATCCAATTACGATTTGGCTTAATGCAATGAATTTTCCATAAAACCCAAGGCCATAAGGCTCGAGTTCTTCGATTAGCCAGACAGGACCGATCCATCCAAAAAATTGATGTTCATAGAATAACTTTGCCATTCCTGCTCCCCAGAAAGTGAAACCTAAGAATATTGAAATTCCTTGGATCATCAGGTAGGGAAGATTTTTCATTGGAATCAGTTTTTTAAGTCTTATAAAAATATCGATTTCTTAATATAAAAGATAAATCATTTTGGAAGCTGCTTATCATTTGGGTTTGAATTATTTAATGCTTTAAAACTTTTTGATGAGAAAAGAATAAAGTTCTGCTCCGGTATTATTTAACTAAAATTTCTTGAATTTTCTTATTTTCGATCACTAAACCATTATTTATGACAGCAAGTGAATTAGCTCCCGGAAGTAAACTTACCCATCCTAAATTCGGTTCGGGAATGATCTTATCGGTAGATGAGACCTATTACAAAATTTATTTTTATAACGCTGAAGAAGTCAAAACTTTGGCTAGAGACTACGAAGGTTTCTCTGTGGAGGAAGCGAAAATTCCTGACTTCCCGATGTTGACGATGAAAGATGTAGAAAAAGCGATCAGAGAGGCTTTGTTGCAAACTTCAGAAAGGGCTCCAATTGTTCCTCTCGGGGGAAAATGGATAGGAGGAAATGTGGTCTTTGAACCGAATGACGAAAATCTCCAATCTAAAGAAATTCCGATGGCCACTTTCTTTCATAAAATTGTAATGGTGAGGGAGAAGCTTCGGGTATTGGAACAAAACATCAATAATCATCCTAAATTGGATGATGAAGATCGAGTACACTTACAGCAATACATTACACGTTGCTATGGATCTTTGACCACATTCAATGTCTTATTTGCCTACAAAGAAGATCAATTCAAAGGAAGTGGATCCTAAGATTTGAGATAGAAGATTTAAGAATTTGGAATTGAGTATTTTAGTTAAAAATTTTAAAAGATTAAACTTTTATTATAATGATAAAAAAAGCCTTCCTTTTTTTAACGATAACCTTGCTTATGGGATTCCACAAGCCCAAAGAGCATGGCATGAAGGACATTTTTAAAGACAGCTTTTATATTGGTGTTGCATTAAATTCCCAGCAAGTATCGTCTGAAGCGACACAAGAGCAAGTACTAATAACGACTCATTTTAACAGTCTAAGTCCAGAGAATGGTCTTAAGTGGAGCTTGGTTCACCCTAAACCTGAAGAATACAATTTTCAGTTTGGGGATGCCTATGTGGCGTTAGGGGAGAAGCTTGGAGCTTTCACGGTTGGTCATTGTCTTGTTTGGCATCAGCAAGTTCCCAATTGGGTTTTTGAAGATGAATCCGGAAATAGATTGGGAAAAGAAGCACTGGTGTCTAGGATGGAAAATCACATTGAAACTGTGATGGGCAGGTACAAAGGGAAAATTCATGGCTGGGATGTAGTCAATGAGGCATTTAATGAAGATGGGAGTTTTCGTGAATCAAAATGGTTTGAGATTTCTGGTATGGATTTTATCAAAGCAGCTTTCAAAAAAGCCAGGGAAGTAGATCCTAATGCCGAACTCTACTACAATGATTACAATGTCTGGAAAGCTTCCAAAAGGAAAGGGATTCTGGATTTTGCCGAAGAAATGAAAGCAGAAGGAATTCGAATTGATGCAATTGGAATGCAAGGCCATTACCTTTTGGAAAGTCCTTCTATCGATGAGATTGAGCAAGGAATTATTGAAATAGCCGAAGCAGGTTTCAAAGTTGCCATTACCGAATTGGATGTGGACATTTTGCCCAGACCAAAAAACTCACAAGGAGCAGATTTGAATATTAATTATGCTAATTCTGCAGAATTCAACCCTTATGTCGACGGCGTTTCAACAGAAATAAAAGAGAAGTTCGCTCAACGATATGCTGATCTTTTTCAATTATTTGAAAAGCATAAAGATAAAATTACCCGGGTTACTTTTTGGGGATTACACGATGGAAGATCCTGGTTGAATAACTTTCCTGTTAGAGGTAGAACCAATTATCCACTTTTGTTTGATAGGAATTTGGAGCCCAAAATAGATGTGATCAAGAGGATAAGTTTCTAAGAAGTAGAATTTAAGATTTAGACTTTAATTAATTATTAATTTCAATTGTTTTTAACTTTAAAAGTCAGAATTTATTTTTAGATAAATTTGATTTTTATCCCATTTGGGGTATTGTTTAATAGAGTTAAAGTATAGAACTTTAAGAGTATTTAATTTTAAAATTATTATGGAATATTTTTTAGTTCAAATTTGCATCTCACTTTGAATCGTAATTTTTCAATAGTTCAAGACAAAGTCTCAGCATGGGATATCTTGACCACTAGTAACCATTCAAATGAGTTTACCGGGTTATCTATTATCACTCATTTAGGTAAGAAAGTCAGATGTTTTCCATTCCAAACCTATGCTATGGATGAAATGAGAAGCAAGAAGTTTCGCTTTGAAGTAAGTATCCCATATTTTGATTTTAGTGAATAAGGGATTTTAAATGTATCGAAAGGGGCCAAACTTTTTTTGAAGATTTGGATTTAGTCTTTTGGATACGAAGAATCAAAGGAAAGTGAAGACCTACAAATAAATCATACAAAGAATAATATATACTTAAGTGAATCTTGACAATCATTTTTTATGAAATTCATTCAAATTTTCTTTACTGTCGTAATCACTTTTTCTCTCTTTTGTTGCAGCGCAAATAAAAATCCTATGGCTAAACCGGTTCATTCAGATGAGGTTTTAAAAGAGTCAAGCCCCGAAATTGTAATCATAAATTTCTATTTAAACTCCTTAGACACTGTTAAAATAAATGAAGTCTATATAAATGTTGGAAAACTAAGAGTGTTAAATGGCAATGAACGAGAATTACGAGAAGGGGATTTGGTAATAAGCCTTACGGACGAAAGTGAAACTAATACCGTAAAGTCCATTGTAGAAAATCCCCTGCTTAAAAAAGTGGAATACAGTAATAATACTGCTTCTGGGGAAATCAAGTCTGAAACCTTAGAATTACAAGAAGTGAATTTTTTTATTCGAACTCAATATGAATTCTGGTTTCAGAAAATAAAAGTTGAACGATTAGAAGGAAATGAATTAAAACTTTTAAATGTATTTCCATTTTTCAAACCCAGAATCCAATGAAGAAACAATTAATATTATTTCTAGTTTGTTTTTTACTTTTTGGGGTATTCTCCAAAACTCTTGCTCAAGTTTTTCCAATAGACTTAATTTCCTATAATAGTTCCCCTGACCAAGCAATAAATTTTGTAGTTATGGGAGATGGATACAAAGCGGATCAACAAGATAAATTTATTCAAGATACCAAAAGAGCTATTGATGTAATGTTTCAGCAAGAGCCATGGTTATCCCATGTTAACGATATTAATGTTTATGCCATAAAAGTAGTTTCAAATGAACAAGGCGCTGCTAGTGATCCTTCCGAACTAATTGATAATTATTTTGGATCTACCTTTAATTATGCTGGAATAGAACGTCTTCTAGTTCCACTAAGAACAGGAAAAATTTTGGATGTTCTTAACAGCAATGCTCCTTTTTTTGACTTACCAATTATCATAGTAAATGATAGTAGATACGGAGGTTCAGGTGGCTATTTTTCAACTTTCTCATCTGGCCCATCTTCAGAAGAGGTTATGATTCATGAAATTGGGCATTCATTTAGTGGATTAGCAGACGAATATTGGGCCGGCGATCAATATGCTGTTGAAAAGCCTAATTTAACTCAAGACAATAATATAGAGACGAATAGGTGGAAAAGTTTACTAAATGTTAATGGTGTCGGCATATTTTCTCATGAAGAATCTCCTACATGGTTTCGCCCTCATCAAAACTGCAAAATGCGTTTCCTTGGTAGAGAGTTTTGTGAAGTATGTCTACTTCAATTAAACAATACTATCGATTTATATACTCAAACTTCAGCATTAGATTTACCGATAGCATTTTTTGGTGCCAACAAATTAGAAATTCTGGAGCAAAACACTGTTAATTTTTTTGACTTAAGTACTCAACTTCCATCCAGTTGGAACTGGAGTTTTCCAGGTGGAACACCAGCCACAAGTAATTTGCAGAATCCAATT
>NZ_JAHEBC010000114.1 GCF_024642405.1 Algoriphagus sp. | reverse complement strand
ATTCTTTGCTTATCTGGTCGGAAGACCGATGACCGAAGACCGAAGCAGCCTAAAATTTACAGTTGAGCTTATTTTGTATTGCATTAGTCTCCTTACTGGTAGAATTGCGGATATACACATAAAACTTCTTTTGATAACACTAAGTCAAAGATTTAAGTAAAAAAAAGACCCTATCAAAAAGTTTTCAAGGGTCCATTATTTTAAAATTGATTTTTATAATGTTAAGTTCTAGCGGGATCTACAAAGTCTGTTCTGGCTGGATCCACTTCCTCATCAGTACGAGCTGGGTCTACTCCTCTGGTTCTTGCTGGATCTACAACTCTGGTTCTTGCTGGATCTACCATCCCCTCAGAAGATTCCTCATTTTCATCACCAAAACTTTCTGAAGAATCAGCCTCTTCATTACTTTCATCCTCACCACTTCGAGTTGAAGTAGATAAAATACTTGCCTTTATTGATTCTTCTTGAGATTCTAATTCAGTTATTAGAAATAAGAACCAAGTATTATTAGACGTAGAACAATATCTTTTCATGATTTTTAGTTTAAAATACAATTTATATAAAATAAAGGTAGTTTTTTAGGTCAAAAATCCAAATTTTTATAGATCGAAGATTGATCATGTAAAACCCAGCGATCACCCTCTATTAACCATACTTAATTTATGAAAAGCATTTTTGTATTTCATCTAATGAATTTAAAGGTGACTTCACTTTTTGTGCTTGTTCTACTGTTTCATTTTTCAAGTACCGTATATGCCCAAACAATAGAAAACCTGAAGGAAGATTTAATCAAACTATCTTCCAAACCAGGATACGAAAATGATACCTTATATCTCAATAAGGGCAATGAGCTAGGATTTATGTTGGCAGAAAGTAATCCTGACAGCGCTATTTATTTTCTGGATAAACAGATTCAGCTTTGCCGAGAGGCAAATTATAAAAAGGGAGAGTCGGAAGCATTAAAAATTTATGGAAATGCCCTCCAAAACAAGGGAGAATTCGTGGCTTCAATCGAATATTATACAAACTCATTGAACATTGCTAAGGAGCTTTCTAATGAGAGCTTAGTCCCTGGAATTCTAAATAATATAGGGCTGGTTTATTATAACTTAGGAAACTATACGGAGGCCCTCATAAATTTTTTTGACGCCATAAAAGGTGCTGAAACAACAGGGAATTTAAATGTAAAAGCCGCTGCATTAAATAACGTTGCACTTATTTATTTTGAACAGGAAAAGTTTGAAGATGCTAAGGCAAAGTATCAGGAGATGCTAAGTATTTATCAAGATCTGGGAAACCAAGGAAGGCAAATTCTTGCTTATAACAACATAGGGGATGTGGAGCTCCGGCAAAACAGACCTATTGAAGCGCTTAAAAATCTGAAAATAGGCTATTCCTCAGCATTGGAATTACAAAGTCCAGAATTTATAGAAATGACTGCCAGAACAATGGCAGATATTTATGCTGCCATGGACAGTACTGAAAAGGCAGAGGGTTTATATCGCCGATCAATTACTATCGCTGAAGAAAAAGGGTACGGAGTTCCATATTCTCACTCTTTGGTAGGGCTGGCAGAATTATATTATAAAAAAGGAAACCTAGAGGAAGCTTCAATCTATGCAAATAAAGGACTGGAACAAGCCGAAAAGATGGGCCAAACTACTCAACTCAGAAATGCAAATGAGCTTTTGGCTAAAATCTATGAAGCGGAGGGGAAATATGAGGAAGCGCTGGATAAATACAAGTTATTCAAGTCTTTTAATGACAGTATCAATACTGCGCAAGGACAGCGTTTGGCAGCGAACCTTGAGTCCGAATACGAATTCTCTAAAAAAACATTGGAATTTGAAAAGGCAAACCTAAGGCAACGGTGGCTTACTTTTTCAGCTTTTGCAGGACTTTTCACTTTCGTGATAATCCTATTCCTTGTTTTCCGAAATCGAAATAGGCTAGATAAAGCTTTTCATACTCTAAAAGAAAAAAATGAGGAAATAAAGAATAAAAATGAAAAACTGGTAAAGACCGTTGATCAACTTAAGTTAACACAGCTTCAGCTCATTCAATCCGAAAAAATGGCTTCCCTTGGGGAGCTTACCGCTGGAATAGCGCATGAAATTCAAAACCCTTTAAACTTTGTCAAAAACTTCTCAGAAGTAAGTAATGAGATGATAGAAGACCTGCACGAGGAAATCAAAAAAGGTGATCTTAACGAGGTAAAAGTCATCTCAAATGACATCAAAATAAATCTAAATAAAATCCTCCTTCATGGAAAAAGGGCTGATGCAATTGTCAAAGCAATGCTGGAACATAGTAAAGGTAGAACTGGAAAGTCAGAATATACCGATATCAATTCTCTGGTGGATGAATACCTTCGCTTGAGCTACCAATCTTTTTTAGCAAAGGTTCCAGGTTTTCATTCCGATTTTAAGACTGAACTTGATCCAAAACTTCCTAAAATTTCAGTTATTCCACAAGATATCGGAAAAGCACTTCTAAACTTGATCAATAATGCTTTTTATGCAGTGAATGAAAAGGCCAAATCATTTCCCCAGGTAACCCTGAATTCACCGATTGGATCATCTGAAGGAAAGGATTCATATAATCCGTTTATATCTGTTAAAACAAAAACAACCCAATCGGAGTCAGGAGATTTAGAAGTGCAGATTTCTATTGAAGACAATGGAAATGGCATCCCAGAATCTATCAAAGAAAAAATCTTCCAGCCATTTTTTACTACAAAACCCTCTGGTTCAGGAACTGGCTTGGGATTAAGTCTAAGTTATGATATTATAAAGGCACAAGGAGGTGAATTGAAGTTTGAAAGCAAAGAAGGGGAAGGAACCGAATTTATAATCTTGTTAAAACTCTAAATCGCTGAAGAGTCATTTTACCTTCCTACTAAATTATCCTAGGTAATATAACTTCCAATTTGGTACTTGACAGTTAGCAGAATCTTCCTCATAAATCTAAACTCTTAAAGGATTTCTAATTTTTAAAAGATTGATTCAAAATCCGAATGTCTATAGTAAGTAGCTAAAAAAAGTCTTACGACAGTAAATTCACTGAGTATATAGTTCAATTTTTATTCCTGTTTTTTCAAAGATATCGTGATGAAAATAAAACCTGAAATAAGAAATGTTTTATTTATCTTGATAAACAACAACCATTTTTCAATTTTATTATGTTTCAACTCAAAATCCTACAAAAAGGAAGAGCCGATTTAAAACTTCCTGTTAGACCTTTAATTTCATCTACACGTGAAGATTTAGATTTAGAGCTTTCAGTTATTTATGGTGAATTACCTCAAGATATAACTGGTCACGTTTTCATTAATTCCTCCAGCGGTTCTGTCAATTCTGCCTATCCTTATCCCAAGAATAATCCTGATGGAACCAGAAACCCGGAGTTTGCCTCTCCGATTCTCTTAGGAGGTGGTTTTGTCATGAGATATGACTTTGACCAGGCAGGAAAAGCCTTTTTAAAAGCAAGGCTCTTGAAGCCACCAGCATATTTCGCAGACAATGCATTAAAACACGGAAGTCATCCTCAATATCCTAAATGGGAACAAAGTTTTAGTGCCTTTAAAAATCTTGGAATCACAAGACTTTCTTTTTGGCTTGGATGTAGTGATTTATTGTCTACTGCCATTACTCCTATCCGGTATGGAACTGATAAATATGACAGGCTAGTAGCCACGACAGATGTTGGGAGGCCATATGAGTTCGATTCCAAAACCTTAGAAATTAAAACAGCCATAGGTTATATTAAAGAATATATTAATGGTGTTCCAGGAATAGTACCCTGGCCGTTTCCAGTTTTACAGACTACTGCTCATCCTGCATTTGACCCTATCACAAAAGAACTTTTTTCTGTAAACTATACTAAGTCGACTGCATTGCAGCTAAAAGAGTCAAATTTATGGCCTTCACTCCACTTACATCACGATTCTATTGAAAAGGATTTAGAACAAAAAGTAAAAAGTTGGAGCTCCATCCAGGATAAAGAGGAAGCTCAGAAAAAGTTAAATGAATATTTTCAGAATGTTCATAAAAATCGCCCGACTCATGAAAGTAAGTTCAAAAAATTCTTTAGAAAATTAAAACACTCCGTTTCTAAGATTTTCGGTGATATTCTCTCTTTTCTAGGAATCCCTCAAAATGAATTTTCTGTAAAGGATGAGGTATATCTTCATGTCTTTGATGGTTCCAAATCTCTTAAATCTTGGAGGTTAGTGGATGAAAAAGGAGAAGACCTAAAAATCACTCAATGCTGTCATCAAACTACGCTTTCCGAAGATTACTTCGTTTTTATTGATGCAGCTTTCAAACTTTCGATGGATGTGATGTTTAACAATCCATTTCCACATAATCCGGAAATTGACAATTTCATCAGGAAACATACGACTGTTCCCCAAGAATCTTTCACTTATGTTTACATAGTAGCTAGAAAAGATCTAAATACTGCTTCAAAGACTGTTGTCGCAAAACAAATTAAACTAGAACCAGAATTTATCCATTGTTATCTAAACTATAAAAATCCAAATGGAAAATTGACGCTTTATGGGGCAAGCAATAGTGCCGCATGCCTGGCAGAATGGGTCAGACCTTTTGACAAGTTGGTTAGTGGATCAGATATTGAACCTAATACGGCTGGGATTATTTCGGCTGGAGTCATGGACATTGGACGTATTAGTAAATATGAAATAGATGGTGAAAAAGGCAGTTTGATTTCTGAGAATATTTTAGATTCTACTGGTAAATTGGATCATCCGGAAGATTTGGGCCCACATACCTGGGGAGTTGGAATCTACACATTTAGAGATATAATTTCAGGAAGTATCCCTAGTAACGAGATAACGGACATTTTCTTCCAGTGCTATGGGCTAGAACCTAGAAGACTAACTGAATTTATCTACGAACTTTACAAGGACTATCCCAACAGAAAAATTCCTGCAGAAAAAGTTAAAGAATTATCCGAAGAGGGAATCCCGTTTCAACTAGTGAGATTAAATGCCCAAAGCTTTGAATTAGAAGATTACTTTCAATTCCCACAGGGGTACGAAATCAGATCTCTTCAATTTACACATAGGAACGGTAGCGTAAACTCTAGACCTGGGATTGATGGCTATATTACTGTTCTCATGATTAACGAGGACGAAATAGATGGCGTAAAAAACTTCTTTAGAGAGGTTTGGATATTCGATGCAGCAAACCTTAAACAAGGGCCAAAAACAGTGCTTTCGCATCCCGAGCTTAATTTTGCATTCACACTTCATTCAGTTTGGACAGATTCATTAGAGTCCAATGATGATAATCCTTACAATGTCCCTGTGAAAGAAGATTACCAGCATATGATTGATAAAATTTGGTTGGATAAACACAAAATCCAAGATTTCTTTGAAAAAGAAGTTTATCCTCATTTTTAATTAAAATCTGTGCGATAAGGGAAAAAATATTAATTTCCTTAATTCAATTTTTGAATTTAAAGTATTGTGATATAACTACTTATATCGGTGATTAGGAAATGAATATAGGAGAATACTTATTGAAAAATAAGCTTTATGAAGATACTGAAACTTCTGTTTATGAGGCTGTACACCATAAAACGGGAAATAAAGTCATAATAAAAGTTCATTCTGACGATTTTCCTTCTCCACAGAAAATAGAGCGGATAAAAGATGAATTTAATTTAGGAGAAAAAATTTCAGGTGATGGCTTGGCTAAATATCTAGAGCTAATCCGTATTGGAAATGGATTCGCGATAGTTCAAGAATTCTTTGAAGGAACTTCACTTGATAACTATGTAAAGAACAACAACCATTTATCTGTCGAGGATTTTTTAAAAATTGCCCCAAGAATCGCCCATGCACTTGGTGAAATGCATAGACAAAAAATTGTCCATAGAGATATAAGCTCGGACAATATTTTAGTAGCTAAAGATTTTTCAAATATTCGCCTAATTGATTTTGGGGTTTCAGCCTCTTTTTTAAAAATAAGTTCAGAAAGAATCGGGGGTGGAAAAATTCATTACCTATCCCCAGAACAAACAGGTCGAATTAATAGATTAACAGATTATAGAACCGATTTTTATTCACTGGGAGTATTATTCTACAGGTTATTATCCGGAGTTTTTCCTTTTGACAGTGAAGATTCTTTCCAGATCATTCATAAGCATATTGCTTCCCCTCCACCACCTCTAAAAGAGTATTTACTCAATATTCCAGCAGTACTGGAGAAAATCATATTCAAGCTATTATCAAAATCTGCAGACGATAGATATCAGTCAGCAAAGGGTCTAGAAAAGGATTTGTTGAAATGTGCAAAATATTATGATGAATTAGGTGATATCCCCGAATTCAAATTAGCAGAATATGACTTCTCCACCATTTTCAGAATGCCACGCCAACTGTTTGGTAGAGAAAAAGAGTTGAAGCAACTTTTCAACTATTGGGATACTTGTTTAAATAGAAAAGAAACACAATTTCTTCTGGTAAGTGGAAGTCCTGGAATTGGAAAATCAGCACTGATTCAGGAACTAAAAAAACCTGTTATAGAGCAGAATGGTTTTTTCCTTCATGGAAAATATGAGCTATTGAATCAACCGATTCCATATAGTGGTTTGATTCAGGCTTTTGAAAGTCTCCTCTCCCAATTAATGAGTGAACACAAAAAGGCCTTATCTTTTTGGAGGGACCGACTTATCAACGCATTGGGCCAAAATGGAAAATTGCTCACGGATGTATTTCCAACATTAGAGAAAATTATAGGCCCCCAAGTCGGTTTTGAAGCTCTCACTCCGATGGAGTCTCAAAACCGATTTGAATATGTATTTGCCGAATTTATCAAGGTATTTACCTCACAGCCTTATCCAATTGCCTTATTTCTGGATGATTTACAATGGATCGATTTAGCCAGTTTGAATCTACTTTCGCAGCTTTTAAAGAATAATCAAAATCAAACATTTTTCATCGTAGGTGCCTATCGCGGAAATGAAGTAACCGAAGATCATCCTTTAAAGAGTATGCTTAAGGATCTGAAAAAATCTGGTTTCATTGTAAATCAGATGGAACTGGGACTGCTGCCTATCTCTGAAATCAATAATATTTTGGCTTACTCCCTCATGAGAAAAAACTCTGAGGTAAAAGAGTTTTCCAAGCAAATTCATGAAAAGACCAATGGGAATCCTTTTTATGTCCATCGATTTATTGAAAGTTTATATGAAAGAGGATTGATTTATTCAGACTCTAAAAAAGGGCGATGGGAATGGAATAAATCTGAAATAGCGATCGAAAGTGCTACTGAAAATGTGGTGGATTTCCTGATGAAGCAAATGGAAAAATTGCCAGAAAATGTCAGGTATTATTTAGGGACGGGAGCGGCTATGGGAAATCTTTTTAAAGCTGCAGAATTAGCCGGTCTCAATGGTCTCAAAGAATCAGCTTTGAGGGAAGAACTATCCCCTGCATTAAATGACTCTTTTCTATTATTTGATGGTGTTAATTATTTCTTTGTTCACGATAGAATTCAACAAGCAGCCTATTTATATCTAGATGATAAAGAAAAAGTACATCTAGAAATTGGCGAATTCTTTGAAAAACATTTAGATAGATCGAAAGAAGATTGGGTGTTTCGCATCACTAATCAATTAAATCGGGCCAAATCATTAATCACTGATCCAAAGAAACAAATTGAGCTTGCTAAGTATAATTACGAGGCTGGAATCAAAGCTAGAGATGCTGTAGCCTTCGATGAATCTTTGAAGCTATTAAAACTAGCAAGTGAGCTTCTCCAAGACAAAAATCCATGGGTAAAAGAATATGATTTAATATGGAATATTTCTTTCACTCAAATTGAAGTCGAGTTTATTTCAGGAGATCAAAACAAGGCCCTTGAACTGGCGAATGAGGTTCTAAATTTTGCAAGTTCTAATTATGAAAAAGCCTTGATATATAATCAGCTTATCATATTCTCCACAATGAAAATTCAATTCCAGGAAGCCTTGGATTTTGGAAGAAAAGGATTGGAATTAATTGGATTAACTATTCCCGAAGAAAGTGAACTTGAAGCCGCAATTGGCCAGGGTTTTGGAACTATTATTTCATTAATGGAAGGCAAAAAACCACTTGACCTTCTAAAAAACAGAACCATCTCTCCAAGTGAAATTTCCAGCATAAAAATCAAATTGATCGTAAACATGCTTTCCCCTGCCTTTCTGGGTGGACAAAGTAATTTGTGGACCTATCTTGTGTTAGCAAGTACAGCCAATTCTATAGAAAATGGGAATGTCGCCGAAAGCTGTACCGCCTTTAGCTCCTACGGAATTTTATGTGGATTGGCATTTGGTGATTACCAGCAAGGATTTGATTTTGGAAATCTATCCTACCAGCTTTCCAAAGATCAAAAAAGTCTAAGACAGCGAAGTAATACCTGTTTTGTTCTCGGAGCTTTTCTTAACATTTATGCAAGGCCTGCAAAAGATGCATATGGATACTTAAAAGAGGGTCTCTCTTCAGGTCTTCAATCAGGCGAGCTTCAATTTGCCGGGTATAATATTTCAGGCCTCGGCCAAGTAGTTACCACCGCTGGGAATTCATTGGCTGTATTAGATGAAAGAATGTATCATGGGCTAAAAATTGCTGAAAAAACAAAAAATCTTTTTGTAAAAAGCACCATTCTCACCTTTTATCAGCTTATCAATGACTTGGGAGGACCTTCACACTTAACAACTTTTGAATCTGAAGAAAGTATTTTCTCTCTTTTAGAAAAAGAGCAAAATTATTTCGGCAGATTCTATTTTTACCTTTACAAAGGATTTTCATCTTATTTATTAGGGAACCCAAAAGGAGCATATGATTACTTGGTAAATGCAAAAAACTACCTTTCTGCCGTACCTGGTTCCGTCGTTTTAGCAGATTATTACATTTATCTTCCGCTGATAGCGCTTGATTTGATAGACTTTTCAAATCCTGATGAAGAACTTCAAAATTCCATTGAAGAATCAGTTGTCATCTTAGAAAAATGGAACTCCTCGATCCCAGAAAACTTTCAATTTCGAATAGATTTAATTAGTGCGATCAAAAAGGATAAAGAAGGGCATATTTTGGATGCTCTAGAGCTCTATGACTCTGTTATTACCCAGACCACAAAACAGGAAATGTTGCCTTTGAAAGCAATTGCTTTTGAAAAAGCTGGAATCATGATGCTAAATCATGGAAAAACCAGAATTGGCGAGATTTATCTAAAAGACTCTTATTTGACTTATCTGGAATATGGGGCAACAAAAAAGGTAAATCAATTACAAGAAATCTACCCTACACTTTTCCAAAAAGGGCAAAAGCAAAAAAGCATAACGATAAGTGAGACAACCAGGACTATCCAATCTTTGGAAATGTTCGATTCTCACACCCTTATAAAAGCTTCTTCAGCCATTTCCCAACAAGTAACCCTAAAAGGAGTACTTAGCAAAATGATGGAAGTAGTCCTTGAAAATGCTGGTGCTGAAAGAGGATATTTTATAATGCAAACTGACGACGTTTGGAAAATAGAAGCTGAAGGTGTCATCAATCCAAGATCCTACAAGGTTCTTCAGAGCATACCATACCCTTCCAATTCCATTCAATTGCCAGAGGAGATAATCAATTATGTCCTAAATAGCCAAAAATCATTGTTATTAGAGGATGCTCAAAACCATCCTGAATTTGGATTGATCCCATTTTTAAAATCAGTAGAAGTAAAATCCATTTTATGTCTTCCAGTCATTCATCAAGGAAAGTTAATGGCTATTTTGTATTTGGAAAATTCTCTTTCCATGGGAGCTTTCACAGTTTCTCATAAAGAACTGCTTCAAACACTTTCCACTCAGATCGCAATTTCTATTTCAAATGCTCAGCTTTATGATAATTTGGAAAGGAAAGTGATACTTAGAACAGCTGAATTACAACTTCAAAAAGAAGACCTGGAATTAACCCTGAGAGATCTAAAAAAGGCTCAAAGACAACTAGTAAATTCCGAGAAAATGGCCTCCATGGGAGAATTAGCTTCTGGAATTGCCCATGAAATACAAAACCCTTTAAATTTTGTAAACAATTTTACAGAGGTCAGTGATGAGATGATCGATGAAATTCTTTTGGAGTACAGTAAATCTATAGAAGAACGGGATGAGAAAATTCTAAATGAATTGCTTTCTGACGTTAAATCCAATCTTCAAAAAATCAGAAAACATGGACTTCAAGCTGATGCCATAGTGAAGAATATGCTCGAGCACAGCAAACAAGGTCAAGGAAGACATGAACTAACAGATTTGAATGCTTTAGCAAATGGGTTTCTTAGGATTTCTTATCATAGTTTTTTGGCGAAGTACAAAAATGCAATTTCTAAAGATCTGGAGATTGAAATGGATATTCAGACAGATGCGGATCTACCTAAAGTGAATGTTATTCCTCAAGAAATCGGAAAAGTACTTCTAAACCTTTTGAATAATGGGTTTTATGCTGTTTTGGACAGATCAATTAAAAACAATGAAACCAGTGACGATTTCCAGCCAATTGTAAAAGTTACTACTGCCTTAATCAAAGACCCGGTTTCAGGTCCCCAAGTAAAAGTTTCTATTATAGACAATGGAATTGGAATACCTGAACCCATTAAAGAGAAAATTTTCCAACCTTTCTTTACCACTAAGCCTACTGGCTTTGGAACAGGTCTGGGTTTATCCCTGGCATATGATATTGTGCAAGCGCATGGAGGCCAACTCATCATGGAAAGTAAAGAAGGTGAAGGTTCGGTGTTTACAATTATTCTCCCAATAAGTAATGATTAGATAATGGTTTTCTGAATATTTTGATCGTAAAATTAAACTTTTGATTCTCCGAAAAACCGGGAAATAAAAATAAGTATTTAGGATTGCAAAGCTTAGAGCATCGACTAGAACCGAAATTATTCTTATTTTGCTTCTTAGGATCTAAAAATTTTTAAAAAAGGTTAGTTCAAAAATGAATTTTCTACTACAGATATTTGCTTTCAGGTATCTACAACAACATGAGGAGACAAAAAATAATTACCCTGAATGGGTAGATGTTTTTTTTAAAGCATTTGTAGCTGCTTTAATATTTTTTATCGTCCAGATAGTTTTTGATGGCCCTGATGTTTTTCTTCGTTGGATAGCACATATCATTAATCTTGGGATTGTTTATGCCGCATTTAAAATACCGGTATTTAATCCCATTAAAATCTATGTCAATGCTTTTTTTCCCGTAGTGGCAATAGATTTTCTAGAAGACTTAACTATTCTGATCAATAAGGATTTTTACGCTTCTTATGAAACTTGGTATGGAACAGCATCCTTATTTGCTTGGATTTGGTTGTTTGCCCAATTCATCATCAACAGAAGGCAACGGAAAGCTTTAGAAGAGGAACGAATCAAAGCCTCACAAAAGGAATTTGAAATCAAAAAATCCCAAAAGCTTCAATCAGAACTTGAGATTCAAGTAGCTGAGCGTACATCTGAAATTAATGCTCAAAAGGAGGAGCTCATTAAAACTTTAAATGAGTTAAAATCCATGCAGTCC
>NZ_JAHEBC010000419.1 GCF_024642405.1 Algoriphagus sp. | reverse complement strand
ATGTCTCTTTGGGAGGCTGTAGAATTCTTAAATACATTGGTGGATGATTCTGACCCCGATACAGATTTAGATCAAACTCAGCATTTGTTACAAACTTCAGAGGCGATTCGGGCTGATGGCCATCCAGATTGGTTTGTACTAACTGGGTTTTTACATGATTTGGGAAAAGTACTTTGTTTATTTGGAGAGCCTCAATGGTGCGTGGTGGGTGATACTTTTCCAGTAGGATGTAAACATTCTGATAAGATAGTTTACCCTGAGTTCTTTAAGGATAATCCTGATAGCAGCGATCCGAGGTTCAATACAAAATATGGAGTTTATAAGCCTAATTGTGGATTAGATAATGTGCATCTTTCATGGGGACATGATGAGTATATCTATCAGATTATGAAGGATTACTTGCCCGAGGAAGGATTGGCTATGTTACGCTACCATAGTTTTTATTCACAACATCGAGAGAATGCATATGATCACTTGATGAACAAGGATGACCACAAGTTATTTAAATGGGTAGATAAGTTTAACCCTTATGATTTATACTCAAAAGCTGCTGTGCCTCCTAATGTGAAAGAGTTAAGACCCTTTTATGAGGATCTGGCTTCTAAGTATTTACCTGATACCTTGAAATTTTAATTATAAAAGCTGGAATGGAATTTCCGGCTTTTTTTATGGTCTTTTTTTCACCGTAAGGACTTTATCCAGTTTGGGATTGGGTAAACATTGATTTTATCTTTTTCAATCAAAACAAGGGTTTCCTGCCCAACCTGCATAAATCGGTAATCTTTAGATGAAATTTGAGCGATTTTAATGATGGCTTTAGTAGAAATAGAGTAAGCCATGACTTGATTATTTTGAATCCAAAGTAAATGCTCTTTAAAAAAGCACATACGCTGATCTGTTACAATATTAATTTTACTAAGAAAATTCCCTTGATTGTCAAAAATGAAGATTCCCTCATTTGCTACGTTCATGAAAAGGCGATTTTTGAATTCCCTGATTTCCAAGACTTCCAAATCACTTGAATTTAGAATCAAATTAAGAGGCTGCGATTGAACAATAATATTCCGAAGATAATCTAGGGTTTTCAGACTTAGATCGGATTCATCCCATACCCAAACCATATTATTATTTCCTAAAGTAGCTGCCTTTGCTAGGTTAATGTCAGCCTGAAAAAAACTTTGCTCGGACAATTGATTCATGAACCTATCTAATATTCGGTATTCCTGTAGGTCTGCCGAAAAGCTGAAAATATTTACAGTCCATGCTGCTTCTAGTTGATGTAACCTTCCTTGGCGAGTAGGTGAAAATAAATTCAACTGCTTTCCACTCGTGTCGAATTGATAAATATCTCCAGTAGTATTGCTGGCAAAGATTTGATCCTTGTTATCGAAGGAGACAAGATCAAGATTTCTGATTGATATTTCTGAAGTAGCTAACCCAAGATTATCTTGAATTTGACCAATAGCGATAATTGGCAATAACATCGAAACGATAGCCAATATCATTTTCATTCTTCAAATTTTTTTAATGAGGCCTCGATTCCATCAAATTCTAAAAAGGTATATTGGCTTACCCATTCTCCTAAATTGTAGTAAATAGAAGATTCACCGACCTTTAGCTGCAATGGTAAATGACGATGTCCAAAAACGTAAAAATCATGATGTCTTTTTTCTTCAATTTCCTTACAATAGGCCCAAAGCCATTCTCCATCTCCTAAAAATCTATTTTCATCTTTTTCGATATTGGTAATTCTACTATGTCCTGACCAGGCATGGGCAATCCTAATTCCAATATCAGGATGTAGCCATTTGAATAGCCACTGAGATAAAGGATGAACAAAAACTTTCTTGAGGAATTTATATGAATTATCTCCTGGGCCTAGACCATCTCCATGGCCTACCATCATTTTTTTATTTCCTACTATTAATTCTATTGGATCATAAAAAACCGGGATACCTAATTCATGAGTAAAGTAATCCTTCATCCATAAATCATGATTCCCCGTGAAAAAATAAACAGGTATTTTATTATCTCTAAGCTGGGATATTTTTGAAATAAAGGGAATGAATCCCTTTGGGATAACTTTTCCATATTCAAACCAGAAATCGAATATGTCACCTACTAGGAAAATTGCCGCTGCCTCATTCTGAATACTATCCAGCCAACGGATAATTTTTCTTTCCCGTTCTTTACTTATTTCTGTGTTGGGTGCGCCTAAATGAAAATCGGAGGCAAAAAAAATTTTTTTGCCTTCCAGTTTAATGTTTAGGGAGGTTGCTTGCATGAATAAAGATAATCGGGAGTTAGCTTAAAAAAAAAGCCCCTAAAGATTAAGGGGCTTTTAATGTGTTAATTTTCTTCCTTCGATTCTGATACTGAGCTCGGTTCATCCGATGTAGTCGAATCTGGATCTAGAGTTGGGGATTCTAATTGGTCGATCACAGGCACTGGTGCGCTCTCTTTTTTATTGGTGAAAGCTTGATATGTAGTTTCTGTTTCAAATGGTCTTTTACCAATTAATCGCTCCAGATCTGCTTGGAATAGAATTTCTTTTTCAAGAAGTTCTTGGGCAAGTATTTCAAGCTCTTTTAATCTATGTGTAAGCAAATCCTTTGTTCTGATGTACGCTTTTTGTATCAGTTGTCTAACTTCTTCATCAATAGTTTCAGCTGTAGTTTCAGAATACGGTTTGGTCATTTTATATCCGTCACCTTTTGAATCATAGAAAGAAACATTGCCGATCTTATCATTCATACCATAAATAGAAACAATTGAGTAAGCCATTTTCGTCACTCTTTCCAAATCGCTAAGTGCACCTGTAGAAATCTTTTTAAAGATTATTTCCTCGGCTGCTCTTCCACCAAGGGTCATACACATTTCATCTATCAATTGCTCAGTTTGATATAGGAACTGTTCTTTTGGTAAATATTGTGCATATCCTAAGGCTGCAATACCTCTTGGAACAATACTTACTTTTACCAAAGGATCTGCATGCTCCAAGAACCATCCGGCCACGGCGTGTCCCGCTTCATGATAGGCAACAATTTTCTTTTCCTCGGGAGAAATAATTTTATTCCTTTTCTCAAGACCGCCAATTGTTCTATCAA
>NZ_JAHEBC010000113.1 GCF_024642405.1 Algoriphagus sp. | reverse complement strand
TAAGGCTCTTTGTCCTAAAAGTTCATCTGCCATATTAATAGCAGCACCCATATATCCACCAGGATTTCCCTGAAGATCCACAATCAATTTTTTCATTCCTCTAGATTTTAAATCTTCAATGGAAGATTTAAACTCATCATAAGTGGTGGCTGCAAATCGGGTAACTTTGATATATCCGATTTCATTATTAACCATATAAGAGGCATTAATGCTATACTGAGGGATTTTATCTCTCGTGATTTCATAAGGAATCAATTCATCTTGATTTTTCCTTTTAATATCAACCTTGACCATTGATCCTTTTGGACCTCTCAATAAATCAAAGACATCCCGGTTTGTAACACCAATACCAGCAACAGTTTTTCCATCAACAGCTATGATTTGATCCCCGGACTGAATTCCTAAGGCTTCTGATGGACCTCCAGTTAATGGAGCCACCACGTAAATTGTATCTCTTATGATTCCAAATTCAACTCCAATGCCATCAAATTCTCCATCAAGTTGTGATTGTGCTAAAGAGGCATCTCTGGCAGGAATATAGCTTGAATGCGGATCCAGATTTTCAAGCATCTTCGTAATACCATACTCAACCAGCTCATTGGTATTGACACTATCAACATAATCCCTGTTGATATAGGTCATGATTTCCTGCATCTTGTAGAGTGCAGCTCGAAGATCATTTTGGTTACTTTTAGGTTCGGCAAATGTGGCTCCAATCCAAATCCCTGCCGATATAGCCAGTGCAAGAATTATTGGAAGCCTGATTTGTGCCTTTGTGTTTTTAGTATCGCTCACGTCTTTTCCTATCTTTATTTATTGCTAATTATATATAAACTAGCGCAATTGGTTACTGTTTTAAAAGAGTCTTTTTATAAAGTTAACGAATGTTTATACGAGGGGATACGATAATGAATCATTTTATTACCCTTTTTTATGTTAAAAAAATTATTTTTGTGATATGGGAGCTGAAAGTGGATATAACAAAACTTTAGTAGGTGATTTAGTGTCCGAAAACTATGTTTTTGCATCTGTGTTGCATTACTTTGGGATCAGTTTCTACCAATACCAGACTCAATCTTTAGAAGAAGTTTGTAAAAAACATAAAGTACATCCCAACCAACTCATTACAGAGTTAGAATCATGGGCATTAAGAAAAGAACCTACTAACGAGGAATTATATCTTAATCCTATTGAAGTTTTGGTGGCCTACCTTAAAAGGAAACATTATTATTTTGTCAGACAGGAGCTTCCATTCTTAGCAAATATTATTTCAGGAATTGCTGCCGAACCTAAATACTCTGCTTTGATGGCAGATTTACGAATCATGTTTCCCCTTTTCGTAGAAGATTTTATCCATCATATTCACGAGGAGGAAAACAGATTATTCAAAAGAATAGAGTTGCTCCAAGATGTGGAGGCAGGAAACTATAGTTTGATTGATGCCTTGACAATTTTGGAGCGAGATCCTGTTCATTTGCTAGCAGATGCGCATGAGGTGCATGATGACGAAATGGAAGGGATCCGTAAATTGACTTCTGATTATACCTTATCGGAAGATGCCCCTTTGACTATGAGGGTTTTATATCACGAGCTTCAGAATTTTGAAAGAGAGCTCACCATACATGCTCAAATTGAGGATGAATTACTTTTTCCGAAAGCTATTCAGTTAGAACGTGAGGCGCTTCGCAAAATCCGTAATAAAATCAGAATAAACTGATGCCTAGAATTCTTGCAATTGACTTAGGAACTAAACGAACTGGTTTGGCTGTTACTGATCCGCTGAAGATATTGGCAAATCCATTGGAGACAATCGAGACACCTAGACTAATAGAGTACATTAAGACCTATATTTCTAGGGAAGAAGTTGATACGATTGTTTTGGGATTTCCCACCAGATTGAACGGAAAGGATAACGAAATGACTCCAATAGTGATGGCCATGAAAGGGAAACTTGAGAGTTCTTTTCCTGCTCAAAAAATTGAATTAATAGATGAAAGATTTACATCCAAAATGGCAATGCAAAGTATGATTGCTATGGGAAGTAAAAAGAAAGACCGTCGCGAAAAATCTGGAAACCTGGATAAGGTTAGCGCAGCAATTATTTTACAATCGTACTTAGAAAGACAATGATTTACCCCATCGTAGCCTACGGTAATCCTATATTGAAGAAAGAGGCAGAGGAGATAAACGAAGGAACAGAGCTTGATTCTTTGATCAAAGACATGTTTGCTACCATGGATAATGCCAGTGGAGTGGGCTTAGCAGCTCCTCAGATTAACCAAGGCATTAGACTATTTGTAATAGATAGTAGTTTGATGCTGGATGAGGAGGACGAAGAAGTAGGGATCAGAAGAGCTTTTATCAATCCCATTATCTTAGATGAATATGGGGATGAATATGGGTTTGAAGAAGGTTGTCTCAGCATCCCAGATGTGAGGGCAGAGATTATTCGCCCAGATAAGCTTACTATCGAATATTTTGATGAAAACTGGAAGTTACATGAAGAAGAGTTTTCCGGGATGACTGCTCGAGTGATTCAACATGAATATGATCACTTGGAAGGAATTCTTTTTGTGGATTACCTGAAAGGTCTAAAAAAACGATTAGTTAAATCAAAACTGATTGACGTAAGTAAAGGTAAAGTGTCCACTGATTATCGAATGATATACCCGCTCAAATGAGCCGATCTCCTCACTTAACCATAGCGTTGATTCAAACTAGTCTTTTTTGGAAAGATAAGACTTCAAACCTTGCGATGCTGGAGGAGAAAATCTGGGAAATAAAAGAACCTGTTGATCTGATTATTTTGCCAGAAATGTTTCCAACAGGCTTTAGTATGGATGCAAGCGAGCTTGCCGAGCCAATGAATCTTCTTATCTGTAAATGGATGAAGCAAATGGCAGCGCAAACAAAAGCAGTGATAACTGGAAGTGCTATTATTTCAGAAAGAGGCCAATTTTTTAATAGACTCCTTTGGGTTACCCCAGAAGGAAAAGTTTCTTATTATGACAAAAGGCACCTGTTTCGGATGGCAAAGGAAGATGAAACCTTTACACCAGGGCAAAAATTTGCAGTTTTTACTTTAAATGGTTGGAAAATCTGTCCTCAGGTTTGTTATGATTTACGTTTTCCAGTCTTTTCCAGAAATACCTGGAAAGGAGAAGAAGCAGCTTACGATTTTATGTTTTTTGTTGCCTCATGGCCTGCTGTGAGGACCTCAGCTTGGGATGCACTTTTACCGGCAAGAGCAATAGAAAATCTATGTTATGTGGCTGGAGTCAATAGGGTTGGAAAAGATGGAAATGGAATTGATTATGTAGGGCATTCTGGAGTCTTTGATTTCAAAGGAAATGACCTTTCCCAAACTGAAAAAGAAATTGAAAAAATAGAGATTTTCCATTTAGAAGCAGCATCTCTTGAGTCCTACAGAAAAAAATTTCCTGCTTGGATGGATGCAGATGCTTTTACTATCCGGTAATCTCTCCTGATAAAGGGCTTCCTCATTATATAAACCGGATTTGAAACAAGGATATTTTCTGTAATTTAGCTGCCATATTTTCTGACCCTGTTTTTCTGAAGTTTCCAACATTGAAATTTGAGATTATGAAATGGAGATTTAAGCCATTTCTTTAAATTAGGGTCTTTGCACTCTTTTTAAGAATCCAGATCAAATTATGAGTAATCAAACTCCCAAAATCCTTTACACGCTGACAGACGAAGCACCTGCTTTAGCCACGTATTCTTTACTACCGATCGTTCAGGCTTTTACAAGCTCTGCCGGGGTAAAAGTAGAAACAAGAGATATTTCCCTTTCAGGTAGGATCATTGCAAATTTTCCGGAATTTCTTAAACCTGAACAACGCATCCCGGACGCCCTTGCAGAACTTGGAGATATTGCAAAAACACCAGAGGCCAATATTGTAAAGCTGCCGAATATTTCCGCTTCAGTTCCTCAGCTAAAAGCAGCAATCAAAGAATTGCAAGCACAGGGATATGCTCTTCCAAATTATCCTGAGGAACCAAAGTCGGAAGAAGAGAAAACGATCAAAAGTAAATACGATAAGATTAAAGGTTCTGCGGTAAATCCTGTGCTTCGTGAAGGAAATTCTGATAGAAGGGCTCCTCAGGCCGTAAAAGCTTATGCAAGAAAGCATCCACACTCCATGGGAAAATGGGTGGCAGATTCTAAATCTCATGTGGATAGTATGACAGAGGGTGATTTTTATGGAAGTGAGAAATCCCATACCATGACTCATGCAGCTACAGTTGCTATCCAACTTACCAAATCAGATGGGGAGAAAGAAGTATTGAAATCGGGATTGAAGCTTCTTGAAGGTGAAGTAATTGATGCATCTACATTAAGTGTGTCAGCATTAAAAGCATTCTTAAAGAAAGCAAAAGCTGAAGCCAAAGCTCAAGGGGTCTTGTTTTCAATTCACATGAAAGCCACCATGATGAAGGTCTCAGATCCTATTATTTTTGGACATGCAGTGAAAGTCTTCTTCGAACCCGTTTTTGCTAAGCATGCCGCAACTTTCGAAAAACTAGGAGTAGATGTCAATAATGGTTTCGGAGATTTACTTGCGAATATTGAGAAGCTACCTGAAGACCAAAAAGCAGAAATACTTTCAGATATCGAGGCTTGCTATGCAGACAGCCCTGATTTGGCGATGGTAAATTCTGATCGAGGTATTACCAACCTACATGTGCCAAGTGATGTGATCATTGATGCTTCTATGCCAGCTATGATCCGTACTTCGGGCCAGATGTGGAATAAAGCAGGGAATGCTCAAGACACCAAAGCCGTTATTCCTGACAGAAGTTATGCCGGAGTATATCAAGCGACAATTGACTTTTGTAAAAAACATGGAGCATTCAATCCGTCTACCATGGGCTCTGTTCCAAACGTGGGCTTGATGGCTCAGAAGGCAGAGGAATATGGCTCGCACGATAAAACTTTTGAAATTTCTGCTTCTGGTGTTGTGGAAGTAATCGATGAAAACGGAGTGGTTATTTTATCACATTCAGTTGAAGCTGGAGATATATGGAGAATGTGTCAGACAAAAGATGCACCGATTCAAGATTGGGTGAAGCTAGCTGTGACTCGTGCAAGACTTTCCAATACACCTGCAGTTTTCTGGCTGGATCCAAAGAGAGGTCATGATCAGGAATTGATCAAAAAATTGAATACTTACTTATTGGATCACGATACCGATGGATTGAAAATTCATATTATGTCTCCAATCGAAGCCACTAATTTCTCTTTGGCTAGAATCAAAGAAGGAATGGATACCATTTCTGTAACAGGTAATGTGTTAAGAGATTATCTGACGGATTTGTTCCCAATTTTGGAAGTAGGAACCAGTGCTAAAATGCTTTCTATCGTCCCATTGATGAATGGTGGAGGTCTTTTTGAGACGGGTGCTGGTGGGTCAGCTCCTAAGCATGTTGAGCAATTCGTGAATGAAGGGCACCTTCGTTGGGATTCTCTTGGAGAATTTCTGGCCTTAGCGGTTTCCTTGGAGCATCTAGGTCAAACATTCCATAATGACAAAGCCCTGCTTTTAGGAGAAACTTTAGATGCGGCGACTGGTAAATTTCTGGAGAATGATAAGTCCCCGGCAAGAGTTGTAGGTAAATTAGATAATCGAGGAAGTCATTTCTATTTGGCGCTTTATTGGGCGCAAGCCTTGGCAGATCAAAATAAAGACCCTGAGCTGAAAGCTAAATTTGCTCCATTTGCAAAAGTAATGTCAGACCAAGAAGAGCAGATCGTAAGTGAACTAAATGGTAGCCAAGGTGCTGCACAGAATATCGGCGGATATTATAAATTAGATGGAGAATTAACATCTGCAGCTATGAGGCCAAGTGCAACTTTAAATAGTGTTTTGGCAAGTTTGTAAATACATCAAACTGATTGAAAGCCCTGATCGAAGAATTTTTTCTAGATCAGGGCTTTTTTTATTCTTCATCAAAATTGACCTGATGCTGTTTTAAAAATTCCTTTATTACAGAAACATGAATACATTCCCCTAAATGAATAAAGGAATAGTCGTTGACTTTTTTCTCTTTGCCATGGGCAATGATAGATTTCTCCTCAATGTCAAATCCAAGATGCAAGTGCTTTGTTCTACTTTGCATTCCGATTATTCTCCCTTCTGAATCGAAAAGTGGTCCGCCACTTTGACCTCTAAGACCAGGGGTACTCATCTCAATACCATAAACTTTTCCATTTTTATCTCCCAAAAACCTGGTAACCATTCCTTCAATGGGAAATCTGGGAGATCTCGCATTTCCTTTGGGAATCCATTCCAGAATATTTTTTTCAAGGTTTAGATGAAAATTAGAAAATTCCGGAAAAGGGAATCCCAGTCTGCAAAGCATTTCACCAGGATGAATAGAACTTATATCTTTTAGAAATCTTGGAGTATTTGTAAAAAGCTTTTTATTAAACCCTTCAAATTTGATCAAAGCTAAATCGTATTCAGGATGAGAATGGATTTTTATGTTTTTGATTTGATCTACACAATCCACAAAAGTCACTCTCATTTCAGCTGTTTTGTCTGACTTGAGACCTAGTTGATATGCCAGCTGTTTATTTTTCTTTCCTGTAGGGCTATCGTTTAGGTATTGATGGTATACCTTATTGATTATATCTGCCTGCGAAAGCCATTGAGCGACATGCTTACAAGTAAGCGCATAGCCATCTTCATTTACAAAAAATAAAGTTGCAGAACCTCTTTGAACTTGTTGGGAATCAAAATTTCTAGAAATAGAATGAATAGCACGGGTAAATCCGGCAACTTCTTGAATTGCTTTTGCAAACATATATTTTTGTCTTTGATCGAAATTAGCTAATTCTTAACGAAACATCTTTTTTAAGAAAATGAGGCTAAAAAATATTTAGCTTCGAAATCGATTGATTTTTAATTTGAGGGCATTCTGTTTTCCTTGAATTGCAATCTGTTTGGGCTAGCCAAATATTTATAATAACTTAGCCATCCCTCAGCCACTTTTAGCCAAAAGAGGCATGCCTGATGGGAAAGTTTGAAAAATCAAACCTATACGCTAATTAATATAAATTATGAGCAAAATTAAAGTTGGAATTAATGGATTCGGAAGAATCGGTCGACTAGTTTTTAGAGTGGCCCAGGAAAGAGATGATATTCAAGTTGTTGGTATCAATGACTTGATCGATGTAGACTACATGGCATATATGCTAAAGTATGACTCTACTCATGGCCAGTTCAAAGGTTCTGTTCAAGTTAAAGACGGAATGTTGATCGTGAATGGAGATGCGATTAGAGTTACTTCTGAAAGAAATCCCAAAGATCTAAAATGGGGCGATGTCGGTGCTGAATATGTAGTGGAATCTACTGGTTTATTTTTGACCAAAGAGACTGCTCAGGGCCACATTGACGCTGGTGCTAAAAAAGTGATCATGTCTGCACCTTCTAAGGATGACACGCCAATGTTTGTAATGGGAGTAAATGAAAGTTCTTACACTTCCGATATGGTATTTGTTTCTAACGCTTCATGTACCACAAACTGTCTTGCACCTATCGCTAAAGTATTGAACGATAACTTCGGAATCGAAGAAGGTTTGATGACTACTGTCCACGCGACTACTGCAACTCAGAAAACTGTTGATGGGCCATCTGCCAAAGACTGGAGAGGTGGACGTGGAGCTGGACAAAATATCATCCCTTCCTCTACTGGTGCTGCGAAGGCCGTTGGAAAAGTAATTCCTGAATTGAACGGAAAATTGACGGGTATGGCGTTTAGAGTTCCTACTCCAGATGTTTCAGTTGTGGATTTGACCGTTAGATTGAAAAAGGCAGCTTCTTACGAAGAAATCTGTGCAAAAATGAAGCAAGCTTCTGAGACAACTATGAAAGGTGTACTTGGGTACACTGAAGATCAGGTTGTTTCCAATGATTTTATTGGTGATCCTAGAACTTCCATTTTTGATGCAGGAGCGGGAATCCAGCTTTCTGACACATTCGTTAAAGTTGTATCATGGTATGATAACGAGTGGGGATATTCAAACAAGGTCGTTGACTTGTTGGCATTCATTGCAAAAAAATAATATCAAAAGCCGGTCATTTTTTGACCGGCTTTTTTTAGCTTAAATAAATTCCATTCCATCTAGATAGTAGCATTGTCTCGTATATCAAAGAAAGATTTGCCATGAAAATGCCTTTGTTTCCTCTTCAGCTTGTTGCTTTCCCAGGAGAAGAACTCAATCTTCATATTTTTGAGCCGAGATATAGGGAAATGATTGCAGATGTAGAGGCTGAAAATTTAAGTTTTGGAATCTGTGTCTATTCCAATAAGTTGATGGGATATGGAACTGAAGTTAGATTAGATGAGATTCATCAACGATATGAAGATGGAAGATTAGATATCAAAACGATAGGAGGGAGAATATTTAAAATATTGGATTTCAAAAATCCAATGGAAGGCAAGTTGTATGCCGGGGGAGAAGTAGAATTTTTGGAAAATGATTTGACTGTCAGCAACGTCCAACACTTTGAATTTCTTTTTTACCTAAAAGAAATGTTGTATCTGCTAAACCATCCAGTGGAGGTAGAACCTGAAACAACGACTTCTTATACCTATGCCCATAAAATTGGTTTAAAGCTAGAAGAAGAACTGGAACTTTTGAAACTGCCTTCCGAAAGCTTAAGGGAGGATTATTTGGTCAAACATTTTAAAAGAATGATTCCTGCCATCAAAGCTATCGAGAAAGCGAAGGAAAAAATCCGGCAAAACGGCCATTTTAAGCATATGGATCCTCTTAATTTTTAATTGATTTTCTGAAATCGCATCAAATCATCTGTTGCCTGAAGTATTTTATTTCTCAGAATAGGGTTGAAATCTGGATTTTGCTCTAGAAAATCTTGGACATCTTTAGCTGCCTTAGCTGAGGTATATTGTCCTACCGTTGCGCTGATCCATCGCTTAGGAAAGAAAATGTCCCCTGTCTTCTGGATTTCATCCAAAAGCGATAAAGAAAGCGGAACATGTTTGACGCTGGTATCTTGATGAAGTGGGTGGTGGATATATCCGCATGCAGCAAGTACCCAAGATTCCTTTTCACGGTTTTTGGCATCTTTAAAGGATTCAAATAAGGCATCTCTTTCCGATTCATTTTGAGATAGAGCAGGTCTTAAAAAATCAAATCGGTTGAGTTTGTCTGTATTGGTAATTCTTGATCTTTCTTCGATTAGAATTTGTTCAGAATTCTCATGACCATATACTGCTAAAGTCATAGCCAAACTGGTGTAGTTATCTGGATTTAGATTGAGGTCTTGGATGGTCAAGCTTTTATTCCAAACATCAAAAAGATGTTTCTTTCCTGTTTCAGAATAGGCTATTCCTGAATAAAGAGAAAATAGGCTTTTCTTGATATTTGAAGGAAGTTCTGAAAGCAGCAAAGACCAGATTTGAGACTCAAATTCAGGAAGAATTGCTTCCCGGTCACTTTTATCTAAATAGGTCCAAAAAACACTATTTGCTTCGGAAGCAAGAAGTCGAATTAAAATTTCATTTTTTTCTGACTGGATTCCATTTCTGAATGAAGTAAGCGCAGATTTGGCCGGGATATTTCCAAGTAGGGTATTTTCATATAAATTGATGAAAGATTGGGCCCTCATTACTTCATCGTCAATGGATTGAAAGTTATTTATTGTTGACTCGTCAATTGGAAAGACACCATAGCCTAATCCATTACTGTTATAAAGTATAAACTCGGGAGTTTCTTTTCCTGTCGCCTCATCAATAGAGATTATATCTGCATTTAAATCAACAGAAAAAGTTTCTTGATGGTCTGAATAGAAAAAAGTGATGTCAAAAAGTTGTGGCCAAATATTATCGGAACCATCTTCCGCTTTTTGGGAAATTGAAAATTGAGAGATTTTGCCGGATTGATCTACAATGATTTCTTCTGAAATTATAGGTCTACCAGATTGATTAACCCAGACCTCACTCCATTTTTGCAGGTCTATGGATGTCTCTTTATCAAGAATGCTAACTAGGTCATTCCAGTTTGCATTGCTATTGGCAAAATTCTTAATGTAAGATTGTATTCCTTTTTGGAAAGCATCTTCACCCATGGCTGTTTCCAATTGCCGCATCATAATTGGAGCTTTGCTGTAAATAATACTTCCATAAAGTGACCCTGCGTCCTTCAGATTCGGTAAAACCTGCCTAATGGGGTTTGTTCCTGCCGTTCGGTCTTCTCCGTATGCAGCAGGATAGTTTGAAGTAAGGAAGGCTAAATCATGGTTTATTTCAGGGTAATTGGGGTTCACAATTTTTCCAGCCATAAAGCCAGCAAAAACTTCTTTCATCCAGACGTCATTAAACCACTCAATGGAAACCAAATCTCCAAACCACATATGGGCTGTTTCATGACCTATCAATTTTGCCCTACTCAGTAGTTCGGAATCGGTGGCATCACCATCTAGAAATAAAGCGGATTCCCGGTATTGAATGGCTCCTACATGTTCCATGCCTCCATATTGGAAAATTGGAATAGTAGCAAAATCAAGTTTTTGGAAAGGGAAGGTGTATCTAGTGTAATCTTCCAAGAAATCCATTGATTTACGATGGAGAGTGAATACTTCCGGAATACTAGCCTCTATTTTTTCTGGATTCGTTTCTCTGTAAAGCATCTTTTGAGGAAAATCTCCTTCTGAATTTGCTGTTTTGAAATCACCGGCAACGAATGAAAACAGATAGCTGCTCATGAGATCTGATTTGCCAAACTCATGTTTTATGAATTCTCCATCCTCCGTGCTTTTGATTTCTGGAGCTCCAGCAAGCACTTCCCAATTGTTTGGTGCTGTAATCGTCAAGGTGTAGATCCCTTTTAAATCCGGTTGATCAAAACAAGGAAATAAGGTACTGGCACGGTCTGGAACTAATAAAGTATATAGAAAATCATCGTTTCGATTTAAGGAAAGATCTCCCGCAATGAATTCTATATCGATGCTGTTCTCTCCTTTTTTTAAATGCTCTATATCAATAATTATATGTTCTTTTTCATGTTTTACTAGGGTATTCTTGCTGTTAACCGAGATGGATTTGATGTTTTCGGATTTTTCGTTGAAATCTAAAATTAGTGGATGATCAAGATTTGAGATTTCTAAGGTTAGCTTAAGTATTGATTGAATGGCTTCATTTTTACTCTTGGGGATAGAAAAATTTAAAGTATAATGTATATCCGAGATTTGCTCTTTCCTGAATTTTGCCAGCTCAAGAGAAATTCCTGGATCATAGAAATGATCATCAGAGACTGATTTTGAACAGGAAGTGAATATGATTAGCAGTATTAAGAAAGGCAGCAGATTTTTCATGATTCAACAATCCGTATAAAATCAAGAATTCGCAAGTGAAAATCCGCGAATGATGATGGTAGTTTTCACAAATAGCTAAAAATAAGAAAAGCAGCCCGATTAGACTGCTTTCTTGTGATCCCGCTGGGGCTTCCCGATATCAACTCGCTCCGCTTCATTTCATCGGGAC
Source organism: Algoriphagus sp. (assembly GCF_024642405.1). GTDB lineage: Bacteria > Bacteroidota > Bacteroidia > Cytophagales > Cyclobacteriaceae > Algoriphagus. Next base: position 108 of record NZ_JAHEBC010000113.1, on the reverse strand, counting down.
AGGCTTCTCGCCCATTCCCATCGTTTTCCAATAAGTGATCCCGCTGGGGCTCGAACCCAGGACCCATACATTAAAAGTGTATTGCTCTACCAGCTGAGCTACGGAATC
>NZ_JAHEBC010000418.1 GCF_024642405.1 Algoriphagus sp. | reverse complement strand
AAATTGTTTTTTGTGTTTTCTCGGAAACTCTTGTGGTTTTTTTGATACAAAAAATGCCAGCAAATAAATCTGCTGGCTAATTATGTCGGGGTGGCAGGATTCGAACCTACGACCTCCTGCTCCCAAAGCAGGCGCGATACCGGGCTACGCTACACCCCGAGTCTATTCTTAACAAGTATTAAAAAACCTTCCTTCAGAACCGGATGCAAATGTAATGATTTATTCTTTTTTTCAATTTTATAGAGTCAGTAATTCATAAAAAAATATGAATTGTTAAGTAGAGTTTTTAGAATGGATTGTCTATTAAGTATTTATGAAATAATTAACTGGTTAGAATAATTCAAATTTCTCACTTTTATGAAAATATAGAATACTAAAAACAAAAATTATATTCTGGTGCATATACAGTAACAAAGAAGCCATCCGAACTAACGAATGGCTTCTGTGGGCCCATATAGTGTTTTTTAAATATTTAAAAGATGGGTTATGGACTTTATGAGGTTTTTGGAATATTTTCTGATAAAATTAAAGTTGAAAATCTATTTTAATTCTCTTTTATAAATGAGGATTTTTTTATTCCAAAAGCTTTGTAAAAAAAGATAGGGGTGGCCATACAAATTTATGATCACCCTTATTCTGATTTAAACCCAATTTTACTATCTATTTATTGTCTTAATTTCGCCTCTGAAATAGAAATGTTATCCATATAAAACTTGATAGTCTGGGCATTTCCTTCGTTGGCACCACGGATGTTGATATTGTAGTTTCCAGTGTTTGCAAACTCCACCAATGCAGAACTGTACACCCATTTTCCAATCTCAAAATCTGCTGAGAATTCTGGGTTTGGACCTACACCCCAGTTGGTATCTGGAGCCCAATAGAATCTCAAATCTGGAGGATTTGCAGCTGGGTCACTTTTTCCTAGGTCTTCCATATAAACCCAAACACCGATTTCATATGTTTTTCCTTTTTCTACAGGAAAAGTGATAGGTACATTCGCATTGTCAGTGTGGCCTATGATCATGCCGCCATTTGGCTCCATGGTTACATAAGCACTCTTTTTGCCATCATATGATTTAGCTGTACTAAGGTTGAATTTATATTTGTCCCATGGCGCTCCCCACCATTGATATGGCCAATTGGTAGCCAATGAGTTTTCAAAACTGTAGTCAAAAGCAGTTTTCTTAAGGATGTTTTCGCCTATAAATACCACTGGAACAGCTTCAAAACCATCAGATTTAACTCCATCTGCTGTAGCCAATTCTCCTTGCGCATAAGAGACTGTAACCATATCATCATTAAAGATGGATTGGTTATCCAAAGTCAAAATCACAAAGTTTCCTTCATTTGGATCCAAAGTAGCTGAAGAAACGGTGGTTGCTATTTGATTGCCCTTGTTTATAATATTCACAGTGAAATCAGCTGGATTGAGTGTGTTTTCGTTCATCTCTCTACTGAAGTTCAATACAATTCCGCCAGCTCTTTCTTGAGCTCCTTCTAAGGATACTGGCTCGGTAGATGGTATGATTTTCAGAAGTTTTTCTACAGCAAAAACAAATTCACCCTGTGGTCTGTCTCTGGAAGCAATCAACTCAAAATCAAATTCCCCAACTTTCTTATAGCGAACATCAAGCGTTTCCACTAACTCCTCAGAGAAAGGTGGGTCACCTCCATCTAAGTTCCATTGGTATTGGGCAGGCTCACCTTCAGAAGTCACGGTATATCTGATGAAACTCCCAGCCATCACCTCATTGAGTGCACCATCTTGAAGATTAAGTGCCTCTCCCACGGTGCCATCAGTATTTATGATATTCGCAGTAACAGCCAAATTCACTTCGCCAAGCACTTTCACGACGATTGTGGTATCAAGTTCTTTTCCACGCTGCTCTAATCCCACAAAGGCATTGTCTTTGAATATCTGATGAAGTTTTACTTCATGTTCACCGAGCATTTTGAATATTGCTTTGACAGTAGCTTCTGTCGAGGTAACATCGTTATCAGATCCCTCAATATCGACTACACCCTCTGGGAATGTCCAGGTGCGGGATACTACGCCTGAAGAAACATCTCCGAACGCGAGTTCACCATTAATCTGAACGGTGTTTTCAAAATCCATTTCGGAGGTGAAAATCACCTGATTGCTTGCCTCATTAAGGTTCATGCCTTCATAAGGATCTTCGCATGATTGTAGCATCACGGCTACCATCAATAGTTTTATGATATAGATATATTTTTTCATGTAAGTCGGGATTAATTACCTATCTGATTATTGTTTTGGAGTTCCAAAGCAGGAATAGGGAAGTAATTGTGTACAGTAGGAGAATAATTAGCTGATGAAAGCAAGAAATCAGGTCTGATTCTTTCTGCGATAAAAAGAGGTGCTTGATCAAAAATGGAAGCTTTGTTTGCCTCTCTCCAAACTTCATCTTGGCGAAGCTCATCAAAAACATCCTTCACTATTCCCCATCTCACGAGGTCTTTCCAGCGATGCCCTTCAAAAGCTAGTTCGATTGGTCTCTCCACTCTACGGATATGAGTCATGATGTTTTCCGCAGTAGGAGCTACCATCGGTTGAGTCCCATGAACCTGCTTACTGATATGAAGCTGCGGGAAAGTATTGCCGTTGTCAGCCAGGTACTGCTTGATAGTGATCACTCCGGATCTAGCTCTCACTAGATCGATGTATTCAATTACTTCATCTACTGATCCACCTGCGTTGAGCAGAGCTTCAGCGTACATGAGATACACATCGGCTAAGCGGATATGTCTAAAATTTATCCCAGATCTAGAATTGCCATCTTCATTTGGTAAGTGATACCAGTTCGTATGTTTTTTGATATAAGCACTTTGTCCAAAAGCCCATCCACCTCGTGTGCCTATTGGTAATTGGTAATACATTCCTTCACCGTTGATAGGAACCACGGAGGCAGACATTCTTACGGATTGGGTGTTGCCCTTATTGATAGAGTTGTTTGGATCTACCTCATCATTTACATAAAGTTCATGAAGGTAGTAGCTAGGCAAAAGCGTGTTATACGCACCGAAATTCAACTGTCCAAGACCTGTAGCAATAGCCGTAGCTTCTGCCCCGGTTCGATACGGATCATCATCTACT
>NZ_JAHEBC010000417.1 GCF_024642405.1 Algoriphagus sp. | reverse complement strand
GACCTGAATTCCACCTACTCCCTGAATTCCCTCAATAATAATTCCGGCGATATTACCTTCTTTAACCCGGAGTTCCACTGCGTGTAAATCTCCCCAAGGAAGAATTTGAAAATCTTCTCTTGCATTGCAAGGTGCGATGATTTTCGGGTTATCTGTCAAAGCCACTGCAGCAGAAGTTCTTCCGTGGAAAGCTCCAGAGAATGAAATAAAACCAGATTTTCCTGTTGCAAATGATGCTAACTTGATCGCGTTTTCATTTGCTTCTGCGCCTGAGTTACATAGAAATAAATTATAGTCAGGATAACCGGATAATTCACCCAATTTCTCAGCATATTCCTTTTGTATAGGAATATGAATAGAGTTGGAGTAAAAGGCGATTTGATTCAGTTGGTCCTGAATTCTTTTAACATAGTGAGGGTGTGAGTGTCCAATAGAAATAACTGCGTGCCCTCCGTAAAGATCTAAATATTCTTGCCCTTGATCATCCCAAAGTTTTGTTCCCTCTGCTTTAATAGGAGTTACAGGGATGAGCGGATATACATCAAATAAGTTCATCTTGAATTATTTATAAGCTTAAAGAAAAAAGAAATTTGACCAAAGGTCAGATAATTTAAAATGCAATGCTTTTCAGACTCAACCCTACTTTTTCATCTAAAGCAAATGCTAGATTAAAATTCTGAACAGCTTGCCCGGAAGCACCTTTCAACAAATTATCAATGGCAGAATAAATCACCAATTGACCGGCTTCTTTTTGTAAATGAATTATACACTTATTCGTGTTTACCGCCTGCTTCATATCAATGTCATGATCTGAAACGTGTGTAAAAGCTGCATCCTTGTAGAATTCCTGATATACTTTTCTAGCTTCTTCTAAAGTACCTCCATAAGGAAGATAAGCTGTCACCCAAATACCTCTAGGGAAATTCCCGCGATACGGGACAAAAAGCAATTCTGCTTGGAAATTGGTATTCAACTGCTTAAAAGTCTGCCTTATTTCCTTCAGATGTTGATGTGTAAATAATTTATACACAGACATGTTTGAAGATCTATAACTGAAATGGGAAGTTTCAGCAAGTTTTTTACCTGCACCTGTACTTCCAGTAATTCCAGAAATATGAATTGTTTCTTTTGCCCATCCAGAGGCGATAGCAGGAGCGAGAGCTAATTGGATCCCAGTGGCAAAACAACCTGGGTTTGCTATTTTCTTCGCTGTTTTGATCTTATCCGAATTCACCTCCGGCAGTCCATAAATAAAACCATGAGACTCATCTCTGAAATCAGTAGACAAATCAATGATCACAGTCTCAGCAGGAAAAGGGTTTTCTTCCAAAAATGATTTTGTTTGCCCATGTGGAAGACCTAGAAAAACGGCTTGAATTCCCTCTGTTGAAACTTGATCAGTAAATATCAATTCAGTATCTCCAATTAAATCCGGGTGTACCTCAGTTACTTTTTTCCCGTTTTGGCTATTGCTATGCACATAAACCAGCTCGCAGAGAGGATGATTTACTAAGATTCTTAGCAATTCTCCCCCAGTATATCCTGCGGCACCGATTATGGCTGTTTTTATCTTAGTCATTTTCTCCGTTTACCTTATGGAAAATCGCTGTTTGATTACCCAAAATTCGAGTAAATCCTTTTACGTCTTCGGCTGTGTAACCTTTATTCATTTCGCCATAGCTACCAAATTTGGCAGACATTAAATCATGATCTGAAATAATCCCGAGTAAGGTAAAGCGATAAGGTTGCAAAAGAACACGGACGGTTCCGGTTACATATTCCTGGGTACTCTGTAAAAAGGCTTCCAGATTTCGCATAACTGGATCAAGGTAATGACCTTCGTGAAGGTGATTGCCATAAAATTCAGCTTGCTGATTCTTCCAGAACATCTGCCATTTGGTCAAAGTGTGTTTCTCAAGTAATTGATGCGCTTTGATAATAACAATTGGTGCAGCTGCTTCAAATCCAACTCTACCTTTGATGCCAATAATTGTGTCACCCACGTGAATATCTCTACCAATTCCAAATGGTGCTGCTAATTTCTGAACCTCTTGAATGGCATCTACGGCATGCTGATAAGCCTTCCCGTTGACAGATTTTAATTCACCTTTTTCAAAACCTAAAGTAATTTCTTTTGCTTCTTTCTCGGTTATTTGTGTTGGCCAAGCAGATTCTGGTAGATAATCCGAAGAAGTCAAAGTTTCTTTTCCACCCACTGATGTACCCCAAATTCCTTTATTGATAGAATAAGCGGCTTTTTCGAAGTTCATTTCAACTCCATGTTTTTTCAAATAATCAATTTCTTCCTGACGGCTCAGTTTTAAATCACGAATAGGAGTGATGATTTCGATATCCGGAACAATCGTCTGGAATATCATATCAAACCTTACTTGGTCATTTCCAGCTCCGGTAGAGCCATGAGCTACGGATTTTGCCCCAATTGTTTTGGCATATTCTGCCAATGATTTAGCTTGAAGAATTCTTTCGGCAGAAACAGAAAGGGGATAGGTTTGATTTTTCAGAACATTGCCAAAAATCAGGTATTTGATTACTTCTTGATAATAGGTTTCTACTACTTCCAGTACCTTAAATGAAGCTATTCCTAAACTTTTAGCTCTTTTTTCGATCGTTTCTAATTCCTCATTTGAAAATCCCCCAGTATTTACCAATACTGCATGAACTTCATACCCCAATTCTTTTGAGAGGTGAAGTGCACAAAATGTGGTGTCAAGTCCACCACTATAAGCTAAAACGATTTTTTTCATCACTATTCAATTAGGCAATAGGTTAATATTTTTTATAAAAAGATGCTGCTTACACTGTCTTTAGACTTGTTTATTTTCAACATCACATACTTTTTTAATCTGACCCAACGGTCAAACAATTTGATTTCTTTCTTGAAGTCTTTCCTTAAAGCAAGTTCTTCAATATGATTTTTTTTGGCTTGTGGGTCATAAAGCATTGCTGTACATAAGCAGTTTTGTCTTTGCTTACTCATCAAAATCTCATAGTTCACACAACTTTGACATCCTTTCCAAAACTCATTGTCATCGGTTAAATCAGCATAAGAAACAGGAATATAACCCAGTCCTGAGTTTATTTTCATTACAGCCGCACCGGTTGTCAACCCAAAAA
>NZ_JAHEBC010000112.1:4728-11758 GCF_024642405.1 Algoriphagus sp. | reverse complement strand
GAAAAGCCTGACTGCCTACCTTTCTTGAATAACTATCGGGATCCTCTCCATCCGGAAAAACAACAGCCTTTACATTCAATCCACCCTCTAAAAGCAAATCAATCCCTCTTAATGAAGCTTTTATACCTGCAGAATCACCATCATACAAGACAGTTACCTGATCTGTAAACCTCTTGATTAATTTAATTTGACCTTCTGTCAAAGAAGTCCCTGAAGAGGCAACTACATTTTCTATTCCAGAAAGATGCAAAGAAACCACATCGGTATACCCTTCTACCAAGTAGCAATTATCTTTTTCTCGAATTGCTTTCTTTGCTTGAAACATTCCATAAAGCACATCGCTTTTATGATAAACAGCTGTTTCAGGCGAGTTTATATATTTGGGTTGATTCTTGTCCTTTGTGAGAATTCTAGCTCCAAAACCAATTGGCTTTCCACCGACATTATGAATGGTAAAAGTAACTCTTCCTCGAAACCTATCATATACCCGACTAGCATCTCCTTCTTTTTGAAGTATCAGCCCGGCTTTTAATAAAATTTCTTCTTGGAAGCCTGCAGTTTTTGCTGCCTTCAGCAAATGGTCCCAACCATCCAAAGCAAATCCAAGATCAAACTTTTCGATAATTGAAGGTGTGAAACCTCTCTCTTTGAAATAGCTTAAACCAATTGATTTCCCCTCCTCTGTTTGAAGGTTTTTCACAAAAAAATCTCTAGCAAAACCTAATGCTATATAAAGACTTTCTCTTTCATTTTGTGCTTGATCCTGCTCTGGAGTCCTATCTTGGTCTTCTTCGATCTCGATTCCATACTTTCCAGCCAAATGACGAATAGCTTCCATAAATCCAATCCCCTCAATATCCATTACAAATTGGATTGGATCTCCTGCTTTTCCACATCCAAAGCATTTATAGATTTGCTTTGCAGGAGAAATTGAAAAAGAAGGACTTTTTTCATTGTGAAAAGGACAGCAGGCCCACATATTTTGGCCTTTCTTTTTTAAAGGCACATAGTCTCCTACTACCTCAACGATATCTGCTCTTTCTTTTACTTTTTCTGTTGTATGTTTACTGATTCCCATGAGTTGAAATAACGAACAAAGGTATCCTTCAATTTATGAAAAGGTGTGGTATTGACCGAACTATTTACCAAATACCTAAGTTATCCGAGCACTAAGTATCTCTTCCGACTTTTCTAAGCGCTAGAGATGCCCTAAATTGCAAAAAAAATCAATAATCATCCGATGCAATTAACAGAGGAAGCGATCAAAAAAACACTTTCCCGAGTACAAGACCCTGATTTAAAAAAGGACTTAGTGACTTTGGGAATGATCCAAAAAATCAACATTGAAGGGAGAAAAGTTAGTTTCAATGTGGTATTAACCACTCCAGCCTGCCCTCTCAAAGAAGTAATTAAAAACAACTGCCTTGAAGCCTTGGAAGAAGATTTTGGACACACAGTAAAATGGGACATAAATATGACATCCCAAGTGACGACTGTAAGAGATGCCACTCCAGTTCTTCCTCAGGTTAAAAACATAATTGCAATAGCTTCAGGTAAAGGTGGTGTGGGAAAATCAACTACTGCTGTGAATCTGGCCGTTGCTTTGGCAGATTTGGGAGCAAAAGTCGGATTGATTGATGCCGATATTTCCGGCCCATCCGTTCCAACTATGTTTAATGTAGAAGGCGAACAGCCGTCTGTAAAGAAGGTAGGAGATAAAAATATTATCATTCCAATTGTTCAATATGGCGTTAAACTGATGTCAATTGGATTTCTTACCCCTACAGATAGTGCTGTAGTTTGGAGAGGCCCCATGGCAAGTTCGGCATTGAGACAATTTATTTCGGATGTAGATTGGGGAGAGTTGGACTATTTATTGATAGATCTTCCCCCTGGAACTTCAGATATTCATTTAACAATGGTACAAACAATTCCTGTTACCGGTGCTGTAATTGTAACTACACCACAAAAAGTAGCGTTGGCAGATGCCAGTAAAGGATTATCCATGTTTAGACAGCCTCAAATTAACGTTCCCATTCTAGGTGTTGTTGAAAATATGGCTTATTTTACACCGGAAGAATTGCCAAATAATAAATACTATTTGTTTGGTAAGGAAGGTGGTAAGAGATTAGCAGAAAAATATGAAGTATCCCTTCTAGGGGAAATTCCAATTGTACAAAGTATAAGAGAGAGCGGTGACACTGGATATCCTGCAGTAATGAAAAACGGATTAACGAAAGAAGCTTACATGAAACTTGCAGAAACAGTTGCCAGACAAATAGCCATTCGAAATGCCTCGGATTCAAAAACTGAGGTAGTAGAAATAAAAGCGTAATAAAATGGAATCAGAATTGAAGAGTAAAATAGAATTCGCATTAGACACAATCCGTCCCTACTTAGAGGCAGATGGGGGAAATGTAAGGATAGTTGAGCTTACTGACGAGATGGTTTTAAGAATTGAAATGATGGGTTCTTGCGGAACATGCCCGATGTCCTCCATGACTTTGAAAGCCGGGGTGGAGGATGCAATAAAAAGAGCAATTCCAGAAATAACCAGAGTAGAAGCAATAAATCTGACTGTAGCCTAATTTAATAGCACTGAATGAAACAAGGTTTACGGTTTTATCTAAAAGCCACTTTATTCCTGATTGGAGGAATTTTCGCTTTTACGCCAATATTTAGTCAACAATTTAAAGTTATTGATGTTACTGGCCAATTAGGAACAAGTAATCATTCGCATGACGGTAAATGTGCGCATACAATTTTAGAAGCAAAACAAGAAAAAGAACTTGGGTATTTTGGTTCTAAGCAATACTTTGAAAATTGGGTTGATGAAAAAATAGAGGCCCGTAAATCAAGACCTCAAATTCTTGCAAAAACAAATGAGGATGTTCGTTTGATCCCAATAGTTGTTCATATTATTCATAATGGTCAGAATGTGGGGATAGGACCAAATGTTCCAGAAAGTCAGATTATAGAACAAATTAGAATTCTTAATGAAGATTTCCGAAGGCTAAATGCTGACGCAGTCAATACTCCAGATGAATTTTTGCCGGTAGCAGCAGATTCTAACATAGAATTTGTCCTGGCAAAGCAAGACCCAAATGGTTTACCAACAGACGGAATAGTAAGAATTCAAGGTCCAAAAAATAATTATAACCCCGATACCGATGCTACGTTAATCGGTCAACTTACCCAATGGGATCCCAATGAATATTTGAATTTATATGTAGTCCCATTGATTAACCCCTTCATAGGATACGCTTCTTTTCCAATTTCTGATTTACCTGGTCTTAATTCTCCACCTAGCTCAAGTATTACAGATGGTGTCACCATTGACTATCGGTTTTTTGGGGTTGGTGGAAGCGCAGTTTCTGCCTCATTGGGTAGAACCGCAACGCATGAAGTAGGCCACTTTTTTGGTTTAAGGCACATATGGGGTGATGGTGGTTGCGGTGTTGATGATTTTGTAGAGGATACTCCATTACAAGATGCTTCTAACAATAGTTGCAGTCCAAATTTTACGCGTCAAAGCTGTGGGTCAAATGATATGATTCAAAATTACATGGACTACACACCTGACGCCTGTATGAATATTTTCACCCAAGGTCAAGTTGATAGGTTTAATGTTGTTTTGGAGAATAGTCCAAGGAGAGTAACTCTTGTAAATAATCGCGCAACAAAAGAACCAGAATTATTGGATCTCGATTTAGCTATTTCCAAAATTATTACCCCTACAGAATTTGCATGTTCTCCCACTATTTTACCCGTATTAGAAGTTTTAAATGCTGGAAATAATAGATTGACTTCTGGAAGAGTGGAATTGATTATCAATGGCACTCTTGTAGAAAACAAGAGATTTACTTTCAATATAGCTACAGGAGAAACAACAACATTAACGTTTAATGAATTTGATTTAATCAGCACAGGGACCACTGTGGAATTCAAAATCACGGAAGCCAATGACCAGACTGATATGAATTCTGGCAATAATTCCAAGTCGTCTAATCCAAAGCTTCAAGAAGAAATCTCTTTACCTTTTACACTAGACTTAAATAACTTCCCTGGGTTATTTACAGTGGAAAATCCAGATGAACAATTCACATGGGAAAATAAGACAGTTACTATTTCAGGGGTTAGCCAACCCGTAGTTTCTATTTCAAACTATGAATATGAAGCTCCTGGTGAATTGGATTTTTTCATTTCCCCAATAATTAACCTGGCAGAATATCCAAATGCTCAAATTGTATTTGAATTAGCGTATGCGAATTATGCTCAGGCAGGATTTGAAGATCAATTAATTGTAGCAGTATCTCAGGATTGCGGAAACAATTTTGACCTAGCTAATGCTACTTACAGAAAATTCGGACAAAGTCTTGAAACTGATGATGATACATTGGATGAGTTTATACCAAATACTTCCTCTCAGTTTAGGACTGAAATAGTCAATTTAAGTGTATTTAAAGATCTTGGAGCGATACGATTCGCATTCATCAATCAAAATGGATACGGAAATAATGTTTATATCCGTAATATTAGAATATTACCCAATGAAGAGTTTACCTATGAACTAACTATTGAAGATTTATTGACTCCATCCCCAATTGGAAATGGAACTCATGACAATGAAATTTATCTCTTGACAAATACTGGAAACCTTCCAGTTTCTAAATTTTTATTCTCAAGATCAACGAATAGTTCTAATACTCAAACCTTCTTGGCAGTTGGATCCGCAGTTCAGCCAGGAGAAAGTTTCACGCTTTCCGGTTCGAAAACAACCATTATTGGCAAAAACGAATTGGAATTGGAAGTTAGCAGACCGAATTTTGACCAAAATGGAATAAATGGTAATTCAATCAAAAGGTACGTCATAGAGGACACCAATTTCATCCCATCTCCATGGAGACAAAACTTTAATAATTCTAGTAGTATTACTCCTATAAACCAAACTATAAATACTGAGTCTGATTTTATAGCCTGGGAAATCATTCCGGTAACTACTGGTGAGGGACCAAATAATGTCGCAAGACTTCAAAATCAAGTGGAAGGAAATAGTTATTGGCTTGGAACTTCAATTTTTGATTTAAGCAAGAGAAGTCAAGCTAGTGTCTTCTTTGATCTGGCAGCAGGTTCGGTTGGACCTGAAACTACTTTGAGTGTTTTAGCAAGCCCAGATGGTGGAGAAAACTATTTTGTGGTTTCGGAAATATCAGGTTCTGAATTATCTACGGTTTCAGTAGGAGAAGCTAATCCAAATAGCATCAATGATTTTGCACGGAAATATATAAACCTTTCAGACTTTGCAGGATCTGGGGCAGAAGATATAAGGCTTTCTTTTGTGGTTTCTGGTGGAACAGAAGCAGATAGTCCAATTTATTTAGATAACATTGAACTATTCTTAAGTGCAAACCCAAACCCTGTAATTCCGGCAGAGGGAATGTCAATTCTTTACCCAAATCCGGCCAGAGATATATTTAATATTGCCTTCAATTTGGCTCAATTTGAAGATGTCAATATTCAAATTATTTCGAGTGCTGGAATGGTAGTTCAGGATCTAGATTATCCTAGTACCTTAAACCAAACCTATTCATTTAGCACTCAATTATTCTCAAAAGGGGTATTCATTATAAAAATTACAAGCAATACAGTCCAAGAAACCAGACGTTTAATAATAAATTAACTTGTTTTTAGGCCGAAGTTGATTCTTCGGCTTATTTTTTGTCAAGGAAATAGCTGGTTTTAAGGAATACCTTCGTTGTAGGGTTTGAAATTCCCATGTATCTTTAGCTGTCGTAAATATCTAAAATGAGTTCATTCAAATATTCCATAAAGAAAGTATTAATCAATTTCTTCATTGTAATAGGTCTCTCGGTTTTATTGGGCTTTTTATTCCTAAAACTCTATTTGCCAATGTATACAAACCACGGAGAAACAGTTTCGGTACCTGATCTAAATGGATATACCTATGATGAAGGAAAAAGTATACTGGAAAATGCAAGTTTAGAATACGAAGTCTCAGTTGACTCTGGCTTTAGTACTGATTTAAAGCCATTAGCTGTCCTGAAACAATTTCCTGCTGCAAATTCACAAGTAAAAACTGGCCGAAAAATTTATTTGACTTTAAATGCCAGAAATGCACCAATGCTCAAAATGCCTAATTTGGTAAATACCCCTCTGAAAAATGTTCAAGAGATTTTATCAAATATGGGACTGGAAAGAGGAGACATCGTCTATGTTCCCGACATAGGTATCAATGTAGTTTTGGAACAAAAATATAGAGGCGTAGAAGTACCTGAAGGCTTTGAAATCCCAAAAGGGGCTAGAATTGATTTGGTGGTAGGAGATGGCATGGGAAATCAAATCCTTGAAGTTCCAAGCTTATCAGGAATGGATGAAATAGATGCGGAATTTTTGATTTTAGGTTCGGGGCTTAGAGTAGGGAATAAAAACTTTATAGAAAATGATACCGTTCCTCCTGGAAAAATATTCATGCAAAACCCAGAAGCCGGAACACAGGTTAAAACTGGTGAGTTAATAGAAATATGGATTTCTAAAGAAAATTTTTAATTGAATGGGCAAAAGCCTCCACATAATCAGAGCGTTCTTTTTCATTCTTACTATTAGTTTAGTATCAGAATCTTTTGCTCAAATCGTGGAGTTTTCACCGATTCACCGTGTAAAATCACCAAAATATCCTGATGTAAATAAAAATATACTTCGAGTTCAAGATGGAAATACTGTTCCTTTTTGGGATGATTTTTCTAGAGGAATAGATAGTATTATTTGGGATTTGCAAGGTGTTTCATATACCGAAACGATTGGAATTGATCCTCCATCGATAGGACAAGTTTTATTCAACGGGGTGGATTCTAATGGAAAGCCATATTCTTTATCTCAAAGAGATATTGGGGTAACGGATTTATTGACTTCTAAAAGCTTTGACCTCTCAGATCAATCATCTAACTCCTTATATATAAGCTTCTTCTGGCAGGCGGGAGGAAAAGCAGAATTCCCAGATAGTAATGATCAG
>NZ_JAHEBC010000112.1:0-4718 GCF_024642405.1 Algoriphagus sp. | reverse complement strand
GGTCAAGAATTGGCGGAATTGAGGAAGATCGAACAAAGTTTACCCAAAGCATCGTCCAAGTAACTCCTGAATATCAACATGATTCATTTCAGTTCCGGTTTATTGCAGATGGCCGACAGGCAGGTCCATTCGATAGCTGGATTCTTGATTATATCTATTTGAATTATAATAGATCAGAAAATGATTTAAATTATAAGGACAGAAGTCTTACAAAAGTAAATCAAGTCAGTCTGGGAGATTTTGGAGCTTATCCCTATGAATTATTTGAAAATAATCAGAATGAACTTTGGACTACTGTTCAAAACCAATTTTATAATCTGGAAAACAGATTCCGGGCTATGGAATATTCAATCACAGTAAAAGATACTTTAACCAATTCAACTTTTTCAATTAACCAGAATACACCATTTAATCCAGTACCCAACTCTAAGGATAGAAGGGATTTCAACAGTAATGAATTTGACGAAGTACCATTTCCAACAGGAGAATCTACCTTAGAATTTTCTACCTCATTGACCACCGGAGACAATAGATATTTTGAATTAGATGGAAGTGACACCACATTTTTTTCAAGTGTAGACTACAGGTTAAATGATACTGTAAAATCTTATTTCCCCATCCAGAATTTCTTTGCATACGATCATGGATCTGCGGATTATGCAGCAGGCATCAATCAAAAGTCAGGAATGCTAGCTGTTAAATATGATACACCTGAGGAAGTTTACATAGAAGGGATCTCGATTAATTTCACGAATACAAATCAGGCTAATCAAGCCGTAGACATTATCGTATGGAAAGATCTTGAAGAAGGACCTATTTATAGAAGAGAGGATTTGATTCCAGTCAAAGAAGCTGGACAAGAGTTTTTATATTATCCCTTAGACACTAATATTAGAGTCAATGGAGAATTCTATGTAGGTTATGCCCAATTCACGAATGATTTTATTCATGTAGGTTTAGATAAATCGAATGATCAAGGGGATAAATTATTTTATAATGTGGTTGGAGCTTGGGTACAGAATGAAGAAGTCAAAGGATCGATGATGATCCGTCCACATGTTTCTTTATCACAACCATTTGAAGAAAGCATCACCCCTGATGCAAGATTAAAATTTTATCCAAATCCCGTTGAAAAATACCTAAACCTAGATGGGAGTTTTAGCGGGGTAAGAATATTTGACTCTTTTGGAAGAGAGATTTTTCTGCCAAGAGAGAATAGTAAAGAAGGGGAAATCATTAATTTTACAGGACAGCGACCAGGCATTTATGTCATCAATGTGATTTCGGAAGCTGGTTTAAAATCAATAAGAATATTAGTCAGATAAAATCATGGAAGATATTAATGTAGAAGACCTGAAAGCAAGGCTTGACAAAAATGAAAAATTTGTATTTCTAGATGTACGGGAAGAATGGGAATATGAGGATGAAAACTTGGGAGCAATAAATATTCCTTTAGGCGATTTACCTAATAGGCTTGATGAAATCGAAAAATACAAAAACCAGGAAATCGTAGTTCATTGCAGATCTGGTGCAAGAAGCGGAAATGCCAAAAAGTTTTTAGAGTCCAAGGGGTTTACAAAAGTCCGGAATGTCTTAGGTGGAATTATGGCATACAATGAATTATAAACTCCCTTTTGGGAGTTTTTTTATGAAAACAAAAATGGTTTTGGAGAAAAACTGATCAAGAATATCAAAATTGCTATCCAACCTAGAATTTTTCTGGAAGTGCTTAATTCTTTGAATCCGGAAACTTCTGGATGCCTTAACCCCATTACCCTACCTAATAAGAAAGCAAAGAACAACCAACCCTGATATCCTTCCCATTCAGGTTTAAAGAAGGCTATTGTATACTGACTGGCTGCCATACTTAAAATAATGGTCCATATGGTCTGTGTAGACAAGCCAGACTTACTGTAACATAAATAAAGGAAGCCTATGTATAAGGGAATTCTCAAAAGCAAATCGTCAAAAGGAAGATAAGGATTGATAAATCCTAAACCTGCATAGGCAATAAAGCCTGAAAATGCAACCAAAGAAACTGTTTGATGGTGCCTGGGAAAAAGACCAAATATCACATGACCCCCATCCAATTGACCTATTGGTAATAAGTTTAATGCGGTGAAGAACAAAGCTAAATATCCCGCAAAAAGAAATGGATAATGGATTACTTCTGACATAGAGGGCATTCTTTCAGGATCCGCAAAAACTTCACCCAGAGACCAAAAAAGAAAATTGTTTCCCAAATCAAAATCAAGCACATCCTCACCGTACCCTTCAAAATTAGGATCCGCATATTCCGGGTGAACTTGATAGATATAATCTGTAGGGGGTAAATTGGAGAAACCATAAACCAATAAACCTAGTGCAACAACAAATCCGGCCAAAGGTCCTGCAATTCCAATATCAAAGAATTTTTTACGACTATTGACCAAGCCTTTCATCCTAATCACGGCCCCAAATGTTCCAATAGAAGGAACTCCAATAAAACTTAGCCAAACAGGAATAAAAAAGGGCAAGGTACATTTCACTTTATGATACAGAGAAGTGAAAAAATGACCTAATTCATGGATAAGCAATATGCCTATAAAAGGAATTGAAAATGCTGTTGCCTTCCAAAAATCATCCAGGGAAAGAAATTGATCTCCAGAAGCCAATACTGATTTGCCTAAGACCCACTCCCCTCCTGCCAAAGTTGCAGTAATAAGTGTGAGAATAAACAACAGGATATGAACTAAATATTCTTTTTTACTAAACATTTTTCAAATAATCAAAAATCACATGAGGTCCGGTCACATGTACAGCTTGGATCCCTATTGAAGCTGCTCCTTTTACATTTGCTTCCAAATCATCAAAGAATACCACTCGCTCGGGTTTAGCTCCTAACTGATCAAGCATAGATAAATAAATTTCGGGAGAGGGTTTAGATAATCCCATCTCATGACTTAGGAAAACATGATGAAAAAGTGAATCGAAATTTTTCAGTTCAAAATCTTTATGTAACATTTTATAAACAGCTTCAATATGTATCTCATTGGTATTACTCAAAATCCCAAGAGTGTATTTTTCTTTTAATTTGGAAATAAGTTCGATCCTTTCAGGTGGAATATTATTCAAAAGAGAATTCCACAATTCATCAATTTTCTCATTATTCCAGTCTTGTTGGAAAAATTCCCTTACTTCATTTCTAAAAGTGGTAGAATTTATTTCTCCTTTCTCATATTTTTTATGAAAATCAGTTAGGTAAAATTGTTCAGTCTTATCATGATGATTTTCAGGAAGTTCCTTTTTTATTAATTCCAAAGATTTTCTGTAGTCGATATCAACAATTACATTTCCAAGATCAAAAATCAAAAAATCAGCATCAGGAACGTTTTTCATGCACAATTAGTGTTGTTTATATTACTTCAAATATGTAACATTGCACTCCCAAAACCAAGGTTTCAAGCTTTATAGAAGTCAAAAAACAATAGGTAGAAACTTTGGGCCTATAGCTCAGTTGGTTAGAGCACCTGACTCATAATCAGGTGGTCCCTGGTTCGAGCCCAGGTGGGCCCACTAAAACCCCGTTTACTTAATTGTATTCGGGGTTTTGTTTTTTTTAAACATCTTGAAAATAACCTCCAAAACTAGTTACATCTTGTGTTTACTTGAAACCATTAAATAGGTATATGAAATTTACTTAGGTGGTCCCTACCCGCGACAACTGTCGGGGCGAGCCCAGGTGGGCCCACAAGCCATTCGTTAATTCGGATGGCTTTTTTTATGTCTTATTTATAGGTTATAAATTAAACTCTCCTAATTAATCTGAATGACTAAAAATAAGTCGCATTTAAATTCAAAAATAAAAATATCCTACTAATTATTTTCTTGTCTGACGCAAGAAGCGTATAGAAAAAACTACCTTTCATACAAGTTGAAAAGCCTTTTAAAAAAATTTCTAAACTCAATTTTTAGGTTGAGTTAGTTAAAGGCATGTCCGATTTTAAATTTTTCTCTTATTCAGAACTCTTCAACATTCATCTACCATTCTATTTGATCTGGTGGTTAAAATCTCCATCAAATATAAATTTTACAAAATATCAAAAGATAAGCCTTACTTATTTAGAATAGTCTCTCCCAAAAGTAATAAAGTCTTTATGAGCTTAGAACACTTACCAAAACACTTTATTACTTCGCTACAGGCTTAAAAACCCGAATCCAATCCACTTTAAACGTGTGATCTTCAGTCTTCGCCAGTTCGCTATCTGTAGGGGTGTAGGTATCTGATTTTTTGCCCGAAGCCGGCGTAGATCTCCAGGTCTGATCTTCGGTATTGATGATGATGTCCATTTCCTTGCTTAAGCCAGTTCGGGTATCCTTTGCAGTATTTCCTGGATCTTCGCTATTCGTATAAAACTTAGGATCGATCATATCCTTCCCTGTAACTGTCCTAACCAATTTACCATCGATGTAATACTCCAGATGCCAAGGGTCTCGCCAGTAAACTCCGTATCGATGGTATTCTTCCCTCCAAATCGTGCTGCCGTCATAGTACCAGCTTCCGGCGTCGGTTGGCTGATAATCAGCAAAAGGGTTACGGATGAATACGTGATGACTGATGTGAATTCGCTTTTCATACCAAGTATGCGCTGCCCCCGCACTCTCTGAGTACTGTCCTCCATAGGCTTCCACTATATCTATTTCTTGCGTATCATCAGGACTCAGCAACCACACATCGG
>NZ_JAHEBC010000416.1:2193-3145 GCF_024642405.1 Algoriphagus sp. | reverse complement strand
AAATTTATTATTTACCATATTCGGTAATTTTCAAATGTGTTTTCGTTCCACCATCTATTAACTGATTTCCCAAACAATCGTTTCGTGCACAATAAGTCAACACTTCCTCATAATCCTCAATCAACCCAACACCCTTCTGGAAAACCTCGTATCGATTATCTCTATATGTAATTAAATCATCTGCCTCTTCCTGATCGATCTGAATCATATTCGGGCTTCCAGGAAAGAATTTAATTTCAAATTCATCCTCTGGAGACTCAAGATAGATATTAGAATCCCAACTTACTCCTTCATTTGGAGGAAAAACCAAAGCCACTGAAGGTTGATTTTGAATTGTTCTAATGAGAGAATTCCTTCTAATAAGCATGGTATAATTCTCTATTGGACTCCAATTCGATTGATCATAAGATTTACTTCTTTCTATAATAAAAACCTGTTCGCCCGCCTCATTGATATAAAAAGAGATAATGCTATCTCTATAAAAAAAGCTGTCTTCCTCTGAATCATTTTCTCCAAAATAGATTATCTGGTCTACTGAGTAAATCCAAAAATTTCCAACTTCCAAAGGCTGATAATCAAAACCGAAATCAATTGGGTCTTCTTCAATTTCACGGTTACAACCCAAAACTGAGATAATTATTATGAAAAGAATAAAAGGAGTAAGTCTATTCATTAATCAATTAAAGTCTAAAATTACACTTTATATCCTATTTTACCTTTCTGAGTACTTATAACATTATTGCTTTTTATTTTTCCTAGCCCAATCATCCTGATTACCTTTACATCAATAAAAAACGAGAAATGGCTTTAGGAACTTTTGTAAAAATAAGTGGTATAACTAATCTTAGCGATGCCAGATATTGTGCTGGAATGTATGTAGATCTAATTGGATTTGCACTCGAAGATAATTCTGAAAAACATGTGACACCTTCACAATTCCAGGAAATAACTG
>NZ_JAHEBC010000416.1:0-2183 GCF_024642405.1 Algoriphagus sp. | reverse complement strand
CTGGGTGGGTTTCTGGACTTGAATTTGTCGGAGAGTTTAATACATTATCTGCCAAAGATGCCCTCGAAATATTAAAAAGTTACCCTTCCATAACCTGGGTAGAACATACTAGAATAGACGATTTGGTTTCATTAAAATCTGCTGGATTTAATCCCATCTATAAAAAGGATCTTGCGGAAGTAAGACATATGGAAGAAGATGTTGCCTCAATTTTGAAAAAAGAAGGAATCCTTTTCCATATTACTTCAAATGACGATCCATTAACAGAAAATGATAAGGAAGTCATTTCCAAACTAACCGAATCTTGCGAAGTGATATTAGGTGCGGGCTTATCTCCTGACAATGTTCTCAGTTTAATAGATTCATTGAATTTAAAAGGAATAGTCCTTGAGGGTGGAAAAGAAATAAAACCAGGCTTAAAAGACTTTGATGAATTAGCTGATATATTGGAGGTATTGGAAATTGAAGAATAAAATCTAGCCCGAACTTTCGGGCTTTTTTCATTCAAATAAATCTGAAAGTTTATAAGGACTTTCAGGACCGGTGAAAAATGATCCATCAATAAATCGAAAGTCAACTCCTATATCATCTAATTCTATTAAATCTTTTTGATCCAGTTTAACATTTATAGATTCAAGATTCTCTTTTATCCTTCCTTTATTTACCGATTTTGGGATTACTGCGATATCTCTAGCAACTGACCAGGCAATTAAAACTTGCCCTTCACTTATTCCATGTTTTTTGGCAATAAGTTTTATTAAAGGATTTTTTAATAATACAGGATCGTTTTTATGAGATTCATTTCTTGAATCAGGAGAACCCAAAGGTGAATATGCTGTCATCAGAATCCCATTTTCCCTACAAAATTGAACTAAGCTCTTTTGAGGTAAAAACGGATGCATTTCAACTTGATTCATTTCAGGCAATTGCCCTCCGATACTCATAATTTCCCGGAGCTTTGTTTGATTAAAATTTGAAACTCCAATATGCTTAGCCAAACCCTTAGATTTAATTGCTTGCATGCTTTCCCAAGTTTGGGTTAAAGGCACCTCTAAATATGTGTAGAATTCATCTCGTGTTTTTGCAAAACCTATCCCTCTTTTAAAGGCAATTGGCCAATGAACCAAATATAAATCCACATATTCTAAGCCTAAATCTTCCAATGATTTTTCCAAAGCAGGTCCGACATCTTCATATTTATGAGAATTGTTCCAGAGCTTTGAAGTCACGAATAAATCTTCACGATTTACGAGTCCTTTCTTAATTGCTTCTGCTATTCCTTCACCTACTTCTTTTTCATTTTGGTAAATTGAAGCGCAGTCAATATGGCGATATCCAGTTTCGATCGCCCAAAAAACAGCCTGTTTCACTATTCCTGGCTCACTTTTCCAAGTACCTAGTCCAATGATTGGTAATTGATCTCCATTCTTAAAAATTAAATTTTTCATGATATTTGATGAGAGTGAAAAGCTCCCGATTATAGATTAAAATAATAAGTTGATGTTTTAATTAACGTAGATAATACATCTACTTGTTAAACATAAAAAAAACCTCACTGTTTGTAAGGTTTATTATTTTTATTGGGCTTTTTCAAAAGCTAATGTTGTAGTATAGTATTTCACAATCATATTTGGCACTTCCCAATCTGGCATTTCGCCTTGCTTAAAGAACTTCAAATAGTTTTCAGTGACTTGGGCAAAATGTGCTTCATGTCCAACGGAATAGGAGTCCGGAACCTCTATTTTGAATTCTCCATTACTCAATTTTGAAAGACTGATTCCTGGGTAATTTTCCTGAAGAGCTGTATTTATAGAGTTTTTTAATTCTTCTTCCTGACCATCCAACAACTTTACATATAAAACAGGTTTGTATTTCTCCTCCTCTCCTTGCCGGATAATTAGGTTAGCTTTTGTTCCACGCATGATGCTATAATGAGTATCTGCCGTACCTTCAGGCGCTTGAAAAGCCCATTTCACAGAAACTTTGGCGTGAATACCTTTCAAAGTATAATTCATTTCACCATTCGCTAAAACATCCAATGATTCTCCTTTTTCAAAAGGAGGAGTTTTTCCAGTTACCAATTGATATTGATCATAACCTAAAGAAGTCGGAAGTAATTCTGCTTTTAACATCTCCACATCACTAGTATCCAGCACTTCGCCAGGGAAGGATTCCCATTGAAC
>NZ_JAHEBC010000415.1 GCF_024642405.1 Algoriphagus sp. | reverse complement strand
CCAGTTGAGGATCTAATTAATTGATTTCTCAAATGGTTTTCGGCAAAGGAATCACCCAAAGAATTACAAAATTTTATGCTTTCTCCAGCAAACCGAACTAATCGTTCTTCTAAATCATATTTCTTTTCCATAAAAATTCTTTAAAAAACCCAATCGAATTTAATCAATTGGGTCTATTACTAATTGTCAAATTTCAATTTCCATGTCTGAGATTCCTGATTTGAAAATTGAATTTGACCATTGTTCATTAAACATTTAAGATATTCCCGATCCACTCGCCGTACGCTCATGTGGCATCAAAAGTTTCAATTTTCCATCTTTATCTTCTGCCATCAGAATCATTCCTTCCGAATCTATCCCCATCATCTTTCTTGGCGCCAAGTTGATTAACATGGTTACCTGCTTTCCAATTAAAAATTCAGGTTCAAAGTGCTCCGAAACACCGCTTAATACTGTTCTTTGACCAAGGCCAGTATCTACTTTTAGTTTCAGAAGTTTCTTTGATTTAGGCATTTTTTCTGCCTCCAAAATAGTAACTACACGCATATCAAGCTTTGCAAAATCATCGTAAGAGATAATTTCTTTCATTGCTGGAACTTGAGCACTTGCCAGTTCATTTTCTTTTTTTGCATCCATCAGTTTTTGTACTTGTTTTTCTACAACCTCGTCTTCAATTTTTTCAAATAGCAATCCCATTTCTCCAAGAGCTGTTCCTGCTTTTAATAATTCTGACTGACCTGCTACGGACCAATCAATATTTTTGATCCCGAATAAATCCACCAGTTTACCTGCAGTAAATGGAAGGAATGGTTCTGATACAATGGCTAGATTCGCGGCTATATTCAAGGCTATATTTAGAATAGTCGCAGTTCGAGCCTCATTTGTTTTAATAACTTTCCAAGGTTCCGTATCAGCTAGATATTTATTGCCCAGTCTCGCTAAATCCATCACAATTCCCAAAGCTTCTCTAAATCGGTACCGCTCTAATGAAGAAGCTATTTTATCCGGAAACTCTGCCAACGCGGCTAAAACCTCTTCATCGTATCCTGTCAACTCGCCTCTCAAAGGAATGACTCCCTTGTAATATTTGTGAGTAAGCACTACTGCTCGATTTACAAAGTTTCCATAAATGGCAACCAATTCTGAATTGTTTCTAGTTTGGAAATCTTTCCAGGTAAAGTCGTTATCCTTGGTTTCGGGAGCATTTGCAGTCAAAACATATCGAAGTACATCCTGCTTTCCCGGAAATTCTTCCAAATATTCATGTAGCCACACTGCCCAGTTTCTGGATGTGGAAATTTTATCTCCTTCCAGATTGAGAAATTCATTTGCAGGCACATTATCGGGAAGCACATATCCTCCATGGGTTTTCAGAATAGCCGGGAAAATGATGCAATGGAAAACGATGTTATCCTTGCCGATAAAGTGAACCAGTTTCGTATCCTCATCTTTCCAGTAAGGTTCCCAATCAATTCCTTTTTCCGCTGCCCATTCTTTGGTAGAAGAAATGTATCCGATCGGAGCATCAAACCAGACATAAAGTACTTTACCTTCGGCATCCTGAAGTGGAACTTTGATTCCCCAATCCAAATCCCTAGTCATAGATCTAGCCTGCAAACCATCGCCAGCCTCTAACCAAGATCGACATTGGCCCAACACATTATTTTTCCAGTCCTCTTCATGATCCTCTAGAATCCATTTTTTTAAGAAGGGTTGATACCTTGCCAAGTCCAAAAACCAATGCTTGGTCTCCTTTAAGACCGGAGTTCTTCCACTTAATTTAGATTTTGGATTGATCAGCTCCGTAGGACTCAATGAACTCCCGCACTTTTCGCATTGATCGCCATAGGCATGGTCATTTCCACATTTAGGGCAAGTTCCTTCGATATATCGATCCGCCAAAAACTGTCCAGCTTCTTCATCAAAATACTGTTCCGTACTTTGCTCTAAAAACTCTCCTTTTTCATACAAATCTTTAAAAAATCCCTGAGCTGTTTCATGATGAATAGGTGCTGAAGTTCGGGAATAATGATCAAAACTGATCCCAAATTCCTTGAAACTTCCTTTCATGATTTCATGGTAATGATCCACGATTTGTTGAGGAGTCTTGCCTTCTTTTTTTGCTTTTATGGTGATAGCCACTCCATGCTCGTCCGATCCACAGATGTAAGCCACATCTTTTCCTAAACTTCTCAAATAGCGGACATAAATGTCTGAAGGAATGTAACATCCCGCCAAATGACCAATATGCAAGGGCCCATTGGCATAGGGAAGGGCTGAGGTAATCGTATATCTTTTAAAATTTTTATTGCTCATGTCATGCGGGAAATCTGAATCGTAAACGGGTGAAATAAAATTAAAATTCCATTATTTCTGGCCGCAAAGATAGGGAAATCAGCCGAAGCAGAAATCACGCATTGGCAAATTCATTCCTGGCTTCCTCCGTCAGTATCCCATTGTATATTACTGAAACTGTTTGGTCGAAGATATCTGAGGGTGAAAGCTTCATTCCCTTTTGCATAGTTTCCGGAAACTGGCTCAGGAATTTTGGATCCAAAAGTGACTGAATGGCCGAAGCATAAAGCATGACCACTAGGTTGATATTGATTTTTGGATTGACCAATCCTTGCTCCACTCCCTGCTTAATCAGCCTATAAAATCTCAAATAGGCAGATTCGTTGATATAAAGGCGCATTTCTTCCCAGACCTCTTTTGCATGTTCTCTTAAATCTTCAAATAATTCAGGATTGATCGGAGCCAAATGTGTCGCTACCACCGTGAGCATGGATTTTAACTTGAGCGGAAAGGAAATGTATTTATTTTCAAGAATTGCCTCCACTTTTGAGCTCATCTTCAACTTCAGCACCTTAAAGGAAGCCTCCAGCAACTCGAGTTTACCCGGATAATATTTGTAAAGTGTCTTTTTACTCATTCCCAAATCCAAGGCTATCTCATCCATGGTGGTGTGCCTGTATCCCTTTTCTAAAAATAGCTTATATGCTGAATCAAGTATTTTATTTTCAATATTCTTTTTTTTGGACATAAGGTATTTAAAATCGACGGCAAAGGTTTAAAATATTGGAAGGATATGCAATGGAATAGTGGTCGGAATGAATCATAAAATTCCCGATTATAATTCAAAAACTTTCC
>NZ_JAHEBC010000111.1 GCF_024642405.1 Algoriphagus sp. | reverse complement strand
TCCTCCAAACCACATGTATTTCCATATTCAAATGAGATTTTGACTTATTTGAAAAAGAAATATCCGCTGCATGTGATTACAAATGGTTTTAATGAATCTCAGGCGAAGAAAATGAAATCATCCGGTTTGGATCAATATTTTGATTTAATTGTCACCTCGGAAACAACCGGCCACAAAAAACCTGATCCAAGGATATTTCATCATGCGATGGAACAATTAGAGACAAGCCCAGAGTTATGTATCATGATTGGAGATAATCCAAACTCGGATATTTTGGGTGCAAAAAATGCATCAATTGATCAGGTTTATTTTAATCCTGATGGAAAAGAAACTGAAATAAATCCAACTTATACCATTTCCCACCTCAAAGAATTGGAAAGTATATTGTAAATGCTTTTGTTACCAAAATAACTAGTCAATAAAATCCTGTTGGTTATCTTTGCCAACAACAGAAAATCATAACCCCAGATATCATGCTTAAAGGTTTTTTTAATGTTCCCAATCCGGTAAACGAGCCGGTAAAAGTTTATGCTCCCGGAAGTCCGGAAAGAAAGGAATTGCAAGCAGCTCTTAAAACAGCAAGAGCGATGCAAGTTGATGTGCCAATGTACATTGGTTCAGAGGAAATTAGAACAGGTAATAAACATCCAATGTCTCCTCCTCATGATCACAAACATATTCTTGGTTATTTTCATGAAGGAGATGCTTCTCATGTAGAGCAGGCAATCAATGCAGCTTTAGGAGCAAAACATGCCTGGGAAAATATGGCATGGGAGCAAAGGGCTGCCATTTTCTTAAAAGCAGCAGACTTGATCGCAGGTCCTTATAGATCAAAAATTAATGCAGCGACCATGTTGGGTCAATCCAAGAATGCCATGCAAGCGGAAATTGATGCAGCATGTGAATTCATTGATTTTTTGCGTTTCAACGTAAAGTATATGACTGAAATTTATGCTCAGCAACCACCTGTATCAGGAAATGGTGTATGGAATAGATTAGAGCAGCGTCCGCTCGAAGGTTTCATTTTTGCCTTAACTCCTTTCAATTTCACTGCTATTGCAGGTAATCTTCCTACCTCAGCCGCGATGATGGGGAATACGATTGTTTGGAAACCTGCCTATACCCAGATTTATTCTGCGAATGTCTTGATGGAAGTTTTTAAAGAAGCGGGTGTTCCTGATGGTGTCATCAATTTGATTTACGTTGAAGGTCCAGTTGCCGGAGATATTATATTCAAGCATCCTGATTTTGCAGGTATCCATTTTACTGGATCTACGGGCGTTTTCCAGCATATATGGAAAGAAATTGGGGCCAATATCAATAAATTCAAATCCTACCCAAGAATTGTAGGTGAGACCGGAGGGAAGGATTTTGTAATTGCTCATAAGTCAGCAAACCCAAAAGCGGTTGCAGTCGGTTTGGTTAGAGGAGCTTTCGAATATCAAGGACAGAAGTGTTCTGCCGCTTCTAGAGCATATATCCCATCTAATATTTGGGAGGATGTTAAGAAATATATGTTAGAAGATCTTGCCACAATGACCGTGGGTGGAACTGAAGATTTTACCAATTTTATCAATGCAGTAATTGATGAGAAAGCTTTTGATAAAATTTCGAATTATATCACTAAAGCAAAAGATGCTGAAGGTGTTGAAATCATTTCCGGAGGCAACTTTAATAAATCTGAAGGTTACTTTATCGAGCCTACCGTTATATTGACTCAAGATCCTATGTTCACTACAATGTGCGAGGAAATTTTCGGTCCAGTTTTGACGATTTATGTTTACAATTCAGAGCATTTTGAGGAAGCATTAGAATTAGTAGATCAAACTGGTCCTTATGCTTTAACAGGTGCTATTTTCTCTCAGGATCGCTATGCCATTGAATTGGCAACGACCAAGTTGAAAAATGCAGCTGGAAACTTCTATATCAATGATAAGCCTACTGGAGCGGTAGTAGGTCAACAGCCATTTGGAGGTGCAAGAGCTTCAGGAACAAACGATAAAGCAGGTTCTATGATCAACTTACTTCGTTGGGTTTCTCCTCGTACCATCAAAGAAACATTTGTCTCTCCAGAGGATTATAGATATCCTTTCTTAGGAAAAGATTGATATTTTTGAACTCTGAGGTGTCCCTCCTTCGAAATGACACCTCAGAGAAAAAAAAACGGCTGAATCTCTTCAGCCGCAATTTTTTCCTAAATCTTATATCTTAATTCATATGTCTCAAATCTATCAGGTATACATCGCTCCATTGACATGCAGCACCTGACCTGAAATATAGCTACTCATCTCTGAGCCTAAGAATACACAAGCATCAGCTACCTCCTCCGCTTTTCCTCCCCGTTTCATTGGGATTCCTTCTCTCCAGCCTTGAACAGTCTTCTCATCCAATGCATCTGTCATTTCAGTTTCTATGAACCCTGGAGCAATAGCATTACAACGTACGTTTCTAGAACCTAATTCTAAAGCTACGGATTTGGTGAAGCCAATGATTCCGGCTTTGGACGCTGCGTAATTTGCCTGGCCGGCGTTTCCTTTAGCGCCTACCACTGAAGTCATGTTAATGATGGATCCAGCTTTCGCTTTCATCATGGTACGGGTTGCGGCTTTGACGGTGTTAAAGCAGGATTTTAAATTCACGTTCATGATTTCATCCCAAGATTCCTCGGTCATTCTCATCAATAAATTGTCTCGGGTGATTCCGGCATTATTGATCAAAATATCCAATCCGCCGAAATCGGCAACAACACTATTGACTAATTCCTCAGCGGCTTTGAAGTCGGAAGCATCAGATCGGTATCCTTTTGCTTTTATTCCAAAAGCAGCCAATTCACCCTCAAGTGCTTGGCCTTTTTCTACACTGGATAAAAAAGTGAAGGCCACGTTGGCGCCTTCCTGAGCATATTTGATCGCAATGGCTCTTCCGATTCCTTTAGAGGCACCGGTGATCAAAGCTGTTTTTCCCGAAAGTAATCCCATTGGTTCTAAAATTTTGTTTTGCCAAAATTAGAAAAAAACCCAAAGTTTCCGATTTGAAAAGCAAAGGCTTTTGGATTTTACGCTTCTTCCATTGTATTTTCTTTGAAAAATTGATTTTGTAAAATAAAATTAAAGTATTATCAGATTTGGTAGAATTCTCTTTTTTCTGAAATCTTTTTGAACGCTTATTACGGAATCATTTACATTTTTGGAGACTACAACAAATTTTTTTCTGAAGCCAAAAGGTCTATTTTTGCATAGTTTCAATTCGTTTTAATCCAATATTTAGATATGTCTTCGACCAAATTTGATTTGATTGTGTTAGGTAGCGGGCCAGGTGGTTATGTGGCTGCGATACGTGCTTCCCAACTCGGTTTGAAAACTGCTATCATAGAAGCAGAGGAGCTCGGTGGTATTTGCCTTAACTGGGGCTGTATTCCAACCAAAGCATTGTTGAAAAGTGCACAGGTTTTTGAATACATCAATCATTCAGCTGATTATGGGATCTCAGTAAAAGAGGCAAAGGCTGATTTCGAAGGAATGGTAAAGCGTAGTAGGGGCGTGGCAGATGGAATGAGCAAAGGCGTTACTTTTTTGATGAAGAAAAATAAAATTGAAGTCATTTCTGGCTGGGGTAAAATTCAGGCTGGAAAGAAAGTTGAAGTAGCCGATAAAGATGGAAAGAAGACAGTCTATTCGGCGGACAATATTATTATAGCGACTGGTGCGCGTTCCCGTGAATTACCATCAATGAAAATCGATGATAAAAAAATCATCGGATATAGAAAAGCAATGACATTAGAGAAGCAACCAAAAAAAATGGTTGTAGTGGGTTCTGGAGCAATTGGAGTTGAGTTTGCTTATTTTTATGCTTCTATCGGCACAGAAGTGACTATCGTAGAATACATGGATAGAATTGTGCCAGTGGAAGATGTGGAAGTATCCAAAGCTTTGGAGAAAATCTATAAAAAATCCGGAATGACCATCATGACTTCTTCTGAAGTTACTGCGGTAGATACGAAAGGTACTGGTTGTAAAGTGACCGTTAAGACATCAAAAGGAGAAGAAACTTTAGAATGTGATGTTGTGCTTTCTGCAGCAGGCGTGGTTTCAAATCTAGAGAATATTGGATTGGAAGATGTGGGAATTTTGGTTGACAAAGGCAAAATCAAGGTAGATGAATACTACAAAACAAATATGCCAGGATATTATGCCATTGGGGATGTAATTCCAGGTCCGGCATTGGCACACGTAGCATCTGCAGAAGGTATCATATGCGTAGAGAAAATTGCAGGACATTCTCCAGATCCTTTGGATTACGGAAATATTCCGGGCTGCACCTATTGCTCTCCAGAGATTGCCTCCGTTGGTATGACTGAAGCAAAAGCAAAAGAAGCAGGATATGAATTGAGAATTGGTAAATTCCCATTCACTGCATCTGGAAAAGCATCAGCTGCTGGTGCAAAAGATGGTTTTGTAAAATTGGTGTTTGATAAGAAATATGGGGAGTTGCTTGGTGCGCATATGATTGGAGCCAATGTCACTGAGATGATTGCAGAGATCGTGGCGATTCGCAAGCTTGAAACAACCGGTCATGAATTGATCAAAACTGTTCACCCTCACCCCACCATGTCTGAGGCAGTGATGGAAGCTGCAGCTGCAGCTTATGATGAAGTGATTCATTTATAAAAAATAAGCTATTATAAAAATAAAAGACACAAGACTGAAAACATTCGGTCTTGTGTTTTACTTTTAGGGGAAACCCAATGTAAACTACCAACTATTGGAGGAAGAACAATTAGTAGCCGGGCTTAGGGCAAAAGACAGAAAAACCACGGATTATCTTTATGAGAAGTATTCACGTGCACTCTTTGCGGTAATTTCGAGGATCGTTCATGATTCAGATATTGCTGAAGAGGTTTTTCACGATTCTTTTGTTAAAATCATCAAGAAAATCGATTTCTATGATGAATCAAAAGGCAGATTATATACTTGGATGGCCAATATTTGCAGGAATTCAGCGATTGATAAACTGAGGTCAAAAGAAATTTCACAATCCAGTAAGACCAACACTATTGATGACTTCGTATATGGAATGGAGAGCAAATCAGGGACTGTAGAACAGACAGATACCATTGGGGTCAGGGAGTTGATGGATCAACTCAATGAAGATCAGCGTTTTATTATTGAGTATATTTACTTTAAAGGATATACCCATTCGGAAATTTCGGAGGAGTTTGAAATTCCTCTCGGAACCGTCAAGTCTCGAGTGAGAGCTTCATTACAAGTTTTGAAAAAGAATTTAGACAGAATCTAGTGGATATTCAATCATACATAGCATCAGGCAAATTGGAGCTTTTCCTTCTGGGAGAGCTCAATGAGCGGGAGCGTGAGGAGGTTCTGGCCTTATCAAAGCAATATCCTGAAATCAAAAAAGAACTGGATGAGCTGGAAGAGGCTATGTTTGCCTTTGATGAGCTGACTGGGAGTAAGCCTTCCGCGAGGGTAAAAGATAATATCTTTTCCAGTTTGGAATCAGAATTTAGAAAAGAAGAAACATCAAAACCTAATCCAACTCCTGCATCAGTGGGAGCGAAAGTGGTGAAAATGTCTCCTTGGAAACCTTTTGCAGTGGCAGCTTCCATTGTCGCAATCCTTGCATCTGCAACGGCATTATTCTATGCGAATAAGTTTTATGAGAGAGATCAGCAATTCACGGCTCTCATGCAAGAGCAAAATGTAATGGCAGATAATCTGAATCAGGTCAAATTGGATTACGAGCAAAAGGATTCACAACTCGATAAAATCGTCGCTGGTGATTATAAGCGGGTGGAGATGAAAGGAGAAGGCTTTGAGATGCAGAAAGATGCCAAAGTAGATGTCTTCTGGGATCAAGGTGCCAATGAGGTCTTTGTAGCTGTGAATAATCTAAACTCATTGAGTGATGAATTTGACTATCAACTTTGGGCGATTGGAGATGACGGTCCGATAGGAATTGGTCTGGTAAATCCAGGCGAGAAATTTACGTTGCAACAAATGCAGGCTGTAGCTCAAGCAGGAGCTTTTGCCATCACTATTGAACCAAAAGGTGGCTCAGAATCTCCTACACTGGAAAAATTAGTGGTATTGGGGGAAGTTGCTTAAGAAAATTAAATTGAGAATTAAATAATTTGAAATAGACCTGTTCTGAAAAGGACAGGCTTTTTTCATTTCAGGAATTTTGAGTGATCTTTAAGCAGCTTTATAAAACCTATGGAACTTCAACTTTCAACACCAGCCTTACTTTTTTCAGCAATTACTTTATTGATGCTGGCTTTTACCAATCGATTTTTGGCGATTGCCAGCCTAATCCGTGGGCTGCATAAAAACTATATCAAAGGACCGGATCAAGAAATCATCGTGGAGCAAATCCATAATCTAAGGCGACGTCTTACGCTCATCAAAAACATGCAGCTCTTTGGGGTTTTTAGTTTTTTATTGTGCATCGTTTGTATGTATTTGCTTTTTCGAGGTTACACTGTAGCAGCTAACTGGGTATTTGTAGGAAGTATGGCTTCATTGCTGGTTTCACTTTTGATTTCATTAATCGAAATTCAGATATCCACAAAAGCACTAAATCTGGAGTTAAAAGACATGGAGGAAATATTTAATAAGAGAAGTAGTGGGTTGGATTTTATTTTCAAAAAAGAAGGAAAAAAGGATGAGAAATAAATTTTTCTACTTTGTACTCCTCCTCATTTTTATCAGTGCTTGTACATCAGAGTCGAGTCAAGAGAATGATACCTCTAACCTTGCTTTATTAAGTCGGGAAAAAACCGGCAATTACATTGATTTAGAAGGAATTGGAACTGCGACAGATTTTTATACTTGGTCAGCAGATCGAATCCCGATGGTTTCGGCTCATCGTGGAGGACCGTACCCCGGATTTCCAGAAAATGCAATCGAGACATTTGAAAATGTATTAAAAGATACCCCAGCCATCATAGAATTGGATGTGGCGATGACCAAGGATTCAGTTTTGGTTTTGATGCATGATGATGAATTGGACAGAACCACCAATGGAACAGGGAAAGTGGAAGAGGTTACTTTTGAATACATTGAATCTCTTTATCTGGAAGATTTAAATGGAGAATTGACTTCTTTTAAAATTCCAACTTTGGAAAAAGCCTTGCTTTGGTCCAAAGGCAAAGCACTTTTGACTGTAGATATCAAGCGATCAGTTCCATTCGAGAAGATCATTGAGGCTGTTAGAAAAACCGGCTCTGAAGGCCATGCTGCATTAATTTCCTACACTTTCCCAGCAGCGAAAAAGCTCCATTATTTGGCACCGGATGTGATGCTTTCTGTGACTATCAGAAATATGGAGGAAATTAAGCGAATGGACGAAACCGGAATCCCTTGGACGAGGGTTATTGCATTTACTGGGGTTGCGGAAAGGCCAAGAGAGTTTAATCAAGCATTACACGAGAGAGGCGTATTCACTATTTTGGGAGTTTTGGGTAATTTGGATCAAAGTGCAGAAGCCCGAGTAGATCAGATTTACGCCAGTTTTATACAAAATGGAGCTGATATTTTGGCAACTGATCGACCCATAGAAGCTGCCAAAGCAATAAAAACCCTAAGTCCATCACAAAGTTCTAAATCTAAGTATTTCAAAAAATGATCATTGACCTACGTAGTGATACTGTCACTAAGCCAACCCAAGGGATGAGAGAAGCCATGTTTTCAGCTCCAATAGGAGATGATGTTTTTGGTGAAGATCCCACTGTTTTGGCTCTGGAAGAAAAAATTGCGGGCATCTTCGGAAAGGAAGCGGCACTCTTTTGTCCTTCCGGAACAATGACAAATCAAATCGCAATTCGACTTCATACCAGAATTCAAACAGAGGTAATCTGTCATAAATACTCTCATATTTACTTGTATGAGGGTGGAGGCATTATGGCAAATTCCTTGGCATCAGTGAAATTGTTGGAGGGAGATTTAGGGAAAATAACAGCTTCCCAAGTAGGAGCATCCATCAACCCAGATGATATTCATGCTCCCGAAACTACTATGGTTTCGTTGGAGAATACCATGAATAAGGGCGGTGGAAGTATTTATACCTTGGATGAAGTGATTCCAATTAAGAAAGTCTGTGAAGAATATAGGTTAAAGCTTCATTTGGATGGTGCTAGATTTTTTAATGCTTTAGTGGAAACTGGAGAAAATCCATCCGAATGGGGAGCACAATTTGATACGATTTCCATTTGCTTGAGCAAAGGGCTTGGTTGCCCTGTAGGTTCAGTATTATTGGGTTCGAAGGTAGATATTAAAAGAGCTAGAAAAATCCGGAAAGTAATGGGTGGAGGAATGCGCCAAGCAGGTTTTTTGGCAGCTGCAGGAATTTATGCCTTAGATCATCACATTGATCGTTTGAAAGAAGATCATGCTCGAGCCAGAACGTTGGGAGAAATGCTATTGAAAAAATCTTTTGTGCCAGAGGTATTACCGGTAGCAACGAATATTGCCATTGCCAGATTGGATGGGATTACTCCTGAGTTCTTTTTGAAAAAACTAAATGAAAAAGGTATTAAAGCAGTCAAATTTGGGCCTGATTTAGTTCGATTTGTTACCCATCATGATTTCGATGATGATCAGCTGGAAGAGTTTAGGAAGAGGATATCAGATTTGTAAAGATTTTTTGAGAACCTTTAACATTCTATTTCTCGTTTTGAATACTTATATTTCATAAAAGATAAATCTATGATTACGAGAGAAAAAGTGTTGGAAGCTGTAAAAAGTATGCCAAAGGAATTTTCAATTGATGACTTAATGGATAAACTTTTGCTGTTAAACAAAATTGAAATTGGAATTGGCCAAGCGAATAAAGATGAATCTTATACTTCTGAAGAAGCTAAAAAGATGATTCAAGAATGGTCAAAATAAAGTGGGCGAAGCAAGAAATAGAAGATGTCTACTCAATTAGGGAATATTACTTGCCATTATCTCCGAAATTTGCTGACAAGCTAATTGATCAGATTTTTTCGAAAGAGACATTAATTTCAACTTTTCCTGAATCTGGCAGAATTGTGCCTGAACTAGGTAATAAAAGCATAAGAGAAGTGCTTTTTAAGCAGTTTAGGATTATTTATTTAATTGTTGATTTATCAAACATATGTATTATCACTGTCCATATTAGTTCAAAACCACTTACTAATATTTCTATATTTGAATAGTTATTAATTTGACAAAAAATGTCATTAATGAAGGCCATGTAAGGCCTTTTTTCTTTTCTCCGTATCTTGGCTTTTGAATTTAGATTCTGAAAAATGAACAATACTCCGCTGGCAGAAAGAATGCGTCCTATCCGATTGGAAGATCTGATTGGCCAAGAGCATTTATCCTCCCCCAATTCATTTTTATTTAAAGCGATCAAGTCGGGTAATGTACCCTCTCTAATTCTTTGGGGACCTCCTGGAGTTGGAAAAACCACCATTGCCAATATCATTGCTAATGAAATTAAAGCTCCATTCTACACGCTTTCGGCTATCAGTTCCGGGGTAAAGGATATCCGCGAAGTCATCGAAAAGGCTAAGTTTCAGATGGGGGTAGTGCTTTTTATTGATGAGATCCATCGCTTTAATAAATCGCAACAGGATGCGCTACTTGGAGCCGTGGAGAAAGGAATTATTCGATTGATTGGAGCTACCACAGAAAACCCATCTTTTGAAGTCAATGCCGCTTTGCTTTCCAGATGCCAGGTTTTTACTCTCAATTCATTGGGTAAAAATGAATTGGAAGCCATGGTCCATCAGGCATTGGAAAAGGATGTAGACCTGAAAAAATTGGATGTTAAACTAGAGGAAACTGACGCTTTGCTACGAATCTCTGGTGGAGATGGAAGGAAACTCTTAAATCTCTTGGAAATCGTTATTGATGGAATAAACGAAGATCCCTGTGTCATTACTGATGAAAAGGTAATGCAGATAGCCCAGCAAAAAGTGGCGCTATATGACAAGTCTGGCGAGCAGCATTACGATATCATTTCAGCATTTATCAAATCAATTCGTGGTTCAGATCCCAATGCGGCAGTCTATTGGTTGGCTCGTATGATTGAAGGGGGAGAAGATGTGAAATTCATTGCCCGTCGATTGGTGATCTTGGCTTCTGAAGATGTAGGCAATGCCAATCCGAATGCGCTCCTTTTGGCTACCAATTGTTTTGAGGCGGTAAAATTGATCGGTTATCCTGAATCAAGGATTATTCTATCCCAATGCGTGACCTATTTGGCGAGCTCTCCAAAAAGTAATGCTTCCTATATGGCGATTAATCAGGCTCAGGCTTTAGTTCGGGAAAAAGGAGATTTATCTGTCCCACTTCACCTAAGAAATGCTCCAACCAAGTTGATGAAAGACTTGAACTATGGCAAGGCCTACAAATACTCCCATGATTTTCCCGGCAACTTTGTCGCCCAAGAATTTATGCCTGAAGAAATCAAAAATCTAAAGCTATATGATCCAGGAGACAATGCTAGAGAGAATGAGCTAAGAAGGTATTTGAAGGGGAAATGGGAAGGAAAGTATGGGTATTAAATAAAGTTTTAAAGTTCGATAAAAAGACTTCGTTACTGTTTTTGGGGATTTAAAACTATTTTATTTATATGATTATCCGCAATGATGCCAGTCACCTTAAATTCTTTGCTTATCTGGTCGGAAGACCGATGACCGAAGACCGAAGCAGCCTAAAATTTACAGTTGAGCTTATTTTGTATTGCATTAGTCTCCTTACTGGTAGAATTGCGGATATACACATTATTTATATTCCACCAAGTCCTTCCTAATCTCCCTTCAAAAAAAGTCCGTTTTGCATTTATTTTTTGCAAAACGGACTTTATGAGTTTTAGAAAAAAGCTAAAAAAACTTAATTATAATTTCCCTACTGCTTGTCGGATATCAAGAAATTATAGAATTTTTATGGATCGATAACATTGAACATAAACTCAACAGGTCGACGGTTACCACCACCACCACCACCACTGCCTGCCGAAATAACAGTAAATCCAGTTTCATCCTGAGAGTCATAGGAAAGACTTGCGAAATCTTTACCAGTAAGTTGAATAATATAGTCTCCGTCGGGCCTTGGTGTGGTAAATACAATTACATATACACCATCTAAGGCACTAGATACAGTAGCACCAGAAATTTTAACAGCCGTTCCATCTGGAGCTACTTTTCCAAAGGCTTTTATAGGGCCAGCTTCTATGGTCGTTAGGGGAGAGAGGTCTATTGTGGTAGTTCCACCTGCATCGACGATTTCAAGGTTAGTTCCATTAAGAGTACCTGAAGTGATCAGTTCGTTAGTGGCATCGGTGTCGGTAATAGTTACTGTATTTCCATTTTCAATTGTTAACTCACCGGTAGAAGCAGTAAAGGTCAATTGCTGATTGTCTGGCCCCCCAGGTCCTTCCGGTCCGGCCAGAATAATTTCTGTTGAAGCAGTCCATTCAACCGTTGCATTTTCATTGGATTCAACCCACTCAACAAGTAAAACATCAATGCCAGTAACAGTTTCTTTACTTACGACCCGAACATAACCTGAGGCTGTTGTACTGGCATTGTTGACGAATAATATTGAACCAACACTTACATTTCCCGATTGGTCCGAAAAATCAACTATCAATGTCCTAGCCCCGGAAGAACTAACTGAATTTGCTTGTTGAGGCTGGAAAATAACATATTCCCCATCAGCCCCTTCAAGTGATGCTAACCATTCTACTTCGGTTCCTGTGAATCCATTGGCAAGGGCGACTTCATATGCAGAATTTCCGTCTGCTCCGTCTTGTCCATCTATTCCAGGGGCTCCATCTTGTCCATCGGCTCCTGCTGGACC